>JBBQSM010000188.1:0-8288 GCA_038234895.1 Gemmatimonadales bacterium
CAAGTATTGCGAGTTCGTCACATCGCATCTATCACTGCTTTCAACCTGCGGCAGTCCCACCCTCGGGCTGGCTCTCATCAACTATATGGCTGAGCGGCGGCCTGACTTATTGGTGGCGGAACGCGTTTCGAGCGCGCAGTCGCGACTTCGCCTCGAGGCCGGCGAATACTCGCAGTCCCTTCGACAGCGCCCTGGTGCGATTACACTTCCTGCAATTGAGAGCGTTGAGACTGACGAAGCTGCAGATGATGTCCTGTCGATCGTCGACTCCGCTTACCGAGCGGACGATCTCGTCGATCGAGATCTGCTGGCGAAGTTCGCGTTTCAGCTGTCCGTTGCGCCGAAGCTGAAACAGAGCACTCGACACCGCGCCGCTGAGATCGCCCTTGTCATCGCCTCGAACACAGGCGACGTGCAATTGGCGGAAGCCTGCTTTTCCGCGACAAAGATTGACTCATCTTCAAATATCATCGGGGAGTCCTCGCAGAGAATCGGCCTGATCTACCACACCATGTTCGGTGATCGTGAGGTCGCCTACCAGCTCGCGAGCATCTTGGCTCAGCATGCGGAGCAGAAAGACGTATCCACTCAGCGCTATCACGACTTTTGCCGTGCCGGCTATGCATTCCGGTTCTGTGGCAGCTTTTCTGAAGTCGTCTATGCGTTTGAGCGAGGATTTACAACAGCGCAGCTTCTGAACCTACCGCGCCTCGCTCAGTATCCCGCTTGGCAGCTCGCGGCAGTCTACACCGACGCGGGAATGATTCCGGAAGCGCAGCAATGGAATGAGAAGCTCCTCGCTCTGTTCAAATCAGATGACGACGGCGTATCCTCCAACTTCATCCCCGCACATTTCTGCCGAGTTGCGATCGCCACGGGTGACGCGGCACAGGCGAAACGGTACTGGGACGACTACTCGCGCACCCTTCCCCGCTCGCCGGTAGCGGTTGCTCTCGCGTACTGGACCGCGCTGGACATTGGCGTTCGGCTGTTCGACAAGAGTTGGGTCCCAGAATCCGAACTACTTGACGTCGCTTGGGAGAGATATCAGAGCACTTGCTCTCGTGCTCCCAGCGATCTTTTCACTTGTGTGCTTGCTAGAGCACTTGCGCGACTCAGCAGGGTCGACGAAGCGTGCGCTCTGATTGATGGCTACATCACGACTCGCCGACGGGAAGCGCTTCCGCTATCGATTGAACTTCGGCAATGCCAAGAGTCGCTGCGAGCACAATCAATGTCAGCCAAACCTAAGTCCTAAACCTCGCCCGCAATGATCTCGATGGCTCATTTAATCGAAAAGACGCAGCGGAGCTTCCGTCATGCAACGGCCTTCGACTTCTGACCGCGTGCTCGCTCAATAATCTGTGTAAAGCTTAACGTGTTACTTCGCGAATCTGCCGGAATGAAGATTTGATGATACAGCGGACTCGCCAAAAGTGCGTCGCAGATGGACGGATCAAACTGCCTTCCCCTGTGCGCAATCAGCTCCGCGCGAACTTCTACCTCAGTCATCGCCTTTCGATAGGGTCTGTCACTCGTCATCGCATCGATCGTATCCGCGAACATGATTATTCGAGAAGCGAGGGGAATCGCTTCGCCTGCGATCTGATCGGGGTAACCGGTACCGTCCCAGTTTTCATGATGGTGGCGTACTGCGGGCACAATGTCATGGAATTCGGAAAGCTTCGCGACGAGTTCCGCGCTCTTTATCGGATGCAATTCCATAATCGCACGCTCTTCTTGTGTCAGCCGGCCAGGCTTCGATAAGATCGGCCGGAAGATCTCGTGTATTTTCCCGACGTCATGGAGTAACGCCGCATCCGCGACCCGCTCGACCGCTGACGACGACAAGCCGATGGCTCGAGCTATAATTCGTGAGTAACGTGAGACTCGCTGCGAGTGTCCGGACGTGTAGGGATCTCCGTACTCAACAGTGTGAACGAAAAGCTCGAGTAGCTCGCGATTCGTCGTCGACATTCGATGTCGATCTTGGTAGCTGACACGAAAGCCAATCGACAGTACAACCATCGCGGCAAAGCCACCCAGTCCCCAGTCCACGTAAGATCGAGCGAACAAAAAAACGATCGGAATCGCGCCGAGATCGTAAAGCAACGAGTGCGAATTCCCGGAAAGCCAAGTGCGCAGGATGCTTTTGCTTTCTGCCAGCCCAATAGCGGCCGCGACTGAAATCGTATTGATGAGTAAAAACGACAACACGAGCGCCGACAGCGGTACTATTGCCAGCCCCGACTCAATTTGCGGAGAGCCTCCGCCTAGGAGCAGGTAGAGATGCACTGCCACCGATGCCGAGAGCACGCTTTGCGAGATATTGAAGACTCGCTTTACAGCAGGCTTGGGACGGCGAATTTCGCCGAGCGTTACGCCGCAACCAACAAGGGCCACGGCTGCCCAAGAAGGGTAGAGAACCAGCGCGGTGAGGTAGGGCAGGAACGAAACTTCGCCGATCGTGCTGCCTTGCACACGGTAGCGTAGCTGCGAGCCCGCGAACCCAAGCAGCGCATACAGCAATGAGCCCAGAAGCAATTTTCCATTGACATCGAATTCACGTACGTACAACGAGACAAGCGCGACGACTGCTGCCGTCGCGATCGCGTACACGTAAGCGATCACACTTGTCTTCATAGCGCGAAATAAGTGGCGTCCCCGCCTACAAGCTTAGATCAACCCCAGATCTTCATGTCTACCGCAGCGAACGACATAATGGCGTTCACGAGCTGGGCCAGAAGTTCCATGTTGCGTCACCTCCCGTCGGGATAAGTCACGCACGCCCCACGGGGACATACGTGCTCTGTCGAGGTTGGATCCGCTCCGCTCTTTGGCCTGCCCGCTCTGCTCCGCTCTACCGGGAGACGGGGACGTTTAGTGGAAATCGTCTACATGCAGACGATGAAGGGTGGTCTGGCGAAACGCACGGCGTCGCGCGTCCTGGCCACTACAACGAATCCAGCTGAATCCAGCGGTTCGTGGCATTCAACACCGCCAGCACACTGCTCGTCTCGGTGCTCTCCTGCACCTCGCAGCTGCCCGTCAGGACGACCGCATCCCGTCCCTCGCGCGCTGACAAACTGACGAACACGAACTCGCGACCGAACGCCTCCACGACCTGCGACCCCTCCAGCGACAACGAACGCGTACGCGCCGAACCGGGCCCGAAGGCCTCCGCCATCGCCAGCACGGTCGCCCGCGCCGCCAAGTCGATCCGCGACCGCTCGCTCGATTGCCCCTTCGCCTCACCCGCAAACGCCCGCTCGCCCCGCGTCAACGTCACCCGACAGGTCAACCCACGCTCGCGTGACCGACGCAACTCCACATCCTCAAACAACAGCACGCGCCGCGACGCATCCCCAAGCTCACGCCCCACCACCCTCGGCGGCGCAACACGCGGCGAAAATGGCGCCCCACCAGACGCCCCGCCAGACGACACACCAAGCGTCGCCCCCGACATGGAAGCACCCGCAGCGAGTCCGCCATCCGAGACACCCGACGACACACCCTGCGACATACCCGACGGCACCGCCTGCGGCGCCGAGCTGGCGTAAGACGCACTGCCGGTGGCCGGCGGGACGAACACGGTGGTCGGCGCCTTGGCCGAACCCGGCACATCGGTGGCCCGACTCGGATCGAGCGTGGTCGCGATGGACACCTTGCGATGGTTCACGCGCAAACCCAACTGCGCGATCAGGGCACTCTCGATGTTGCGGACGGTCTGCTTCGGCGGCACCGCGTCCGTCGTCAAAACATGCACCTCGTCAATGGCACCAGACTCATTCGGCACAATTCTCACCGACAACACGCCGGGAAGCGTGGCAATCAGCTCCTCGGCTCGGCGTATCGGAAGCACGCTACCCGCCACAGCGCCCGAAGGCGCAAGCGGAGGGTTCATGCCAAAATTGACTGGGATCGACAGGAAGGACTCCGCACGTGAATCGAACCAGCGTTGGTCGATACGAACTCGACAGCACAAATATGCAGTCGAGTCCGCTGAGCAGCAAGAGTCCGGAATTCTCCAACGTGTTGTCCCTCATGCAGGTAACGACGTGTCCCTCATCCGTCGTCGAGGTCGGGTGTCACACCCTCCTCATATTCTCGCAATTTCCGATACAATGTCCGCTCGCCAATACCCAGCCGCTCCGCCGCCTTGCGACGGTTCCCGCTTGCCTCCCGCAACGCCGCCTCGATCGCCGTACGCTCGATCTCGGCCATGGTCGTCGACGGCCCCATCGTAATCACGGTGGGCGGCGGCGCCTGCTCGCGCGGCTCGATCCCGCGAAACGCACCGGCCGACGGCGCAATCTCAACATAACCCGACCCGCCCATTCCCGCCGAGCCGTTCCCACGCACCTCACCCATCCACCCTGGGGTGACGACGGGACCCTCGACATCCATGCGACGTCGCAATTCCTCCACCTGCAGCTTGAGCTCGACCAGCGACCGCACAATGAACTCCAGCTCACGCCCCTGCGCCCGCTCACCCTCGCGCAGCACGGGCCCCACGTGCACGGGCAACAACCGCCGCCCACCAGCATCGCGAATGGCGCGCGGAATGTCCTCCGCCACAATCTCCCGACCCGGCGCGAGCACGACCATGCTCTCCACGAGGTTGCGTAGTTCACGCACGTTGCCCGGCCACGGATACTCCACCAGCAACGCCAACGCGTCGGCCGAAATACCGTGAAACGGACGGTCGTGCTGGCGCGAAAATTCCGCCACAAACCGGCGCACCAACAACGGCACATCGTCCTTCCGTTCGCGCAGCGGCGGCAGATAAATGCGCAGTACGTTCAGTCGGTAGTACAAGTCCGCGCGAAATCCGCCCTCCTCCACATGCTCGCGCAACGGCCGGTTGGTCGCCGCCACGACGCGCACGTCGATCGGAATGGCCTGCCCGCCACCCACGCGCGTCACTTCCCGTTCCTCGAGCACGCGTAACAGCTTCACCTGCGTGCTCGACGGCACCTCGCCGATCTCGTCGAGAAAGAGCGTGCCGGTGTCGGCCAACTCGAAACGGCCGAGCCGCCGCTCAGCCGCGCCGGTGAATGCCCCCTTCTCATGGCCGAACAGCTCGCTCTCGAGCAGCGTGTCCGGCAACGCCCCCACGTTCACGGCGATGAACGGCTTGCCACGGCGCGGACTCAATCGATGAATGGCGCGCGCCACCAGCTCCTTGCCGGTGCCGCTCTCACCCTCGATCAGCACGGTGCTCGACACGGGCGCGATCTGCTCGATCTTCACGAGCACTTCGCGAATGGGCTCCGACTCGCCCACCAACCCGGTCAACGTCGCCAACCGCTGCCGGTCGAGACGGCGCTGAATACCATCCACCACTTCGTCCAGCACCACGGGCTTCGACCACGTCTCCACGTAGCCCACATCACGCAAGCGTTCCGTCACGGCGGGATCGCTCACGTCGGTGAATCCCACCACGGGCACGCCCTCCCACAACTGCTGCCGCACGAGCGCCACGTTCGCCGAGTCCAGCAGCGCACCGGTGAGCACGAGGACATCGGGTCGTGCGCGACGCAGGTCGCCGCGCACGTCGTCCATCGGCGAGATGGTCACGGTCGTGACACCGATCGCCTCAAGCGCCGCGTTCAGGCGCACCGCAGGCTCGACGTCGGTCATGAGGATGGCCACGACGCCCGACTCGTTATCCTCCGTGCTTCCGCGCCGAGCCTGCGTGGCGCGCGGCCGTTCGCTCACGCCTTCCCCGCTCGCTTGTAGAACGGCAGCGTGACGACGCGCGCGCGCACGTTTCGTCCACGGATGTCGAGATCGAAGACGGTGCCCGGTACTGCGGCCGCCGTCGGCAAATAGCACGTGCCGATGGGAATACCGAGTGTGGGGCTCATGGTACCGCTGCGCACTTCGCCGAACGGGACTCCGCCGTACGACACACCATGCCCATGCCGCGGAATCGCGCGCTCGTCGAGCGTGAAGCCGACCAACTTGCGATCGGTGCCCTCACTCTGCTGTCGCGCCAACACGTCGCGTCCGAGAAACGGCTCCGCCTTGCCCAGCTTCACCAGCCAGTTCAACCCGGCTTCGATCGGCGTAACCTCGTCATCGAGCTCGTTGCCGTAGAGACACAGCCCGGCTTCGAGGCGCAACGTGTCGCGACATCCCAGTCCCGCCGGCGTAACCTTGCCGGTCTCCATGAGGGCGGACCAGACCGTCGCGACATGTTCCGCCGCGCAATACAGCTCGAACCCCAGCTCCCCGGTGTATCCGGTGCGCGAAATCAGGCAGGGCACACCGGCCACGGTCCCCTCGGTGAACCAGTAGTATTTGACGCCGCCCAACGGCACGCTCGACAACGCCTGCACGATGGCCGGCGCATCGGGTCCCTGCACCGCCACCAGCGCCGTGGCATCGGACACGTCGAGCATCGAGCAATCGAACGCCCCGATGTGCGCCTGCAGATGCGCGATGTCCTTGTCCTTGTTGCTGGCATTGATCACCAGCATGAGCTGATCAGCCATGCGATAGACGAGCAGATCGTCGACGATGGTGCCATTCTCGCGCAGCAGCGTGGAATACTGGATCTGTCCGATGGCCAGGGCCGCCACGTCGTTGCTGGTCACCGACGAGACGAACCGGCTGGCGTCGGGGCCCTTCACGATCACTTCGCCCATGTGCGACACGTCGAACAGCCCACACGTTTCGCGCACCGCCTTGTGCTCGACGGTGATGCCCTGCGGATAGTTCACCGGCATTTCGTAGCCGGCGAACGGAACGATCTTCGCGCCGAGCGCGACGTGGACTTCGTGAAGCGGGGTGCGCCTGAGCGCGCCAGCAGCGATTGTGGTCATATGCCTCGATCCGGGTCAGCGCGGCGGGAGTAAGCCGCCCTGTAAGATGCCCGTCGCGAGCGCTCCATGCCAGCGTGGCGCAGCGCCGCCGGCCCAGTCCCTCGCTGCCGCTTACAGCGCCGCTATGGCGGTCATGACCTCTTCCGCATGCCCGGCCGGCTTGACCTTTTCGAAGACGTGCGCCACGACACCCTTGGCGTCGATCAAAAAGGTGGTGCGCTCGACGCCCATGTACTTCTTCCCGTACATCGACTTTTCCTTCCACACGTCATACGCCTGCGCGGCCACCTTATCGATATCGGCCAACAGCGTGAAGGGCAGTTCGTACTTGGCTTTGAACTTGACGTGCGACTTCACGGGGTCGGGGCTGATGCCGAGCACCACGGCCTTCGAGGCATCGAATCGCGGAAAGCTGTCGCGGAATTCGCAGGCTTCGGTGGTGCAGCCGCTGGTATCGTCTTTCGGATAGAAAAACAATACGACCGGCTGACCACGCAACGACGACAGCGTGAGTGGCGTACCGGCATCGGTGTCGAGCGTGAAATCGGGAGCGGGAGAACCAACGGCAGGACGCATGGCGATTCTGGAGAGTGTCAGGATTGGATGAGTTGCTCGCCGCCGATCAGCACGGCCATGATTGCCTTCTGGATATGCAGGCGGTTCTCGGCTTCATCCCACACGACCGACTGCGGCCCGTCGATGACCTCGGCCGACACCTCCTCGCCACGATGCGCGGGCAGGCAATGCAGGAAGATGGCGCTCGATGCCGCACGCGCCATGAGCGCGGCGTCCACCTGAAAGCCTGCGAACGCGCGCACACGGTTCGCTTGTTCCTCCTCCTGCCCCATCGACGCCCACACGTCGGTCGTGACGACGTCGGCGCCCGCCACGGCCTCGGCGGGGTCACGCACGACCCGCACATCGGCACCCTGCGCCTTGGCCAGAAACGCGGCGTCGGGATCGAAGCCCTCCGGACAGGCCAGTCGCAACGAAAATCCGAGATGCGCAGCCGCCTCGATCCAGGAGTTGGCCATGTTGTTGCCGTCACCGATCCACGCCACCCGCTTGCCGCGGTACTCGCCAAGATGCTGCAGCATGGTGAGGACATCGGCCATGACCTGGCACGGATGCGACAGATCGGTGAGCCCGTTGATCACCGGCACATCGGCAAACGCGGCCAACTGCTCGGCGTCGGCATGCGCAAACGTGCGGATCATGATGCCGTGCGCGTAGCGCGACAGCACGCGCGCCGTATCGCCGATCGGTTCGCCACGCCCGATCTGCACGTCGCGCGGCGACAGAAAATGCGCCGTGCCGCCGAGTTGTGCTGCGCCGACTTCGAACGACATGCGCGTGCGCGTGGACGACTTCATGAAGATCATCGCCAGCGCCTTCCCGGTGAGCGGACGCGCATCGTACGCGCCACGGCGCATGCGTTCGGCAAGCCGCAACAGCGCG
>JBBQSM010000189.1:0-8240 GCA_038234895.1 Gemmatimonadales bacterium
CCAACACTCGACATCGAATGCACATCACGGGACGTGGCGAAAGTGCTTCGCTACACGTAGGTTGCAGCGCTTGTAGACAAGTCCACACGCCCTACTGCTACTACCTGTTTTTTATCTAAGAGTACTTCTAACAGCAGTCACTCCACAGAACGGGCAGAAACACCCGCATGCGCTTCACAATCTCGCGCGAGAAGCTCCTCGAAGGACTCCAGGCGGTCACGCCAGCCGTGCCAGCCAAGACGACCCTCCCCGTCCTGGCCAACCTGCTCGTCGAAACGACTGAGCGAGGCATCCGGCTGTCGGCCACCGATCTCGATATCGCCGTCAGCACCGAAGTCGTGGCCGATGTCGAAACCCCCGGTGCGATCACCATCCCCGCCAAAAAGCTCAGCGAGATCGTGCGCGAGTTGCCACCGTCGCCGGTCAAGCTCAGCGCCAGCGGCGAACAGCGCATCTCGCTCGAATGCGGACGCTCCAAGTTCAAACTGCTCGGCCTTCCACGCGACGAATTTCCCACGTTCCCCAGCGTCCGCTTTCAGGATGCGTGGCGTGTGAAATCGGGTGAGCTCCACAAGCTCATTCACCACACGTCGTTCGCCGTCAGCACCGAAGAGTCCCGCCCGATCCTCAACGGTGTGCTCTGGGAACTGCGTGACGACATCATGCGAATGGTCGCCACCAACGGGCATCGACTCGCCAAAATGGAGGTCGCCGTCGAAGGGAGCACGGCACCGTCCAGCGACCTGATCGTGCCGCCCAAAGCGCTTGAGCAGATCAAGCGACTCTTTCCGGCCGAAGAAGAACTCGAGATCGCGCGCGGCGATAACCACCTGGGTTTCCGCTCGCCGTTCACGTCGGTGTTCACCCGTCTCGTCGAAGGGCCGTATCCCAACTACGAACAGGTCATCCCGAAGGACAACGATCGTTACTGCCTGGCCGACAAGGCGGCGCTCACCAGTGCGCTCAAGCGCATGTCGGTGATCGCGTCCGACCAGACGCACCGCATCAAGATGTCGTTCAATTCGGGCATGCTGAAGTTCAGCGTGACCACGCCGGATCTGGGCGAAGCGCAGGACGAACTGCCGGTGCAGTACACGGGCGATCAGCTGGATATCGGCTTCAATGCCACCTACCTGCTCGAAATCCTGCGCTACATGCCCACCGAGACGGTCCGCCTGACGTTCAAAGCCCCCGAGCGGGCCGCAACGATCGAGCCGGAAGGGTGGGATGACCCCACGAAGTATTTGTGCCTGGTGATGCCACTACGCTTGATGGACTGAACCGGAACGGACACGCCGGCGCGCTTGCCGGACCTCACGCCACTCAACTCAGCGGCGCTGCGACACGCGAAGGGTCACTCGCTGCACCACCTGCTCGGTGCGCGGCGTTGCCGGTCTGGTCCGATCGGTCAGTCGCAACGACAAGGTGGCCGTCCCCTCCAACTGCACCAACGCGCCCGTGGTCACGTCGACACGGGCTTCGTCGTTCCCAAAGCCGGTGCCGGTCAGCTCGAGCGCACGCCATGACGTTTGCAACCGTCCCTCGAGCAACGATGTGGTCAGTCGCGTCACCACGACGGTTTGCTGCCCCGCCAACCCGTCGATGCGTGTGGCCGCATACTCGTGCTGCGATCGCACCGCAATGGGAATGCCGGCTCGACAGACGAAGCTGATGGTGCTGTCGCGCCACCGATCGCCCACCACGATCTCGCGCGGCAGCCGGATCATCAGTTCGCGCACCAGCGACGTGGCGCCGACCTCCGGACGGTCGCACTCGTTGGGCAGCGGTGGGCGAGTGACTACCCGCAGATTGGTGGCATCCAGCAACGCGTCGAACAACACGGCCGGCGGCCGGACCGGCGGTGTCTTGGGTGTCTTGGAGGACGACGACGGCACCGACACGCCCGCCCCATCGAGGCGCACCGCGAACGAGTCGACCCGTCCCGATCCGCGCAGCGCACCGTCCATGGCCCGCTGCAGCGTGAGCGCGATCGTCGCCGAGGTCTCGACGCGCTGCTCGTCCTTGCGGCCGGCACTGTCCCGCTCGACCCGTGTGGACGAACGCACGTCGTAGCGACGCTCCGGCACCGTGGCCGGCAGCGATGCCCGCACAACGACCGGCACCACGACCGGCACCGGTGTGGGCTCAGGCCTTGGCGCCACCACCGGCGGCGCGGCGGCCGGCGCACCGCACGCCACGAGCGACAGCGCCGCCATCGTGGCGCACCACACACGAATCGAAGGACCGCGAACCGACAGCATGCGCATCGAAGATCGATCGAGGAACACTCGAGGAACGATCGGGAAACAGGAGTACGGGGCGATCGCCGGCCTGTAAGCCGGGTTCTGTCGACATCGTCACACGCGAGCGTGCGTCGACATCGGACGGTCATTCCTCTCGGCGTTCAGTCACCCGAACGCTCCAGCAGCCTACCCGCGGCTCAATGCCTTGCGACATCGTGGTCGAGACGGGCCGTCTCTCGCCGCTTATTTGGCCTTGCTCCGGCTGGGGTTTGCCTTGCCGTCACCGTTGCCGCTGACGCGGTGGGCTCTTACCCCACCATTTCACCCTTACCGCAGCTTGCGCTGTGGTGGTTTGTTTTCTGTTGCACTGTCCGTCACGTCTTGCTCGCGCTCGACGTGCCCAGGCGTTACCTGGCAACCTGCCCTGTGGAGCCCGGACTTTCCTCGGCGATTCCGGCGTCCTGCCAGCGGCAGTAACCGTGCACGTCGCGACCGTCCGGCCGACGACCTCCCGTGCACCGAATATAGCCGAACGCAAAGGACCCGCGGCATTGCCTCGTACGAAACGATGCAACTGGTGTCGCTGCACTGCGCCGCAGTGACGTGATGATGACAGCACTCGCATAGCGTCGCTCCTGTCGATCCGGATTGCCCAC
The DNA here is from genome assembly GCA_038234895.1 of Gemmatimonadales bacterium. Lineage (GTDB taxonomy): Bacteria > Gemmatimonadota > Gemmatimonadetes > Gemmatimonadales > Gemmatimonadaceae > Gemmatimonas. The sequence continues at coordinate 2,900 of JBBQSM010000189.1, forward strand.
GCTGCCCGCAGGTCTCCGTCACGCGAGGTGCCCATGACGCCTGACATCGTTCCGCTTCGCTCGTTCACGACCAGCACTGGTAGCAAAACCGGTGTCAGCTCGACCACGTACCCGCCGCTCACCCAACCCGCACTGTCGCCAAAGCGCACAGAGGGACCGGTGGCCACCTTTCTCACACCCGCCGAACGTCAGCGGGTCGATGCCGCAGGTGAGGGATGCTACCAGACGCTTCATCGCGAAAGCCTCGACGAACTGCTGGTCGATCTGCGCACGCAACGCGTCTCCGCCGTGATCGTGTCGGTCGCGCGGTACCAGACGCAACACGCTACACAAGTCGCGCGTCTGGTACGGGAATTTCCGCGCGTCCCCGCCGTGGCGCTACTCACCGGCACGGAATCACGCTCGACACAGTCGGTACTCGCACTCGGCCATCACGGCGTACGCTCCCTCGTCGACGTCCGTGATCCTGCCGGATGGCGCGAACTCCGCCGGTTGGTCGCGAGCGAGCGCGACGAGTCCATCGAACGGCTTGCCATCACGCGCATTGTGCAGGACCTGCCACAGGCGCCGACGGACTGCCGACAGTTCTTCGAGCTGCTCTTTATATCGCCAGCCTCAATGACCACGGTGCGAGAGCTGGCGCGTAACGCTGGCGTGCTGCCCAGCACCTTCATGAGTCGGTTCTTTCGGGCGCGTTTGCCCGCCCCCAAACGCTATCTCGCCATGGCGCGACTGGTGCGCGCGGCTCGGCTTTTCGAGAACCCGGGACTGAGCATCACACACGTCGCCTATCATCTCGAGTATTCATCGCCGCAAAGCTTCTCACGCCACCTGCAATCCACGTTGCAATGCACCGCCGTGGAGTTCCGCCGCAGCTACGACGGCGAAGGAATGCTCGATCGCATGCGCGAAGAACTCATCCTCCCCTTTCGCGATACGCTACGACGGTTCGAACCCTTCACCGCTACGCCGCAATGGAGCGTGCTGCGGGATCCGTTGGTGGACGATCCGAGCCTGTCATCTCGCCACCATACGGAGCTGCAAGTGAATTCCCCCACGCGTTGACCGACGCCGGGCGCGCGCATGACCATGTGCTCAGTGATCTGCATTGTCGGATCATCGGGCAAGTCCAGTAGCAGACGCTGTGCAATCTGTTCAGGACTCCAAGCGCCGTGCCCAGCGCCGCCGGCGGCGTCGCCGATTCCATGCCACCTGTGGGCCTGCCGACAGCACGCCGCTCAAGGTGACCACCGCACCAGCGAGCCGCTCGGCGACATACGGATGCCAGCGCGCATTGGATGCCAGCCGCGCCACTTTGGGACGCAAGGCGGCTCGATCCGTATGCCACTGCGCGATCGTCGCGCGATACACAAAGTCTCCGCTGCGCGTCGCCGCGTCGCGCCGAAGCCCACGGGAAATGGTCGACGGCGACCGCTGCAGCGCACGCGCGATCACACGCACACCACATCCTCGCGCTCGGGAAGCGACTGATACCGCGCCGATGGCTCGGGTGCGGACGGACTCAATTGTGAAGGAGGCATGCCACCACATTGGCGAAACCAGCGCGTGCCCACCGGTGGGGACACGCCAGCGACGCGCGCGGCGTCTTCGCCGGACAACCCGACACGAATCGCCTCCCAGAACGGCCGACGTGCGGATTTCGACACCACCGACGGTCGGCCAAGGGACGCGCGTTTCCTGCGTGTCGAACGACTCGACTTTCGCTTGCCCGTACTCGACATCGTCCATCTCGCTTAGGAGGTGTTGCGACGACCGCTTGAATCCACCAGTTACGCGAGTCAGTCCTACCGCGCCGCGCTCGCGTCGCGCGGCGTGACGGCCAGTGTGAGTCGCCTCGGCGATTGTTGGTACAACGCCGTCGTCGAGAGTTTCTTCGCGACGCTCGAGTGCGAACTGCTGGACGGTGCGCCGTTGCGTACACCCGCCGGCCTGACCCGCGCTGGTACAATCACAAGCGATTGCATTCGTCGCTCGGGTATCGCACACCTGTAGCATTCGAGCAAGATCTGCTTCGCACTCCGCGAGCAGCTTAAACCCCGTGTCCATTAAACCGGGTAAAGTTCAAATCGCGGTGTGCCGGCTGTACTCGGCGCAAGCCGGCTCATCTTCAGGTCGCACATCCCGCTAACGCGCGATCCGCGAGATCGTGCGAAAAGCGCTGGCGCGGTCAGATCGTGGACTATATGGTGGAGGTGAGGGAAGTGGAGGCAGAGCCACTTGGCTTTCCGAGGAGAGTTCGTCTGTTGTTCGTGATCTGATTGCTGCAATGCGAAGGGACTGCGTCCAGTGAATGAACCGTCCGTGCAAATTCGTGAAGGAACCGTGCGGGTGACGCGGGCGTCGCAGTCTCTAGTTACGCCCGTCTCCTCAAACTTCCCAAGCTGCACTTGGCCGATGGGACGAAAAGAATGACATCGTGATGATGCGAAGCCTTTGTCTTGGCGCCACCACAAATGCGGTGGCGTGTTGGCCCCACTCCCACAACGGAGCATTGCCATGCGTATGAACGCGGCAGCACTGACAGGGCTCACCCTCCTCCTTGCCGCCTGCGGCGGCGACGTAGCAGGGGGAATTCAGGCCACAATGGGGCCGACCCCTCCACCTCTCCGCAGCAACATTGTAGCGAGGTAGCCAGGAACTGTGGAAGATTTGTACGAACGTTCTCGGGTCGCTCGTACTCCCCGGGATTCAGGTGAGATATCCCGGCGAACTGAGATGTCTCCACAATCCACGGTCGCGAAATCGTTCGGCACTTTGACAGATTCCGAGTTTGCGGTATTTATGCGAAGTCGGGTAGTGCAGAGTTCGCCAGAGGTCGGGCGGATAATCAGCGCATCGCGCTCCGATCCATCAGGCCGCCAGCTACGCGCAGTCTTAAAGTCGCTGCCAATTGTAAAGTCGCGGGAGTTGGCACGCGTGCCCGACGGTTTGCAGGAAGTCACCACCTATCGTTATAAGGGACGCGATCTCGTAAGACTTCACGGTCGCCGGGTGGCCAACGCAGCAAGTGTTCTGCCACAGGAGGTGCCCGGATCAGAACTCCACAGCTACTTCCAGCCCGCATCCCTCACCCGCGTTACAGCCGTTAGCCAGGAGGAAGATCCCTACCTAACTGTGGACGAACTGGGCGACGGCGTCGCTGAGCTCGAAGCGATGGAATACGAGTTTGATGGAGTCGATATCGCAGAAGAGTACGCGTTTGTCGACTGGGAGGATTGGTACGACTTGCAATTGGTTTCTGCCGAGAGTGCTGAGTCGCCGCTGCTGCGCCGTGTCTCGAACTTCAATTGTGACGCCAGCGTCCTCGCTGTGGCCAGACCCGCTTCGGTTACTCGCGCAAAATCATGCTTTGACGCCCACTTCGAGAAAGTGGCCGCAGCGTACGGGTCGGGTCAGATGATCAGAAGCGCGATCTCTGGTGCGAGAGCTGCTTACTCAGTGGCCATTGCGGCTACTGGTAGTAACGCCGTTGTGGTTTCGACTGTTCGCACATCGCTCATGTTTGGCTGGATCGGCGTTGGCGCCTTGGGGGTCGCTACCATTTCGTATGGCGCTTATCTCGCGTACCAGTGCTACAACGAAAGCAGTACGGTTAACTGGGCACCGCCGGCAGCGAAGGGCTCGCGTCCGCTGCAAAGCGCAATGCGACGCGATCCGTCGCTTGCGTTCGAGTTTTTTAGCTCGCGCCATCTAGAGCATCGAGCCCAGACGATCGACACATGACCACCACGTGCAGAGAAACATCACCGTGACTAGTGAGTTGCTCGGATCGCCCGCGGTCCCCCTCCTCCTCGGAGGCCTCATTCTCAGCCTGTGCTTCTACCTCGCAGGTGAAATCGGCCGCGAGATGACAGCACGCGACCGCATCGGCCTGGGCTACGGCGTTGTCACGGGCTATCTGCTGATCAGTTCCGTGGTCATCGAGCACACTGGCGCATATCGTTCGCCTCTCCGGCTGATCGGAGTCGGCATGTTCGTCGCCATGCTCGTTCTGCACGCGCGACAGCGTTGGAACCAACGCCGATAGCGGCCGGGGCAGGGTGAGGCGAATCCGTTCGCCGCATCTTGCCTTAGTCGCATTCGCGGACCCGGTGAATCGATGGGGAACGAGGCAAAGCCGCCCCGTGCGCGGCCCTAGGTGTAGTTCCCGCTCGATGCGAGTAGCGTTGTCCGGATGGCCGAGCTGTACACCGAAGTGGCGATGCAGCGGCCGGTCCAACTGGATGAGGTGCGGCGATGGGCCGAACTGCACGACTTGCCGGCGGCGCGTGCGTTCCGCGGCCTAGGCCGCACCGAGACGATCTTCAACGCAATCGCGGCGCGCGTCTCTGAACGTGTGTCCGATCCGCGCGCGGCCGCCCAGCTTCAGGCGCTGCAGACGCCGTGGACCTGTGCGGGGGGCGCCGCCCGTTCCTACTCGACTATTGCCTTGGAACGAGGCGGGCGCGATGCGCTCCTCGTGGCCGCCACCGGCGGCACCCTCGATGGTACGCCGACGTTGTCCCGCGACGAGGCGGCTATCCGTCTGGGCGCCGTCTACGCGGCCGCGCTTGCCACCGTCGTGAGTGCGCAGGATGCGGTCCGGCGACTGGCCGACAAACTCGCCGCCCGCCGCGACGAGACTGCGTGGCCGATCCGACGATGCTGGCGCTGCACGCCCGTACGATCCTCCGCCTGATCGACGACTGCGCGAACCGGGCCATGGAAGCCTCGACGTGGTTTGTCACCGAGGTCCTCGCGCCTCGCTGTCATGACCGAGACGCCACCTGGTCCCGAGCCATCGACCGCGCGGTCGCGCCCGCAGATCGCCATCGACGTTGGGTCGAGCTTGCCGAACGCCAGCGGGGGCGCACTCGCTACCAGAAGCACCGCGGTGGAGTTCCGCCGCAGCTACGACGGTAAAGGGATGCTCGATCGCATGCGCGAAGAACTCATCCTGCCCTTTTCAAACCCTTCACCGCTACGCCGCAATGGAGCGTGCTGCGGGATCCGTTGGTGGACGATCCGAGCCTGTCATCTCGCCACCATACGGAGCTGCAAGTGAATTCCCCAACGCGTTGACCGACGCCGGGCGCGCGCCGTCGGGCCCTCGCATGACCATGTGCTCCGCCGTGTGCCGCAACACCAGCGCGCGCATGCGCGCGGCCGTCTGCGACAGCTGCGACGCACTGCGCGAGAGCTCATCGATACTCAGTCGCTGCGCGGCGGCGGCATCGGCGGCATTCACTGCGGCCTGCGACGCGCGCTGCGCCGATCCGTCCAACGACTCGAACGCGTCCGCGACACTCGAGGAAAACGCCGCCTGCGACTTGGCCAGCAA
>JBBQSM010000190.1:0-8186 GCA_038234895.1 Gemmatimonadales bacterium
ACCTGCCCCTTCCACGGCTACCAACGCCACCGTCCCGCCCAGCGACGCGAACGGCGCGAGGACACGCTGCAGTCGCGCGCTTTGACCGGCAATTCCGTCGGCATCGCCGGAAGGCAGCCGCGACGCCGCACGTCCGCCCACGGCCACGAACCATTCGCCGGCGGCCGCCACTGGCAATGCGAACGTATCGGGCGAGAGCCCGGGGGCACGCAGATCGAGCACGCGTCCGACCGGAGCCGCCGGCCACGGTAACGTATCGCTCGCGTTCAGAACGGCCACGTGCACGACGACGTTTGGTGTGGCCCCCAGCAGTGCCGCAACATTGATGGACGCCGGCAGCGCCAAGCGGGAGACGTCGGGCATGCGATGCACCGTGACGCCGATCGGATCGACGGTTGGCGGCACGATGCGTCCATCACCGTTCGTCCACCGCTCAGTGAGCGTTGTCAGTCCGGCCGCAATCGAGTCACGCCCCGCGATCAGATCGGCGATGTCGCGTGCCACGGCCGCCTCGGCCTGCAGCGCTGCCACCAGCTGCACCGGCGAGATGCCCGTGGTACCAGGACGCCAACTGCGCACCACGTTAGGCGCGAGCGAAATGTCGGCCGCTGGTCCGTTGGGTAGCAGCCACGTGGCCAGTGCCGGTGCGATATCGCTGGTGAGTAGTGACATGCGCCACGGATCGAGCGGCGTGCCTTCGCCTTCCCACCGACCGGTCGCCACCGGTGAGCCGCTGATAGCCTGCGCCAGTGCGCGAATGGCCACAGTGAACTCGCCCGCATCATCGAGTGCGAGCGCCGTCAGCCACGCTGTGATGCTGTCTGCCGGGGAGGCAACCAGCTCGGCCAATCGCAACCGTGGCCGCTCGTCGCCATCGATCGCACTGGCCCAACCGAACGCTTCCACCAGCCGACGCACCCAGGAGATCGGCGCGGCGTCTGCCAGCAGCGCCAGCAGTCGCTCGACCCCGTCCCATCCGTCGCTGTCAAGCGTGACGTTGCCCGTCGCGTCGAACACCGGCAGCACCACCGGTACCTCCACCCCGTCGATGCTCGCCGCAAGGTTCGGCGTGAGCACATCGACCGCGAAACCGCTGGCCGGACGCCACTGCATGCGAAGGCCGACATGATCGGCCGAGAGCATCACCGGACCGGCCGATATGAACGCACGCGTTCTGCCCCGCGCGCGTGCCACGAGCGACATCTCTGCACCGGGCAGCAGCAGCGCACTTCGCGCCGCCAGATCCAGCTCGGCGAGCGTCACCGCAATTGCCGTTTCCACCCGTGTGCAGCCGTTTCCCAACGTGTCCATCACATACGACGCGGCCCACGCCAGATGCAGCGTCGTGCCACCGGCGGTCGTCCACACGTTGATCGTGATCGGACCCACGATCGGCACCCGCCACGGGTCCGTCTCCGTACCCGCACCGGAAATACCCGTTGCGGAGCGCGATGCGTCGGCGAGCAGATCCCGCAGGACTGCCAGGATTTCGGGCACCGCCGCCACGTGGTCCCGAAGCAACCCAAGCCAGTACTCCCGCACCGCCTGCATCGGGTCGGACAGAAACGCGTGCAGGTCGAGCAGCGTGACGCCCGGGTCCGACGGCGGGGCCTGCACGCCGATGATCAGACTAATGGCCGTGCCCGCGGGACCAAGCGCGGCGAGCAGATCGGTGACCACCGACGCGAGCACCGTCCCCGCGACTTCGGCGATCGTGTCCGGCGTGGTCAGGTCGAGCGTGGGATAGCTGTTGCCGGCAATCACCACACCGTCGGCCGCCAACAGAAACGTCGGGCGGCGCGTGGCATCGAGCATCAGCCCGGCGCGCAGCGCATCCACCTGCGGATCGCCGGTCAGCAGGCGACTGCCACTCCCGTCCGCCTGTCGCCCGAGTCGCAGATACGCACGCAAGTTCGGCAGCGCGACCGCCGTCATTGCCGCGAGATCGAGACGCAGCAGGTCGGCATCCACGCGCGCCTGCGCATTCGCGTTCGCGTTCGCGACCACATGGCACGACAGCGTAGGCGTGACGAGGATCGCGCCACCCACGCCGATCGTGACACCGATGCGCAACGTGATCGTCGCACCGCCCACCGCGAAGGAGAGCGTTTCCCCGGCTACAGTGGCGCCCAGCAGCGATGCCAAATGCGTCAACCACTCCGCGTTGGCCGTCGGCAGCGACAGCGTCGCGGCAAACCAACGGGCCAGCGCGGCCACCCCGTCCGTGGTCAGTTCCGCGAGTGGAAAGGCGGGGATGGTGCCGGTGCCCGACAGTCCGAGCAGCCCCACCAGCGACGCGAGTTGCCCCGCGCCCAGCGCATCCGCCTGCACACGCAGTAACCCAAAGACAAGTTCGAGCGCGGCATCATCGAGGTCGTCGAGATCATCCAACGACAGTGCGAAATCGCTGGACGTCGTTGCGCCGGGCAATTGCAGTCCGCGCAACGTGAGAGCGAACGTGGGTGCGTTGCCGCCGCCGGTCGGAATGTGCAGCGACAGTGCGAGTCCCTGCAGTGGAGGCGCCGTACCCAGCGTGATGTCCGACGTCACGCGCAGCACGCCCAACGATGTGCCCACGAGAATGGCATCGGTCACGCTCCGCCCTTCTTTTGCTGCACGGAACACCGGCAGGTGCACCGTGGTGGTCGAGCCGGGCGCTGCCGTGGTGAGCTTGGCGCCCACCCCGATACCCACGTAGTTGGTGGGCGTGGGATCGAGCACCACGTACAACGAGACGTCGGGCGCGCTGTTGCTCACGATCGGCAGCCAGATCAACCCGTCGCTGTCGGTTTCGCGTTCGTCGCCGCCGAGTATCTCGTCTACGAACTCCACCAGTGCGTCTCGTTGCGCGCTGTTGGCGAGCACGGTGGCAAGCCGTGCCCCGGGATTGCTCAACCAGTCATCGTTGAACTGCCCCGTGCCGTCGAGAATGCCGAGGGCTGTGGCAAGCGTTTCGAGGTCGCCCAGATCCGACGCCGTAAACGTCATCGCGCGGACCGGTCGAAGGCGTGTCGCGCCTGTGTGAGCACGCGCAGACTACCGTTGTCCACGGTGAGCGCGGCCGGAATCAAGCCGGCGCCATCGGCATCGGTTCCGGCGCTGCTGGCGACTTCGCTGGTCACGTTGAGCAATACCTGCCAGGCGAACGCGATCAGCGCGTCGCCCCACGGCACCGTGATGATGGATGGGCCACGCGGTCGCTGTTCCGTCGCGGCAAGCATACCGGCCGGCGCCTTGTCGTCGCCCACGGCGAAATGCACATCGATGCGGACCGTGCCCGTCTCCTCGCAGTGCACCGGAATATTGATCTGCGCGAAGCCGCGGGCGAGCTGCAGCGTGACCTTCGCCGTTTGCACGAGCAGCTCGTGATCACCCATCGTCCACACCACGCTGCCGCGCTGCGCAGGATCGGCGGCGGCGCGCACGAGCGGCAGCAGTTCCGATGTCTTGAAGCTCAGCGCGGGGCCGACCGTTCCGGCCGCGATCGGATCCGGCGGTAACAAGCCCGGACACCGCTCCTGAAGCTGCGCGAGCAGCCGCTTGCACTCGGCGCTCAGCGGCGAGGTACGCGTTGCCGTACGTGCGGCGGTGCGCTCGACCTTCGCCGACGCCTTGGATGATCCGGTCGCCACAATGACTCCTTTACGCGCGGCCATAGTCCACAAGACTCAATTGGCATGATCTGGCGCGGGCGCGCGCGACCGGCAAGCGACGTCAACTGTGTTGGAAGGGCGGACCGGCGTAATTACTGCGTAGTCTGTGAGGTGGCGCACAACACGTTGCGAGCGATGCGGTCACTCCGCACCGCTGGCGGTTCACCGCGCTACAGCTGCGCCGTTCTTCGCATCATCCACCGGTAGAGCGCGAACACCAACCCGACGAACACCACCACTCCCAGCGGCTTCGCCAACGCAAACTCTTCGCCGATCAGCGCCAACGGTGCATCGCTGGCCAGTGCGACAATCAACCCGGCGTTGAGCACACCGAACAGACTCTCACCCACAATCAACCCCGACGCCACGAGCGTGCCGAGTCGTTCGGCACGCTCCGGTTCGCGCGCACGTAACGCACGCGTGTTGTACCAGTTCCCCACGATCGCGCCCAGCACCACGGCAAACGTGGCCGACATGGGCAGGTAAATACCGATGCCGACCGCGAGCGGAGGCAGACTGCCGCGCTTGGTCGAGGTGAGCACCGCGTTGACAATGATCAGTGCCACGCCCACCACACCGCCGATGCCGATCATCTTCCAGTCGAGATTCCCGCCGATCACGCCTTGCGCGAGGGCAGAAATGAGCGTGGCCTGCGGCGCCGGCAGCGGATTCTGCGACAGTACGCCCACGTTGGGCGCACCGGCGAATCCATACGCCTTGGCCAGCAGATTGAGCACGAACGGAATCACCGCCGCTCCAGCAGCCACACCGACGATCAGTGCGATTTGCTGCCGCATAGGTGAGGCGCCAACGAGCTGCCCGGTCTTGAGATCCTGCAGGTTGTCGTTGGAGATGGTCGCGCAGGCGAACACGATCGACGTGATGAACAGGGCGAACGCCACCAGCACTTTTTGCGTCTCTGGCGTGGGCGCGACCACGGCCGCCACGATCGTGGCGCAACTCACGATGCCCAGAATACCGATCCCCGAGATCGGGCTGTTCGACGCGCCGATCAGCCCTGCCATGTAGCCAGCCACGCCGGCAATCAGAAAACCCACGATGAATACGAACGGCACCGCGACCAGCGTAAGCGCCGTGGCGTGCGGGGCCAGCGCTGAGTTGCTGGTGAACGACCAGGCCAACAGTCCGGTGACCACGAGACAGACCGCAGTGAGCGCGATGATCCACGCGGGCGAGATATCGCGATCCCGATCATCGCCTGCGGCCATGCCCTGTAACGCGCCGGATGCCGTGTTCTGCGACGAGCGCAATGTGCCCACCAGACCGGCCATCACCGGCTTGGCCAACGTAGCGAGCGTGAAGATCGCCGACACACCGATGGCGCCGGCGCCGATGAAGCGCACCTGTCGGCTCCAGATGGTCATCGTGTTCGAGGTCAATGACGCCGCATCAACGGCGGGACTCATCGACGTGAGAATCGGCACCGCCACCACCCATGCAATGAGCAGACCGGTGAGCATGGCCATGCCCACGGCGAGCCCCACGAGATGACCGGCACCGAACAGCGCCAGCGACCACGCCACGCTGTAGCCACTCGCCGCCGTGGCGCCCAACCGGAACACACCGCTCACCTCGGCCGCCAACAGACGCGTCGCGGCCACGATCGCCAGTCCCGCCGACGCGGCCGTACCCAGCACCACCGCCGTGAGCCCTTCACGCGCTTCGCTCGCGTCGGTCGCCGTGTCCCCGCGTGCGCTCGATCCGACCTTGAGCACTTCGGCCGCGGCTACACCCTCCGGATACGGCAGGTCGGAGTTGGTCACCAGCGCGCGGCGCAGCGGGATCGTGAACATCACACCCAGCACGCCGCCGCTCACGCAGATCAGAAAGGACTGCCAGAACGGGAAGCCCGTCCACCACCCCACGATCACGAGCCCCGGCAACACGAAAATGATCGCCGACAGCGTCCCCGCCGCCGACGCCACCGTCTGCACGATGTTGTTCTCGAGGATCGACGAATCCTTGACCGCGCTGAGGATAGCCATGGAAATCACTGCCGCCGGAATCGACGACGCGAACGTCAGCCCGACTTTGAGGCCGAGGTAGACGTTGGCGGCGGTGAAGACGAGGGTGAGGAGCGCGCCGAGGACGAGGGCGCGGAGCGTGAGCTCTTTGGGTTTGGTGGCTTCGGGCATGGCGCAGATGGTAACGCCGGGCGCTGCGATGGGATACGCGCCTTGCCGACCACGCCGGCCATCGGCACCTTGGGGCCAATGGCTACTCATTCTGTCGTCTCCCGACTTGCTTCACTCGCGGCCGCACTCCTGGCGCTCGCCACGGCCGTCCCCCTCCACGCACAGGCGACCGACGTCTGCGCCGGACACTGGGAGGGGGCGATCGAATTGCCGGGCGTCAAACTTGTCTTCGACGTCGATCTTGCGCGCGGGCCCGACCGCGCCTGCGCCGGTGACATCTCCATTCCGCAACAAAGCGCCAAGGATATCGCGCTGATCAACGTCGCCACCGTGGGCGACAGCATACGCTTCACCATTGGCGGCATTCCCGGCGCACCCACGTTTGCGGGCGCGCGCGCGGCCGACCGTCGCGTCATTGCGGGGACGTTCACGCAAGGCGGCGGGCGCTTCCCGTTTCGCATGACCAGCGCGGCATCCGCGAGTGAACGCGCGCAGCAGGCGCTCGCCGGGTTCGAGGCGTTCGTTGATTCCGCACGCGTCGCCTGGAAAGCCGTCGGGCTTTCCGTTGGTATTACCGTCGATGGTAAAACGGTCTACCTCAAGGGGCACGGCGAGCGCGATCTCGCCAGGCGTCTGCCCGTCACCCCGCAAACACTCTTCGCCATCGGTTCGTCGTCCAAGGCGTTCACGACCTTCGCCATGGGCGCGCTGGTCGACCAAGGGAAGCTCGAGTGGGACGTCCCCGTGCGCACGTACCTGCCATGGTTCCGCATGCACGACGCGGCGGTTTCAGAGCGCATCACACCGCGCGATCTGGTGACGCATCGTAGCGGACTACCGCGCCACGATCTCCTCTGGTACAACAACAGTACCGCCACACGCGAAGAGCTCGTACGTCGCATCGCGTACCTCCCGCTCAACAAGGACCTGCGCGAAACATTTCAGTACAACAATCTGATGTTTCTCACGGCGGGCTATCTCGTCGGCAACCTGACCGGCTCATCCTGGGAAAGCGGATTGCAGAAGTTGGTACTCGATCCGCTCGGCATGACGCGCACGAATTTCTCCGTGAAGCAGTCTGAAGCCGACCCGGATCATTCGCTCGGCTACCGTGTGGAGCGTGATTCCATTCAGCGCATGCCGTTCCGTGACATTTCGCTCGTTGGGCCGGCCGGCTCGATCAACTCGTCGGCGGAGGAGATGCTCCAGTGGGTGGGGCTGCATCTCGCGGGCGGCAAACTGGGCAGCGCGCAAGTGATGCAGGCCAACACGCTCAAGGACATGTACCGCCCCTATACGCCGATCTCCGGTCTTGGTGACGACACCGAGCTCGGGCCGATGAGCTATGGGCTGGGATGGTTTATCGACACGTATCGCGGACACTATCGCGCGCAACATGGCGGGAACATCGACGGCTTCACCGCGTCGGTCACCTTGCTGCCCAAAGACGGCATCGGCATTGTCGTGCTTGTGAATCAGAACGGCGCGGCACTCGGCGAGCTGGTTGCGCGTCACGCGATGGATCGACTACTCGGCGGCGCGACGCGCGACTGGAGCGGCCAAGCGCTCGTACGATTCAACGCAGCGCAGGCGGTGGCGAACAGCGCCTCGCAGAAGAAGGCGATCGCCCGCATCCCCAACGCCCCGCCCGCGCATGCGCTCGACGCGTACGTGGGGACGTACGCCGACTCGGGCTACGGCGCGGCAAGCATCACACTCGAGCGTGACACGTTGCGCGTCATGTACAACGGCATCAGCGCGAAGCTACAGCCGTGGCACTACGAAACATTCAGCGCGCTGCGCAATCCGGACGATCCGGCATTCGAGGACGCCCAGTTCACCTTCCGGACCTCGGCGGCCGGCCGCGTCGATGCGGTGCTGGCCACCATGGACGCGAACGTGCCGGCCGTGGTGTTTCTGCGGCAGCCGGACCCGCTGCTGAAGAACGCAGCCTATCTGCAGCGGTTCACCGGACGCTACCAGGTCGCAAGTGGACCAGTGGTTGTGGTGTCGCTGCGCGGCGACGCCCTCTATTGGACTCAGGGAACGGGAACGCCCACCGAACTGGCGCCCGAACAGGGAACGCGATTCGTGGTGAAGGCGATGCGGTCCATCGAGATCACGTTCACGGTGAATGCATCGGGCAACGTGACGGGTGCACGCGCGGTGCAGCCTGGCGCCGTGACCGAGCTGAGCAAGCTGCCTTAAGGGCGGTTACCGGCAACGCCCGCCCCGCCTCCCGCGTTCATCTCTTGTAGCCCAGCGGTCGGCCCCGCCATCCGCTCGTCCCATCCCTCCTCTGCTCCTCTCCAAATCATGCGATTGATTTCGCTGTCCCTGGCCGCCGCCGGGCTCGTGCTCGGCGCGTGCGCCAAGC
>JBBQSM010000191.1:0-7999 GCA_038234895.1 Gemmatimonadales bacterium
GGCACGACGGCGACGATCGCTCGCCGACGCACTGCGGCGTGACGCGGGCGTGCGCAGCATGCCATCAAGCGCCGACCAGGTGCCGATCCCCTGATCTTCGGCGATGCGCAGCAATCGCACCAGCACTTCCGCCGTGGCCACAGCGTCACCCGCCGCGCGATGGCGCGCCGCGACGTCGATGCCGAAGTAGTGCGTCACGTGATCCAGCGACCGGCGCGACAGTTGGGGCAGAAACGCGCGCGCCAGTCGCACCGTGCACAGCCGCGGCCCGGCCAGCACCTGCCCGGTGCTGCGCGACAATTCCTCGCTCACGAACCGCCAGTCGAACGCGGCATTGTGTGCGGTGAAGACGTGGCCAGCCAGTCGCGACGAGATCTCGTGGGCGATCTGCCGAAAGACCGGCTGATCGCGCACCATCGCCCAGGTGATCTGCGTCAACGCGGTGATGTGCGGCGGGATCGGTCGCTCCGGATTGACGAGTTGCGTGTAGACCTCCGCCACCTCGCCGTTCCGGACCTGGGCAATGGCAATCTCGGTGACGCGATCAGCGCCGCCTGCGCGGGTCCCGGTCGTTTCCACGTCGACCACCGCGAAATCGATCTGCGAAAGCGATGGCGGCGTCGTCGCTCCCATCCCCGATGCCGCACCGTCTGTCGCACCCGGCGGACCGGCCGCGATGTCGTCAGTCGCGCACGGCGGCGACCGCAGCGCCCAGTGCCCCGACGGCAGCTGCACGAATTCCGCATGACTGCTGAGCAGCGCCACCGCCATTCGCTCGGCGGCGTCGATGTGCAGGCGGGCCACCTGGCAAACGTCGCGCATCAGCGTGACCGCATCGAGCGGCCCGGCGGCCAACCGTTGTGCCGCGCGTGCGGACAACGTGGTCGGGCGCGGTAGCACGCGCGTAGCGAAGACGTTCGAGTGCGGCAGAGACATTGCCCGCAAGATACTGCCGCGCGCTACCTAGTAAATCGCGACTCGCCCCTCTACCTTTGTGAAGTATTTCACAAGCTCAACCCCCCCGTGAAACGCATCGCCGACTCCACCGTGCGTCGCCTGTCCATGTACCTCCGTTACCTGGAGGAGCTCGACACGCGAGGCCAAAAAACCGCGTCCAGCGACGAACTCGCGCAACTCTGCGGCACCACGCCGGCACAGGTGCGCAAGGACCTCTCGTTTTTCGGATCCTTCGGAAAGCGGGGGCTGGGCTATCCCGTCCACGAGCTCACCGCTCACCTGCGCGAAATCCTCGGGCTTGAGCGCGAGTGGAAGGTCGTGATCGTCGGTGCCGGCAAGATCGGCGCAGCGCTCGCGAACTATCGCGGGTTCAAGCAGCGGGGCTTCCAGGTCGTTGGCGTCTACGACAACAACCCGGACAAGATCGGACAGCCCTGGGGTGAGGCCATCGTGCGCGACATCGCCGATCTCGAACGCGACGTCGAACGCGAGCAGGTTCTCATCGCGGTCCTCGCCATCCCCTCCGACGATGCGCAGCAGGTCGTGGAAAGCGTCGTACGCGCCGGCGTTCGGGCGATTCTCAACTTCGCGCCTACGCAAATCAGCGTGCCGCCGCACGTGTCGCTCAAGTCGGTGAACATGGCCATGGAACTCGAAGGCCTCTCCTTCGCCCTGACCAACGCCGCGGGCAATAAGGGCGCGGCTTAAGCCAGCGCCACTACCAGCCGCGCAAAATCCCCGGGCGACAACACCTCGGGACGCAGATCGGTTCGCAAATCGCACGACACGATCACCGCCTCGGCACGCTCCGCATCCAGATTTGCAATGGTGCGTACCACGCGGATCAGCTGCTTGCGCCGCAGTCCGAACGCTGCCTGCACGAAGGACCGGTAGCGCGTTTCCAGTTCGGCAGGAATCACCGGGTCGGCTCTTGGCGTGACGCGTACGACGGCCGAGTCGACCGTGGGCGGCGGGTTGAACGCGCCAGGTGGCACGCGACGCACGAGCTCGACGCGCGCGACAGACTGCACATTCACGCTCAGCGCCCCGTAAATCTTGTCGCCGGGCGGCGCGGCCATGCGTTCGGCTACTTCCTTTTGCACGAGATACACCGAGACATCGGCCCGCGGACGCTCGAGGGCGTGAAAGAGAATCGGGGTCGTGATGTAGTACGGCACGTTGCCCGCGAGTACGAATGACCCACCGGCCGCCGCCGCGAGGTCCGTCTTGAGTACGTCGCCCTCGACAATCGTGACGTGCGGTCGCGCGGCGTACCTGATGCGTAGATGTTCGGCGAGATCGCGATCCAGTTCGATGGCGACGACGCGCCCTGCCCGTTCGACCAGGCGATCCGTCAGCGCCCCTCGACCGGGACCGATCTCCACAACGGTGCGGTCCGCGATCGGGCCGAGTGCGTCGACGATGGAATCGAGCACGTGATTGTCGCGCAGGAAATGCTGCCCGAATCGCTTGCGCGGCGTGGGGAGTTCCGGTTTCACGGGCCGACGCGGCGGCTGGCGATGTCCCACTACGAACGCTCCACTACGAAGACTCCACCAAGGATACAGAACGAGGAGAACGCCGCGCGAATCGCATCACGACAGCCGGTCCACGACCACCGCCGCGAGGTCGTCGCGCAGTGTCGTGCCACCGACATGCGCATCGACCAGCGCAAAAAGCGCGTCAAGAATTTCGGCTGGAGATTGTGCGTCGTGCATGGTGGCCAGTGTGGCCAACACGGCAGCTTCACCAAGCCGATGATCGAGCGCATCGCGAGCATCGGTGATGCCGTCCGTGAGCATGACGAGACGGTCACCCGGCCGCCACGACATCACACTCTCGTCAATCTCCGCATCGCTGAAGCCGATCGGCGGCGCGACAGCATGCAATCGCTCGCAGTGGCCATCGGCGCCAAGTCGGAAGGCGTACGGATGCCCCGCGTTGGCGAAGCGCAACTCTCGCGCTTTGCTGTCGATGACCGCATAGCACAGCGACAGCGACATCTCCGTCGATGTCAGTTCGTCGGAGAGCGAGCGCTGCACCGCTTCGAGGGCGATGCTCGGGTCGAATGCAGCTTGCACATGGATGGCAGCGGCGCTCAGTGCGAGTGCCATGACCAAAGCCGACTGGTAGCCATGTCCTGATACGTCACCGATGAGCACCCCGGTGCGGTCACGGTCAAGCCGCGCGAGCAGGTAGAAGTCGCCGCCCACACTTTCCGCCGGCACCACCCGCGCGGCCGCCCGGGCTTCCGGCGCCACCACCGTCGGCTTGGTGAGCAGCTTGAGCTGGAGATCGTGCGCCAGTCGCATCTCACGCACGAGTTGCTGACGCTCCACTGCGGCGCGCACCAAGGCTGCGTTGTGCATCGCGGTACCCACCTGTGTACCCACGGCGGTGGCCAATTTGCGATCACCAGCGGAGAACGGTGCGCCGCCCGGACGACCGCTCAAGATCAACACGCCGAGCGGAACAGCGCCGGTAGGGTCGTAGCCGAGTGGCAGCGGGCGGCGTGGTGCAATGGCGGGATACGATCCCGTGATGCCCATCCCCGAACTCGGGCGCGTGATGGCCACGGCGAGCAGGGGCCGTCCGTCGGCCGCGAGCACGGGATCGGCGGTGCGTACCGACGGACCGTCCTCGGTGCAGGCCGCGCCGGTACGAAACGCGCGCACGGCGATATGGGCCCCGTCTTCAAGCGCGACCGCCCCGTAGTCCGCCGCGTCGAGGCCGAGCGCGGCGATGGGCGTCAACGTGCCCGGGGCTCGGTTGGTCAGGAGAAAGACGGCGCGTGACGCACCGACGGTCACCGCGAGTTCGCGCAGCAACGTATCCGCGACACTTTCCACGGCGGTGGTACCGCCCAGCAACTCGCCGATCGCGTACAGCAGATTGATCTCTTCGTACCGCTCGACGAGTTCGTGCGCGGCGCCATCGCGCTCGCGACTGAGGCGGCGCACGAAGGGCACCAACCGCCCCAGCAACCGATCGCCTTCCGGGGTGACGCCCGGCTCGACGAACAGCCACCCCACACTCTCGCCGGTCGAGACGAGCTGTGCGTGCACGCGCTGATTGAGCGCCCAGGCATTGACGTCCCACGCCACCGCGCCCGGCTCCGTCAATGCGGCAAAGGTGGCTGAGGACGTCCCGATCAGCGTGGGGGTGACGCTGCCGTCCCGCCGTTCCCAGATGGCCGCCTCACGCCCGGTGGCCTCGTGGAACGCGGCCATCAGGGCGGCGACCTCACTCATGCGCGACGCAGTCGGAGTCGAACGGTATGGCCGTACGCGCCAGCGACCCGGCAGCTCTCGACATGATCCATCAGCTTGCGCATCAGAAAGACACCGCGCCCATCCTCACGCTCGAACCAGTCGGCATCGTCGGGCGTATAGCGCACGCGTTCCAGATCGAACCCTTCGCCTTCGTCGGTGACCTCGAGAATCAGCGCCTCGCTGTCGATCAGCACGCACACGTGCACAGTGCGCCGGGGATCGTTACTGTTGCCGCGCATGATCGCGTTGGCCATCGCTTCGGTCAGCGCCACGGGCACATTCAGCCGGCAGACACGGCTCGAAAAGCCGGCAGCCGCGCACAGATCAGACACGGCCTCCACGATCGGCGCGATCTCGTTCACGTCCGATGCGATCGTCCAGTCGTGACGGGGCGCGCTCATCGGCTCGCGCCGTACCGGCCGCGGTCGAGTACGCGTCGCCATGTGGTCAACGACCGGCGAGCGCGTCATCGCGCGTCGCGTAGAGCGGGAACAGCGCGTCGAGCCGCGTGAGCTCGAACAGGGTCCGCAGGTCCTCGTTGAGCGCGGCAAGACGCAGCTCCCCACCGGCCTCGCGGATTCGCTTTCCGAGCGATACCAGCGCGCCGAGTCCGGAGCTGTCGATGTACGCGGATTTCGCAAAGTCGACGACGACGATGCGGGCGCCGCGCTCGACTTCATCGAGCACCAGCTGCTTGAATTCCTGCCGGTTGCTCACGATGAGCTGGCCATCCACATCCACCACCAGCCGGTCGTCGTCTTTCGTCAGCGTGAAGCTCATGAACCGATCATGCCTGAGGTCAGGAAGAAGTCGCGCGGGACGCCGTGCCCACCTGCAGCGCGGCGATCGCTGCCGCATGTACAATGTCATCGGCGGTAGCCCCTCGGGACAAGTCGCTGCACGGGCGCGCGAGCCCCTGCAGCACTGGCCCGATGGCGGTGGCCCCGGCCAGTCGCTGCACGAGCTTGTACGAAATATTGCCCGCGTCGAGCGACGGGAACACCAGCACGTTCGCGTGCCCCGCGCCGGCCTCCTGCGGCGCCTTGCGCCGCGCTACTTCGGGCACGAGCGCCGCGTCGGCCTGCACTTCGCCAACGACGGCCAGCGACGGCGCCTCCGCACGCACCAGCGCGAGTGCGTCCCGCACCTTGCTCACCGACGGACCATCCGCGCTCCCGACGGTACTGTACGACAGGAACGCCACGCGCGGCTCGTCTCCCACGATGCGCCGACGATCGGCGGCCGCGGCCAGCGCAATGTCCGCCAACTGCCGAGCGGTCGGATCGGGAATCACGGCGCAGTCGGTGAACGTGAGCACCGTGTCGCTTCCGGCCGGGGGATCGCTGAGCACCACGTAAAACGCCGACGACACCGTGCGCACGCCGGCGGCCGGTCCAACGGTCCACAACGCCGCTCGGATCACATCGGCGGTGGTGTGCACCGCCCCAGCCACGCAGCCGTCCGCTTCGCCCAACGCCACCAGCGCGTCGGCAAAATACAGGGGATCGCGCGCCAGCCGCTCCGCATCATCAGCGCTCAGTCCGCGCGACGCGCGCCGGGCGAGCAAATGGGCCACGACGCGGGGCGTGCGCGGATCGTCGAGCGGATCGAGAATCTCCGAACTGCGCGGCGGCACGACACCCGTAGGCGAATCGGAACGTCGCACGAGCACGGGACGCACCGATCCGCGTCGCGCCAGCGCCATCACCGCCTCGATCGTGCGAAAATCGGTGGACTCGGGGAAGAGAATCGTGCGCGGCGTGAGGGCCGCGCGCTCATGCAACGATTCAAGAAACCGGGTAGCTGCGTTGGACATGTTGATCGTGACTGGTGATGCGGCGGCGAACGGTCGGCGACGGGTTGGCGGTCTACCGGCGGGCGAAACGCTCGGCGAGGGCGTGGGCAACCAGCGGGTGCACCAGCCCCGACACTTCCCCGCCGAAGCGCGCGACTTCGCGCACCATGCTGGAACTGATATACGTCGTGTCGAGCGACGGTGCCATGAACACCGTTTCCAACGCGGGGAGCAGATGCCGGTTCATCAGCGCCATCTGGAACTCGTATTCGAAATCACTCACTGCACGCAGACCGCGCACGTTGACGCACGCACCCACGTCGCGCGCGAAGTTGACGAGCAATCCGTCGAACGCCCGGACTTCCACCCGGGGCTCATCGGCGAAGATCTCGCTGATGAAGCGCACCCGTTCATCGACCGTGAACAGCGGTTGTTTGCTGACATTGGTCGCCACGGCAACCACCAACCTGTCGGCGAACGTGAAGGTGCGACGGATCAGGTCTTCGTGGCCATGCGTGACCGGATCGAACGAGCCCGCATAGAGCGCCACACGATGCGAGGAGGGAGCGGGCGACGGCATCACAGATCGTCGGTTCGGAAGAAGGTGAGGGCGGTCGAGCCGTACCGACGGGTCTGCCCGGGAACCGGGAACTCCGCCGTTGCCGAATGTTCAACGCCAAGCACATGAGCGAAAGGGACGGCCAGCCAGCGTTCCACAATCTCGAGCGCGGTCGACGTCGCGTACGGCGGGTCGGCGAACGCTACGTCATAGGCGCCCGCGGGAAGCGTCGCGATGAAGCGCACGGCGTCCTCGCGGTGCAGCTGCGCACCCGCGTGCCCGCCCAATTGCGCCAAATTCGCCGCGAGCACCGTCATCACTTTGGACGACCGCTCCACGAAATCGCAGGTAGAGGCCCCTCGCGACAGCGATTCAAGCCCGAGTGCGCCGCTGCCCGCGCACAGGTCAAGCACCTTCGCGTCGGGGAGCAGCGTATGCACGATGCTCATCCACGACTCGCGTACCCGGTCGCCCGTGGGGCGCACATGCTCACCCTCAGGCGCCTCGATCTTTCGTCCCCTCCAACGTCCGGCTACGATGCGCATGACCCGTCAGCTCCGCACGTCGGCCAACTTCAACTGCAAACGCGACTGTCCGCGATACTCGTCGCGCTCCAACCGGAAGGCGAGCGCGATCGGTCGGCCGGCCGTCAGCTGAGCGGCGCGACTGGCCATGCCCCAACCGATGGCCTCGATGGTGCCGTGTGCGGTTTCGAGACTCAATCGCAGCCCATCCGTTCCGATCTTTCGCGGCGCACTCGCCAGCCGCGCGCCGGTCGCTTGAAACAGAGGCGCCGGATTGCCGATGCCAAAGGGTTCGAAGTGTCGCACCAACTTCTCCAGGTCATCACCCACGATGTCGAGCGGGACCTCGAGATCCACGCGAATCTCCGGCACGAGGTCGTCCGCGGTCAGGCGCGCGCGCGCCACCTCGTCGAAGCGCTCACGAAACTCCGGCAACAGTGCGGCATCCATGGTCAAGCCGGCAGCCGCACGATGGCCGCCAAAACGCTGAAACAGCGAAGAACAGTCTGAGAGTGCCGCGTGCAGATCGAAAGCGCTGATCGATCGCCCGGAGCCCTTCCCGACCCCGTGATCGACCGCCACAAGCACGGCGGGGCGCGCCGTCTGTTCCACCACACGTGACGCGACAATGCCGATCACACCGGCGTGCCACCCGTGGCGGGACAAGACAAACCCAACGCGGTCGCGCATCTCCGGCGCGTCGAGTTGCCGCATGGCATCGTCCAACACCGACTTGTCGAGTTCCTGCCGTGCCCGATTGAGTTCTTCCAACTCGCGCGCGATTACGTTCGCCTCGTCCTCGCGCTCGGCGAGCAGCAGCGAGAGCCCGAGCTTGGCATCGGCAATGCGGCCGGCCGCGTTCAACCGCGGCGCAAGCACGAACCCGACCCGT
>JBBQSM010000192.1:0-7914 GCA_038234895.1 Gemmatimonadales bacterium
CGGGAGATCACACCGGTCGAGCTCGATGTGCCGGACGTGGAGTATCAGGTGCTCGTCGCGGTGCGTGCGGTGAAGCCGGCAGCGGACTGGGTGGAGCTGTAGCGCTCGAGGTTCTTGGTTCCCGTCGGACTGTCAGAGGGCGCTGCAATCTTAGTGTCATCCGCAACCATTGGAGATCTGATGTTCGTTCGCTCAATTCATTCGCTATCGGCTTGGCTCTTGACGATGGGCAGGCGTACTTGTGGCGGCGCGCTGCGACTCCGGCCCCTCGCGATTGCGCTCGCGCTCGTCACGATGTCCGCCCGCGACGGTCGCGCGCAGCAGCACCTTTTCGCGGAGGGCCCGACGAAGTACACGTTCGCGGGGTGCAACGTCGGTCGCTCGTGTCACACCTTCGAGCTGTTCGTCGGTGTGCCATCGGCCGCCGTGGCGCCGGTCCTCGGCACCGCGCTCGGTGCGGTATGGAGAGCAACGAACACCTTCTACGAGACCGGAGCCGTGCACTGGTACTGGTACCTCGACGACTCGTTCAACTCGATAAGCTGCGAGCAATTCGGGGCCATCGGTACCTGTGTTGATGACTTGTGGGGTACCCTGGCGACTGGCGGACCAGCTCGAACCAACATTCCTCTACGGTGGCCGTTGCATGGCGTCGCGCTCCCGTCGGTACTTCGGCCAAACCTTTACTACTTCCCAGAAGGAGAGAGTTGGAACAGCCAGTACGCCGAGAACACCACTGTCATCATGCCGCTGGTCAGTGTGACGGTACTGCCGGAACCCGGGTCCGCGATGCTCGCCGCAGCGGGGTTACTCGCACTCCTGATAGCTGCACGCGTGCGTTCACGGTCATCAGCCGTGCAGTAGTAACGTAGCGGGCCGGACCGGCACGCACCGCGGTCCGCTCCCGCCTGCCCCTCGCCTACCCCGCCGCGGCCGCCGCGGCCTGCGCCTGCGCTTGGTACGTCGCCTCTCCCAAGACCGACAGTTGCGTGTTGCCGCCCTGATCGGTTGCGATCGTGGCCATGCCGGTGCCGAGCCCCTTGAGCTGATCGCGCCAGAGCAGCGAGCCCGTGCGGGGGTCGAGCGAGAAGATCTCACCGGCGAACGAGGCGAACAGTCCTTCGTCGTCGCGCACCACGTTTACCAGCGAACCGGACGACTTGTACTTGGCGGGAAGCGGCGTACGCCAAACTTCCTGCCCCGTCTTGCGATCGAAGGCAATGACATGCGACTTGAGGCCGACGTAGACCAGCGAGTGGCGGGCGCGAGGCATGGAAGCGGTGTGCAAAATGTGGATGCGCGAGCGACGATGACGAACGCGCGATGGTTTACGGTAACGTCACGTCCAACGCCACCGACAGACAGACCTTCTTCCCCTCGGGGCAGGCGCTCCCGCGTAGTATCCCCTTGACCGCACGCGACGCCGGCACGCGCGCGGTCGGCGGCAGCACGAAGTAGGCGCTGTCATCGCTGCGACCCGGCGCGTCGAACGTGATCCGCGGCTCGCGTGACGAGCCCGCATCTGTCACCGCGCCGACGTCGATCACCGGCAACAACTGCGCATTGATGCGCACGCCGGGCTGCGGAACCAGGCGCATCACGCGCTCATGCGACGAGTCGGCGACCATCAGTGTGACCAGCTCGTCGCGCGCCAGCACGCGTTCGTCGGTCGATACCAAGCGCACCTCGTCGCGACACGCCGCTGCCACGCACAGCAGCACGACCGCCGCGATCCGTGTCGTGCCGCCCGCGCTCGCCCGCCGCGCCGATTTCGATCGCTGTCCCATCGACCTCTGTCCCATCGTTCCCCGCTCCATCGATTGCTGTACCATCGAATATCGCACAGAGTGATCGTCTGGGCGACGCCGACACCGCGCCGTGCGTCAACGTCCATGCTCGCGTGACAGGGCGAGTGCCAGTCGTTCAATCAGTGCGTAGGGCACTGGCTCGTTGAGCGGGAACTGGAGATTCCCCTTCTCACCGCGATAGGGCGCCAGCTCCGCGACCAGTGCGGCGTCCGCATTGAGCGGCGGATAGATGCCGATGTGCTTCTTGAAGGCGGCGAAGTAGATGAACTGCTTTTGCAGCCGGAACGCGGGCATCTTGTAGCCGATGCACTCCGTGGCGTCAGGCACCGCGCGATGAATCGTCGCGCGGATCCCGGAGAGTACATCACGCACATCCGCGCGAGCCTGCGCGATATACTCGTCGATCGCATCCCTCGATCGGTCTCCCGACAGGCGGTCATCCGTCACGGGGCTCGCCTCGCATCGCCATGAAGATCACGGCAGCAAAAAACAGTTCGATCGCGCCGCCGGCGAATGCGCCCGCCGTAAACGTTGCCCCCGCGTTCACCAGGCCGAACGCGACGGCCACGAGCAGCGCCCCGCATGCCCAGTAGTGGCGCATGCCGTACAGCGTGGCGAAAGTGAGGTAGCGGCCGCCGATGACGAGCATCATCGCCGGAAAGAACCACTCCATCCGGTAGCGCGACACCGCAAGCGCCAGCGGAATGCCCAGCAGCAGCAACGCCGTGCTCTCGAACGCGAGTGCGCCGAGCGGATTGCCTTTCGTATGCGCGCCGGTTCGGCCGCAGAGTCTGGCGATCAGCACGCCGATGGGATGAATGAACATGCCGCCCACCAGAAGTACGGCAATGGCACGCATCGGACTGCCGGTCGTGCCGACGATGCCCGCGGCGCACCAGATCGAGCCGGACGCGAACAGTCCCGGCGCGCCACCAAGATAGGCCTGGCGCATGTCACGCTGCGCGATGTCGAACGACGAGCGGGAGGAAATCATGCGGAAATCATGTGGAAATCATGCGGACGGCTAGGGGGTGGCTCTGGGCGTTCCCACCTTCAGCATTGCGGCGCCATGTCTCGGCACGATGGTGGTGAAGGCATCGGTGAAGCTACCGAGATCACGACGACGCCACAGGTCCCGCACCGGCTGCCGGCCGCGCACGCCGATGTCCGACCACCGGGCCGTCACCTCGTACGGTTTCATCCCGCGATTGAACAGCGCCACCGCCGTGGTGCCGTCCCACAACGGTCGCGACCAGACCTCGAGCTTCTGCACCTTCCACACACGACCACCGGCCGTGCCGAGCATGTCCTGATCGACGTCGAGCACTTCATCGTTGGTGAGCAGCGCGATCGTGAAGGCATCAAGCTGCGACATGTCGGCGCCGAGGAGCAGTGGGGCCGCCTGCATCGCCCACAGCGTGATGTGCAGCACCTGTTCGTTCTGCGTGAGCTTGGTGGGATGCAGGGCAGGACCGATGCCGACATTGCCGACCACCAGCATGTCTGTGTCGTTCCACCGACCCGGTCCCGCATACTGCTCACGTCCAGCTTGTCGAAAGCCGACGCTCTCGAGATTGGACCACGAGTCGGTCAGGTCACCGGTGGTGCGCCACAGCTCGCCACCCACCTCTGCGGCCCACTTCCATGCTTCCCCGTATCCGTAGTTGCCGATGCTGTACACCATGTCGCGATCGACGCTATCGAGCGCCGCACGCATCACGCGATAAGGGGCCTGCAGTGTCTCGAGTGCGAAGCCGGGCTTGATGCGTTCGTACGAGCAGTAGTCGTGCTTGAGCAGGTCCACGCCCCACCGCGCCCACGTTCGCGCATCCTGCAATTCGTGCTCGTAGCTGCCTGTCTTGCCGCCGCACGTACGCGGTCCTGGCGACGAGTAGATACCGAACTTGAGTCCCTTGGCGTGGAGGTAGTCGCCGAGCGCTTTCATGTCGGGAAACTTCGTCGCATCGGCGGGCAGTTCGCCGTCCGGTGTGCGCGTGCCTTCCCATCCATCGTCGATGTTCACGTACTGAAAGCCGTGCGCGACCAGTCCGCTCTGCTCCATCGCATCGGCAGACCGGCGCACCTTGTCTGCATCCACATCGGTGCCCCACGCATTCCAGGAGTTCCAGCCCATGGGCGGTGTGAGGGCCAGCTTGTCGGTGCCGCCAACGATCGTCAGGCGGCGCGATGCGACACCCTGTGCGCCACGCACCGTGAGCTCGACGTCGGTGGTGGCTGCGCGCGTGAGCGATCCGGCGATGATGCCCGTGTTCGTATCGAGTGTCACGCCGTCCGGCAGGTTTTTCGCGGCGTAGGTGAGTGGACCTTCGCCGGTGGCTGGAATGCGAAACAGAAACGGACGACCGCGCGTCGCGCCGGTGATGCGCGGGCCGTTGATGGACGGCTTCGCGTTCGTCTCGCGCGAAATGTCGGCGGGTCCGTCGGGCGGCAGCGTGTACGGGGTGGGACGCTCCGTGCTGCCCGGTTTCATGACGAACATCGCGCCGCCCCAATCGGCGTTGTCGTCGTTGCTTGTGTCCTGCCCATCGTCGGTGATGAGCTGCACGATACGTGCGCCGGACAGGTCCGCTACGAGCAGTTTCGGTGCGTCGCCGGCGCGAATGATGCCGCTGCTCGCGATGAGTCGGTCGTCGGCCCACACCTCGAAGTTCACGCTGCCGCGACCGGTGCGCATTTCGTCGTCGATGCCCACCATTGCAACAAATCGATCGGCGGCACCTTTCACGTCGATGAGAAATTCGTTGATGGTCAGCGTGCCCACACCGCGCGGGTAGACGACGCCGTGCATCGTGATCGGTTTGCCGCGCAACGACAGTCGCGCCCGCGGCCGCTGACGCCGTTGCTGCCACGTGCTGAGATCGAGCGTGTCGAGCCAGACGACATTGGTCGGCGCCGCAGCGGCACGCACCGCGAGTGAGTCCTGTGCACGCGTGTTGCGACTGTCCTGCGCGTGAGCTGGTGACACCGAAACGAACGCGCCCAGACCGAGCAGCATTCCTGCAATACCCTGCAAACGCACGCGTGATACGGACAAGCGGACTGATGACGTCATGCGGGTCTCACGACGTACTTGAGTGAAGATCAAACGGAGGCGCTGCCTGAGTCTGCGGCACGCACCGACAGCTGCAGTGATTGCGTCTCTGGATCGATGCGGACGTGCAAGTCGGCGACGGAGCGCACCACGATCATCGCATCGGTGAGCGTGGACGCATCGAACGTACTGGCAACGCCGATGCGTTGCATCCCCGCCGCCTTGGCCGCCGCCAGGCCGGCTGGCGCATCCTCGATCACCACGCAGTCGGCAGGCTCGACCCCGAGCATCGCGGCAGCGCGCAGATAGCCCTCCGGATCGGGCTTGCCCTGCACCACGTCTTCTGCCGCCACCAGAACGGATGGCTGCGGTATGCCACCCACGCCCATCCGAAAGGTCGCAACTGCGCGCGTCCCCGACGTCACCACCGCCCATCGACCAGCGGGAAGTCCGGCCACCAATGTCGATGCACCGGGAATGGCTTCGATGCCGCGCGCATCGGTGGACTCGCGTGCGGACAGCGCGAAGACTTCCTCATCCACGTTGAGGTGCGGCGCCACCGCTGCCACGGTATCTGCTGCGCGCCGTCCATGCACGACGGCGATCACGACATCGGCATCCATGTCGTGCCGCGCCGCCCAGTCGCGCCACACCATCTCCACGTTGTGCGTGGAATCGACCAGCACACCGTCGAGATCGAACAGCATCGCGCGAATGTTCAGTGGAGCTCCTGCGTCAAAGTTTGGAGTCAAGCGTCGATCGTACCGCGGACACAGGCGCTGCCGCTCTCAGACAGAGGCGCGTCAGGAATACTTGAGGCGTCGCACGCAGGTCACGATGCGGCGACGCGCCCCCGTACGGCGTGTGCACGGGCCTCGTATCGGATGTGGCCGGTCGCGTTCATCGGCAGACGCGCCCGCACCCGCGACCGCAGTGCCGACATTTCCGCCGACGGCAGCGCCTCGAGCGATCGACCAACACTCGGTCCCATCTGGACCGTCGTCCAGTAATCGTCGAAGTCCGCAAAGGTGCGCTGGACGGTAATCGTGTGCGTGGCGATCGCTTCAAGTCCCGCATCATACCAGAGCGCCTGCAATGCATCCAGCCGCGACGCCTCCGGATGCGGCGGTGATGGCACCGTCATCCCCATGGCACGCATTTCGTCGTGCAGCGTCGCGTACGGGAACCCGTGGCCTTCCATATCCCAGGCGTAGGCCGCCACCAGACCGCCCGGCGCCACCACGCGCACCAATTCAGCAACCCCGCGCGCGGGCTCAGGGACAAAGAAGATGACCAACGGCATGACGGCGACATCGACGTGGCGGTCCGGAAACGGGAGCGCCATCGCATCGCCGTGGTGAAAGACGGCGGGTGAGGCGCCGGCACGTGCGCGTGCATACGAGAG
The DNA here is from genome assembly GCA_038234895.1 of Gemmatimonadales bacterium. Lineage (GTDB taxonomy): Bacteria > Gemmatimonadota > Gemmatimonadetes > Gemmatimonadales > Gemmatimonadaceae > Gemmatimonas. The sequence continues at coordinate 6,266 of JBBQSM010000192.1, forward strand.
CTGCGCGTCTGACGGATCGATGCCGTCGACTGATGTCGGCGTACATCGAGCGATCACTCGCTCCGTGAACGCCCCGTTGCCGCACCCCACGTCGAGCCATCGCAACGCCGGGGCCGGAGCCAACCAGTCGAGAAAGACATCTCCCGCCAAGCGGCTCCAGACCCCCATGAAGCGCTCGTAGGCCTCGCCATCGGTGAAGAGGATTTGGTCAGTCGAGGACATGTGTAGTGCGCCGCGGGGAAGGCCGGCCCCCGCGGCGGCCGCGTGCCGCTCAGGGGGGTGTGCGTGTGGGTAACGGTACGGTTCGCGTTCCACCCGGCCATACGTTCCCCGCCAGCAGTGCGCCGAACAGCTCCGGTACCTCCTTCTGCAACATACCGTTCAGTCGCGTGATCGCGGAGGTCATGTCATCGAAGGCCCATCCCATGGAGCGGGACTGCGCGGCAGTGGGGGCGCCCGTGTAGCCGGCGATCGACTCGAGGACGCGGTCGGCCGAACGCGCGCCCGTGGTGACCGCACGATCGACGGCCCCCAGACTGTCGGCCACACTGTTCACCCGCGTGCGCATCGCCGCCGGGAGCGCCTGCGCACCGGAGCGTGTACGCACGGCGTTCAATTGCTCCATGATCGGCTTCACAGTCTCCTGCGCAGTCTTGGCGCTCTGTTGCATCGCGTACAACTGCGTGATCGCCGCCGCACGCGTGGCGCGGTCCGCATCGGTGACGGTCACCGCCGGGTCGCCCTGCACGTCGAACGTAGTTTGCAAGACGCTGCGCCCCTCGATGGTGATCGTCGCGGTGTAACGCCCCGGTGACACTGGCGGACCCGTGGGAACGGGACGGAAGACCGGGTTATACACGATCTTCGGATCGAACTCCTCAGTGGGCTCGTGGCGCAGATCCCAGTACACGCGGTTAATACCGGTCTGCGTCGTGCCGGCATACGTACGAACCACCGCGCCGCCGGCATCCTTCACCTGAACCTGCACACTTCCCGCCGGCGCCGTGAGCCAGTACGCGATCGGCGCGCCGTACGCGGCGTTCGGCGCTTCGAAGTGTCCGGCCCAGAACCATCCGTTGTAGTGATGCGTGTTGAAGACGCGCGCGGTCTTGCCCGGCAGCACACGGTCAGCCGTGACCGTGCCGGCCGCGGCGATTGCCTCCAGCGGTCCGAGATCATCGAGTATCCAGAACGCGCGCCCGAATGTCGCCACAACCAGATCGTTTTCGCGCGGATGCACCAGCAACGATGTCACCGGCACCGTCGGCAGATTCGTATTCAGCGAGACCCACGACTCCCCCGCATCCGTCGAGACGTGCACCCCCTTCTCGTGACCGACGAAGAGCAGGTTCGCCACGCGCGGATGTTCCTGAACGGTGTACACCGACGCTTCGGGTATCCCCTTGATGATGCTGCGCCAGCTTTGCCCATAGTCGTTGCTCACGTACACGTACGGCGTGTAATCGTCGCTGCGATGCATGTCGAAGGTGGCGTACACACGGCCAGCGACATGCCGCGACGGCGTGACACGGCTGGCATACGCCAGCTTGGGCAGTCCCGGAATCTTTGTCGTCACATTCGTCCAGCTTCCACCGCCATCGCGCGTGACCTGGATCTGCCCGTCGTCACTGCCGGTGTAGAGCACGTCC
>JBBQSM010000193.1:0-7888 GCA_038234895.1 Gemmatimonadales bacterium
GATCTTGTCCTGCGCCATCATCGGGTACTTCTCGATCTCGGCGGCGGAGATCTTGGACTGCGAGCAATAATTGCAGTCTTCCGGGCAGAGTCCGCTCTGCGCATTGAGCAGGAAGTGCAACCGCACCCGATTGCCCCACGCGGCGCGGCGCACGCGATATGCGGCCGCGAGCTGGTCGAGCAGTTCCTCGTCGGGTGCGTTCAACACGGCGTGCGCTTCATCGCGCGTGAGCACGTCACCGGCGAGTGCGCGGTCGGCGAGCGCCTGCCAGTTCATCGGAGTGGAGCGCAAAGTGATCAAGACGGTCTGTATTGGTGGGGAATTCCGACGGGCAACCTGTTCGCTACGGGCCAGCTACGCCGTGGTCAGGCACCGCTCGCACTGTCCGTACAACGTGACTTCGTGTCGCTCCAACTGAAAGCCGGTTGGCGTGAGTTCGCGCAGATCGCCCGGGCAGCCGTGAATCTCGAACACCCGCGCGCAGACTCGGCAGCGGAAGTGGTGATGGTGTTCGGCGCCGGAGCGCTCGTACCGTGGCGGCTCGCCGGGAAGCTCGACCGGAATCAGCCACCCGCTGTCCACCAGCGTGTTGATGGTGCGGTAGACGGTGGCGATGCCCAAGCCGGAGACATGGCGTCGCCCTTCTTCGAGCACTTCGTTGGGGCCGAGGGGGCGCGGCACCTCTTCGAACACCAGCCGAATCGCGTCCCGTTGCTTCGTGTTCCGTTCCATATACGACAAGATAGGCGATGAGTCGTAGTCGGGGATAGCCGTGGCGCGTCTCTGCCCGGAAACGTGGCCTGCCTACGAGCCCCTGCGGGTGTATGGGGCAATGCGGCTGACCGACATCCGGAAGCCGGCGGCCCCGTATGGGCTGTCCACCTTTGTGACGTGCAGCGTTCCCTCGATCCAGACCGGCTCGAACCAGGAGAGCTTCGTCTTCCCGCCGCTCATCTTCGCGTACACGAGTTGATTGGGCGGCGGCGGCGGGTAACGCACGCAGGCGCCGAAATAGGGGACCAACAGGAACTCCTTCGCCTCCTCCTGAAAGTCCTCGAGCGGCACGATGAAGCCCGGTATCCGTACCTGTTTCCCGTGCAGCGCGCGCAGCGTGTCGCTGACCTTGCCGCTGCGATAGTCCAGCGTGGCGAGCACCCCCCAATCCACCGCAATGATCCCGTCGTTTGGTGCCTCGGTGAGCGCCGACGCGAAAAGCGCCGACTGCGGAATCGGCGTGGGGCGTGTGGACCATCCGACGGCGAGCGTGACGAGCATGGCGGCGCTCAGCGCGTGACGCGACACCGTTTCACGCAGGCGTACCCGGCGGACGGTCATGCTGCGGTGACGCCGAGGCTGATCCGATCCCACGCGTCCACCAGATGCGGGCGTGACACGAAGCGTCGTTGCTTGTGCCGTGGGACCATGGCCAGCGCGCGAGAGCGGTGACGTTCGCCAAGCGTTTCCCGCGCCCATCGCTCGTATACCGCGAAAATCGCTGCGATCGCCCGCAGGCCAGCCAAGGCCACTTTCCACTGTTCGGCACTGCGGGGGCCTGATCGCGATGGCAGGTCGGCAAGTCGATGCGCGGGTAGCGCCAGCGGGTCGCGGGCAATTCGTGGAGCGGCTGCGGCACGTTCGAGCAGTACCCCGGCGTCCTGCACACCAGACGCAGCCCGCTCCGGACGTGGCGAACATGAGCATACGTCGGCCTCGCATCCGATCGTGCGAGGGACGACCCGTCCGAAATACGTGGCGAACCCCCAGCAGGCGAGTGCACCGTCACCATGCGGCGGCGTGATCCATCTGCCATCCCGATCCGTGCGTGTCGGCTCGACCAAGTCGTCAATCCGACCCAAATCCAGCGGCAGCAGGTAGCACGTGGTCCCTACGCCATCGAATGCCCGACGGCGCTCGAAGCCGAAGCGCACGAGGGCGTTGCCGTCCGCATGTTGGATGTCGTGGCCGAAGTACCACAGCTGCTGGTCGACGAGATACCGTGTCGCGGGCGTTGCGGACGCGCAGGGATGGCTCATTTATGATAGTACGTTATCACTATCGGGAACGCAATTCCCCCTGGAACTACGGGCTCGGCCCGTCAGTCCGGCTGCGTTTCGCGAGATCGAGTACACTTGAAAAGTCATTCGCAATAAGCCACACTTCGCTTCATGACTGCGAACGCTGGCTGCGCCGTGCCGATCCGGGCGACTTGTCAGGCGGCGCGCGCCATTGCTCCCGGCTACAGGTGGCTGCCGTGTTCATGACCAACGCGCTGTTGCCTGCCAGTATTTTCGCGCTTGGCAGCGGCCCTGCCCTCGCCAGCGCGGCGCGCACACGTCCCGGCATGCTGGCCTTCCTCGACGGCTTTGTGCTGGTCACGATCGGCGGGTTGGTCATGCTCGACGTGATCCCGCACGCGATCGCGCACGGCGACTGGTGGGCGGCGCTGTTCATGCTGGCTGGGTTCACGCTGCCAACCCTCGCCGAGCGCATGTTGCACTTCGGCATTCGGCGCACGCATGCGGCCGTGCTCTTTCTCGCGCTGCTCGGCGTTGCCGTGCACTCCGCGCTCGACGGCAGCGCCATTGCGCAAGCCGAGAGCACGCCGTCGAATCTCCTGGGCGTGGGGGTGCTGCTCCATCAATTGCCGGTGAGCATGATGGTGTGGCTGGTGCTCAGTGACCGTCCGCGAATCTGGACGTGGCTGGTGCTCGCGCTGATGGCCGTGGCCACGGTGTTCGGCTACGTCGCCGAGCCCGCCGTGCTGGCGTCGTTGCCGGAGCAGGCCGCGATCTGGTTCGAAGCACTCGTGGGCGGGTCGTTGTTGCACGTGATCGCGCATCCGGCCAGCGCGCACGACCACGACGGACATTCGCATGGACATTCGCATGGGCATTCACACGATCACAGTCACACGGATGTGCACGAGCCGGCCCATGCGCACGGGGAGGCGCATGCGCGCGACCTCGTGCATGTGCATGGGGAGGCGGACGCGCCGGATGCTGCAAAGTGGCCGAGTGGACTGGGTGCGCTGACCGGAGTGGTGGTGTTGTCGGTGCTGCACTGGTCGCGCGGTGATGCGGCGGGCGCCAGTGTGATCTCGACGGCGTGGGCGACGTTGATCGCGCTTGCCCTCGAGAGTGCGCCGGCGATCGTGCTGGCCTTCGTGGCGGCCGGATTGGCGCATGCATTCGTCACGCCGGCCAACAGCGTCTGGCTGGGTCGCGGGTCGCGGCTCCGGCAGGGCGCGTCGGGAATGCTCCTGGGACTGCCGCTGCCGATCTGCTCGTGCGGTGTCGTGCCGTTGTATCAGGGGTTGGTGAAGCAGGGGGTTCCGGCCACGGCCGCGATCGCATTTCTCGTAGCAACACCGGAGTTGGGCTTCGACGCGGTATTGCTCTCGCTGCCGTTGCTGGGCGCCAAGTTCGCCACCATTCGCGTGCTCGCGGCAGTGGTCGTCGCGCTGACTGTGGCGCTGGTCATGGGGCGCTTCGCGACCTCTCGCTCGTCGAACCGTGCGTTACCGCAACTGGACTCGCAGCCGGTGCGGAGTATGCCCGAGCGACTCACTATGGCGGCGCGCACCGGCTTCGGCGAAATGGTCGATCACACGGCCCCGTGGATCCTGCTCGGGCTGATCATCGCGTCGCTCGCAGCACCCGCCCTGCAGCAATCGTGGCTCACGCGACTGCCCACTGGTGTGGACGTTCTGGTGTTCGCCGCACTGGGACTGCCGTTGTATGTCTGCGCATCTGCGTCCACACCACTCGTGGCCGTGCTCGTCGCGGCCGGCGTGTCGCCGGGTGCGGGGCTCGCGCTGCTCATCACGGGCCCCGCCACCAACGTGGCCACACTCGGTGTGCTCACACGCATGCATGGCCGCGGCTTCGCTTTGGGTTTCGCGCTCACCATGTCGCTGGCGGCCGTCGCCCTGGGTGTGGCGACAAATCTGGTGCTTCCGTCGCTGGCCACCGTGAACGGTACCGTGGCCGGTTTGCAGGAGACGCCAACGCTGATCGAGCAAGGCGCGCTGGTGATCGTGTGCCTGTTGTTCGGTGCGTCGGTGCTACGTCGCGGCGCCCGCGAATTTATTGGCGAACTGCGGTTTGTACGGGCGGCGTGAACGCACGCGGGTGACACGGTCCCTACGGTTTCACCGACGCCCGCTCGAGCGCCCGCTTCACCGCCGCGAACGCATCGATTACGCCACCGGTGCGGGATAACGTGCCAAACGGCGCCTGCGTATCGCTCCCTGGCACGGCAACCGGCTGGTCGGCAAACGACCGCACCGACGCCATCAACAGCGACTTCACGTCGGCGGCGGACAGCTCCGGGAAGTAGGCCATGAGCAGCGCGGCCACGCCCGAGACCACCGGGGCGGCCATGCTGGTGCCGCTCTCGCGTCCGGTCCGGCCGTTGGGCAGCGTTGAGAGGATGTCCTCGCCGGGGGCAAACAGATCCACCCGCGTGCGACCGTAGTTGGAGAACCCGGCGGCCAGCTGGTCGGGGCCGCGCCACGATGACGCACCCACCTCGATCCAGTTGGTGGCAATCGTGCCGTCGTCGAGCACTGGCGACGGAAAGGACGGCATGCTGTCGATGTTCTCGCCATCGTTGCCGGCGGCATGCACCAGCAGCACCCCCTTTGACATGGCGTAGCGAACCGCAGAGTCCACCGAGGCCTTGTACGGCGACGAACCCTTGCCGAAGCTCATGTTGATGATCTGCGCCCCATTGTCGGTGGCGTAGCGGATCGCGCGCGCCACATCGAGGTCGCGTTCATCGCCGTTGGGCACGGTGCGGACGGAGAGCAACGAGACCATGGGGGCGATCCCCTGCACTTGCTGTGCAGCGACACGCGTCGCACCGATGATGCCGGCAACATGAGTACCATGTGACGCATCGGGGCCGGTCACGTCGTTGTTGCCGGCGGCGGTCGAACGCACCGCAGCGACGCCGTTGCTGCCGATGGCGGGGTTGTACGTCGAATCGAGGCCGTAGCGATACTGCGAGTCGTACGCCTTCACGCCTTCGCCGATCGACTCGGCGTTGATGCCGTTCTCATCCAACTGCAACCAGATCTGCTTCGCCTGCGCCACGCGTGCCGACGAGGGCACCAGCGCGGTCACCGACGCGCGCGACAGCGGCGTGGTGTCGCGCGCGGTATCGAGCGCTGAGCGCAGCACGCCCGATGCGGCCGTGAGCACGCTGTCGATGGCGCGGATGCGCAGGCGCACCGTGCTGACCTCCCGCACCTTGCCCGCGTACTCCAGGGCGATCCCGCCGCACTCGGTCTCCGACGGACGCGGCGTGCCAATGCCCGCCGCCAGTCCGCGGCAGGCGGCGTACTGTCGCGTGAGTTCGAACGTGTCATAGTCGAACGACCGCCCGTCGGCGCCCACCACCAGATTCCATCCACGTACATCATCGACGAAACCGTTGCCATCGTCGTCGCGGCTGTTGCCGGCGACCTCGCGTGGGTTGCGCCACAGGTTCGGCGCCAGCATCGTATGCGCCGTGTCGATACCGCCATCGATCACCGCGACCACCACGCGCCGCATTGGCATGCGAGAGGCGAGCAGTTCGCGCAACGCGCGGTCCGATCCCACGCCCAAGACGCCATCGGTCTCGTAGTCAAGCCGATGCCAGTCGGAGCGCGCGGAGTCCGGCGCGGCCGGCGCAATCACGATTGGTGCACGGACTTGTACCGGCGCTGCCGTGGGCGCGGGTTCCGGTGCGGGTGCGGTGGCCACCGCTGCGCGCCCCCCGCATGCCACCAGCGAACAGGCAAACAGAACTGAAGCGGGCCAGCGAAGCACGGCGCGACGGAGCTCGAAGCGAATCAGCACGGGCATAGGGCAGACGACATAGGTGAGCGCACCGGGGCAGAGGACCAATGACGGAGACCGAATATCGCACCCGGGCAAACGTGGTGACCGTTGGTGTACCTTAAAATCTGTGGCAGGGTCCGTGAGACGTAAGGTCCCGCCCGTGGTCGCGTCACATCCAGTCATCTCATCCCTCCATCCACGCTGGTGTCTATGACGCATTCGCCGACCGTGCGTCGACACATTCTCACGGATGCGATCGCGTGATTCCCCTGGTGCTTCTGGCCGGGTTTCTCGGTGCAGGCAAGACGCGCTTTCTGACCGAACTCATTCCTCGCTTACATGCGCAAGGCGTGAAAGTTCGTGTCCTGCTCAACGATTTTGAGAATGCCAGCGTGGACGCAGCCCGCTTGGCCGATCTGCAGGCGCTGGTTACGCCGCTCGACGGCGAATGCGTCTGCTGCACCTCGCTGCGCGACCTGACCGACGCCCTCTACGCGGTACCATCCGATCCGGACAGTGTGCTGCTGATCGAAGCGAACGGCGCGACCGAGGCAGACGAATTACTCGGACATCTCACAACCGACGGCAAGCTGTCGCACTTCACGCCGCCGCTGCAGCTCACCGTCATCGACGCTGGGCGTTGGCAAAAGCGGTGGTGGCACAATAAGCTCGAAGCCGCGCAGTCGCGCACGGCCACGCACGTACATCTCAATTGGGCCGAGCGACTCAAGACTGCACGCGTGCGTGAGGTGGAACAGAGCGTGGCGGCAGTCGCACCGTACGCCACCCGTACCACACCGGAGGCGTTTGCCATGCACTTGGCGCAGTTGGCGCACGCGGTACGCGATGTGCCGCGCCGCCGGCCGCTACTGCCACTCGCACCTGATAGGGCACCTGATAGGGCACCTGATAGGGCACCTGACAATGCTCGGGACAGCGCGACTGACGGTTCTGGCCACGCGCATACGCACCCGTTCTCGAGCGCCGCGCTGCCATTGCCACCGATGGTCGAGCGCGAGGCCTTTCTCTCGTTTGCGCGTGCGCTTCCGTCGTCGGTCGTGCGCGCCAAGGGGCTCGTTCGCTTCACCGATGCACCCGATCGCATGTTCGTCTGGAATCGCGTGCAGGGCCGCGGCAAAGTGCAGCTCGATCACTCCACGCCGCACGCCGCTGCGCAGCCGGTCGCCCTGTTCATCGGCGTGCAGTTGCCGATTGCGTTACTGCGCTCCGCGATCGTCGCGCTGTACGAAAACCCAGACGACCTACGCGCGGACGAGGTCAGGTAGGCGTCGTCATCCGGTCGGTCACTACACGCGCCGCCCGAATAGCTCTCACGGAGAGGTCGCGTCCGCGATCGCGCTGAGACCCAAGACCACATCCAACCCCGCGGCCTCCGCTGCCACCGCCAGCGCGTCCATATCGTCGGTACGGTCCACCCAAGGGAAGCGCAACACGGTCTGCCCCGGCAGCAACGTCACCAGCGCATCGTAATTCGTCGCCTCGGCCACCGAGGCGTCGGGAGAGAAAAACGACGTCAGCACAATTGCGCGCACCGGCACACCCGCCGCCTCGGCCGCACGCACCGTGAGCAACACATGATTGATCACGCCAAGCCGATTACCCGCGACGATCACCAGGGCGCACTGCCACTGCGCGAAGAGTTCGAGATAGGAAAGTTCGCGCGTGATCGGGACGAGCAAACCGCCCGCGCCTTCGATGAGCACAATGTCCTGATCGGCGGCGACGACGGCCAGCGCGGCGTCGAGCACCGTACGCTCAATCGTCACGCCCGCGCGCTGCGCGGCGACCATCGGTGCCAGTGGTTCTTCGAGCAGGTACGGTCGCATCTGTTCGAGCGTGGCGCTGCTGCGCGACGCGAGACGCAGTCGCTCGACATCGGAGTGGGGCAGCCCGTCGTTCACCAGACGCGCGTCGATGCCACTCTCCACCGGCTTCATGGCGCCCACGCGCAGGCCGAGCTGCACGGCGCGCGCGGCCAGCGCGCACGCCACGACGGTCTTACCGATCCCAGTGTCGGTGCCGGTGATCCCCAGTCGCAG
>JBBQSM010000194.1:0-7882 GCA_038234895.1 Gemmatimonadales bacterium
CGCGTCACACCGGCCACCAGTTGGTCGGCGCGGAACGGCTTGAGACGCTGCCCGTTCGCTTCGTCGCCCACCAGCCAGATGTAGCTGGGCGCCTGCCAATACCGACCGCCGGCCAGTGTCAGCGTGGTCACCGGGTCCACACGCAGTGACGCGCTCAGGCGCGGCGATACACGCACCGCGTTGCCGAGAAACCCGTACCAGTCGTTGCGCAGACCCGCGGACAGACGCAACCGTGGCGTCGACTGCCACGCCGCCTGCAGGTACGTCCCGTTGCGCAGCGCGTTAAAGCTCGTGTCCACGCGCAATGGCTGCGGGTCGCCCGCTGCATTGCGGCGCGTAAAACCCGCCAATGTGGCGTCGTAGCGCAGATCGCTCGCGTACTTGAAAATCGTGCCCGTTTCTATCTCCACACCACGCCCTGCCAGCCAGGTGATATCGGTGCGCAGCGTGTTCTCGCCTTCCGTGGAGTTGCTCTCGAGAATCGGTACCAGCAGCGAGTCACGCTGCGCTGTTTCGTAGCGCGTCCACGTGCGGCCGAGCGTGGTCGTCGCCACGCCACGGCTCAGCAGTCGCTTCCACGTGATCCCGCTGAAGTATTGCTCCTGTTGCGGCGCAACCACCTGCGAGTTGGTGACACGTCCCGAGTCGGTGGAGTTGTCGAACGAGACGGACCCGCGCGCCGCGATCGTGAGAAAGCTGAAGGCGTCGCGCGACGTGGGGCGCCACACCACTTTCGCGGTCGCATCTTCGTACGAGGGGATGAAGCTGAAGCCGAACGCTTTGAAGAGCAGATCGAGATAGCTCTTGCGCACGTTCACGAAGAACGAGGCGTTCCGGCCCAGGGGGCCTTCGAGCACTGCGCCGTACTGCGTCGCCGCGACGTTGAGTTCGCCGGAAATGCGCTCCCGGTTCCCTTCGCGCAGTGTGAGCGTGGTTGCGGACGACGTGCGGTCACCAAGTCGCGCACCAAAGCCACCGGCCGACAACGATGCTGTTTCGATGAACCGGATGTTGATGAGCGATACCGGTCCACCGGTGGAGCCTTGCGAGCCGAAGTGATTGATGTTCGGTACCTCGATGTTGTCCACGACGAACAGATTTTCGAATGGCGCACCACCTCGCACGACGAGATCGTTACGTCCGGCGCTGGTGACTCCTACGCCTGGCGCGATCGAGACTGCGCGGAGTACGTCTTCCTGCGCACCGGGCTGCCGGCGCACTTCTTCGGCGTCGTACGATTGTGTCGACACCGGCGTAGACGCGGTCATCTGCGCAGGAAACGATTCCGGCCGCACCGTGACGGCCTCGAGTTGCACATCGACCGGACGCATGACCACGGCGACTTCGGCCGGCTTGGCGGGCGACACCGCAATGTTGCCCTTGCTCACGGCTGCGAAGCCCAGTCGCCGCACTTCGATCGTCACAATGCCAAGCCGCACGCCGCGCAACGTAAATCGTCCGAGGGAGTCGGACTGCGTGGCGGCCGACTGCCCCACCACCCGCACCGTGGCGCCGACCACCGGCGCTTCGGTGAGCGCTTCGGTCACGCGCCCGCTGATCGTACCGCTGGCACCGACGACCGTCGCGGAATCCTGTGCGAACGCGGTCCTGGCCGGCAGCGTCACCATCGACAGCATGGTCACGTACAGCAGGGACGCGCCACGGAACACCTTCACGAATGCACGAAACATGGATTCAGATCGGGAGAAGAACGGAAGCGTACGGGAGCGAACCATCGACCGCGGCGCTCGCCTGTCGCCGCTGGCGTTTTCGTCGACACGCGCCGGAACCTACATTGCCTGCACCGGCACGCACACGGTCATGTGCGTCATGTTCGATCTCCCTCCCGAACCCACTCCTTGTACCGTGCGTTCCCTTTTGCTCGCGCTCGCGCTGCTCTCCGCCTGCCGGCTGCCGGTCTCGCGCCCCACTGAGCGTCCATACAAAGCCGTTTTCATTCTGCTCGACGGCATTCCGGCCGATGTGATCGAGCGAACGCCCACGCCCGCGCTGGATGCCATCGCGGCGGCGGCCGGCAATGCGGGCGGTAACCGCAGAGGCTACGCGCGTGCCTCCGTGGGCGGAGCGCTCGGCGGCCCGACCGAAACGCCCACCATTTCGGCGCCCGGCTACATGAGTTTGCTCACGTCAACCTGGGCCAACAAGCACAACGTGCGCGGCAACAGCAACCTGGCTCCCAACTACGCGTACTGGAACATCTTCCGCCTCGTCGAGACGGTCGATGCCGCACGGCACACGGCGGTCTTCTCCACGTGGCTCGACAACCGCACGGTACTCATCGGCGAAGGACGTCCGGGCGCCGGCGACTTCCGCCTCGATCATGCCGTGGACGGATTCGAACGCGACACCGTGGCGTTTCCGCACGATGCCGCTTCGCTGTACATCCGTGCGATCGATGAACGTGTTGCGACAGAGGCGGCGACGTACCTCGCCACGCACGGACCGGATCTGTCGTGGGTGTATCTGCAGCATACTGACGATATTGGCCACGCCAACGGTGACGGTGACGCATTCGACGCCGCTGTGCGCGATGCCGACGCGCGGGTGGGACGCATCTGGCAGGCGGTGAAGCAACGTCAGGCGATGGGTGAAGATTGGATGATCGTGGTGACGACCGACCACGGACGCGACGCGGGTACGGGCAAAGGTCACGGCGGTCAGTCTGCGCGGGAGCGCGCCACGTGGATCGTCACCAACCACCGCGCAGTCGACTCGCGCTTCACCAGCGGACAGGCAGCGATCGTGGACATCGCCCCGTCGCTGCTGCAGCACCTCCGCATCAGCATCCCACCCGCTGTGGCAAAGGAGATGGAGGGCGTGTCGTTTTTGCGGAGATAGGCAGCATGACTTCGGTTAATCCACCTGCGCCGGTACGTAGCTCAATCGGAGCACATCGTCCTCCATCCGATCCACCGTCACCAGCCGGAGCGGTGGACGCGCGGCGGCGAAGTACGGTGTGCCGTGGCCAATCACGACCGGATGCAGGTAGATGCGATACTCATCGATCAGGCCGAGTGCAGTCAGACTCTGCGCCAGGTCCGGGCCCGCAACTTCGATCTCTCCGTCGCGTTCGGCCTTGAGTGCGCGGATGCTGTCGGCCAGATCACCCTCGAGCAAGGTGGCGTTGGGGCCGAGCGACGGCGACGAGCGAGACACGACCCATTTCTGCTGCTTGCGCCATGCGGCGGCGAACGCGTGCTCCGCGACATCCCAGCCGGGCTGATCATCGTCCCAGTAGCGCATGATCTCGTACATTTTGCGACCGTAGATACTGCCTGTCTGTCGCGCCGCCTCCGCGACGAAGTGGCGGAAGAGTGAAGGGCTCGGCGCGAAGGCATTGTGATCGACGTAGCCGTCCAGCGACTGGTTCATTCCGAATACGAGCCTTGCCACACCCACCTCGGTAGTGTGCGTGATCTGTGCGTGTTGTGTGCGAGCGGACTTCTGATGGTGCTACGGCGTTGCTGCCAGCGGAAGGGTGACGTTGTAGCGAAGCGGATCGCCGCTGCGCTGCAGCACGCGCAGATGCACCGTCCGAGCGGGCAGATTCGGGATAGAATCGACGTGCCTCAGCACGATCGGCATTTGTGTGCAATTGCCACCGTCAGTGCGGCCGATGAAGCGTAACTGCAGCGTGTCTGCGGGCAGGGCCTGTCGTTCCACGCGGCGCAGCGTGGCACACCCATTCGCGCCGACGAATCCATGGTACGTCGTGCGCACGGCACCGTCCGGCAGCATGGGCGCGGCGAACGAAACACTGTCCACGCCAATCACATACTCGTCGGAGCCGCCAATCAGTCCGCACGCGCTGAGCAGGATGCCGGCGGCGAGCAGCGGCAGCACGTGTCGAACGCGGGCTGCTCGTGATGCGTGTGTCGGGTGTGTTTTGTGCACGATGACCTCGATGGGTACGGACTGCGGAGGAGTTCGGCGGATCATGGAGCGGATGGCCGCGCACGAAACAGGCCAGCGCGCCGCTGCGAATTCGTCAGCGATGAACGAGCAGACCGGCGTATACCCCGAGGGCGCCTGTGCGATTTCGAGCAACGGGTTGGATGGAGTCCTTTCTTCGTGACATTTTGACGGCGGGACCTTTCGTCCTATAATTTCGAGAGTGACTAGAGGAGGGTCCATGCGACTGTCCATGAGAGTTTTCATGCGTAGCGCGTCCGCGATCTGCATCGTCTTGCTGCCCGCCGTTCTCTCGGCTCAATCCGTGTCGCGTCTGCCGCTGCGGCCTGCAACGTCGACGTTGGACGTCGAGTTTCTTGGCGTGACCTCGGTGCGCGAGATCGCCGACGGCCGTGTGATTGTCACGGATGGCAAAGCACAGCAACTGTTTCTCGCCGACTTCTCCGCGCGCCGCGCCGCGTTGCTCGGTCGAAAGGGCCGCGGGCCGCGGGAGAGGCTGTGGGTGGGCAAGATTCAGCCCCTCGCCGGTGATTCGTCGCTGCTCGACGATATGAATAACCGCCGGTTTCTCCTGTTCCATGGGGCCGCGATCGTGGACGTCGTGCCGCCGGACCATCCGGCCGTGCTGGCGACCCGGGCGATCCTCGCCGGCAGCGATAGCGTCGGTCACCTCATGAACCTGTCCGGCCCGCCCTCCAAGGCCGGGACGCAGTTGATTACCAGGGCGGATTCCCTCGCGGTCGTGCTGATCAATCGACGGACGGGACGACTGGATACGGTGGCGCGCGTTCGCGAGCGTCCGCATCGGCGCGACGTGGAGATGGATGCGCAGGGGCGCGTCACGCGGAGCATGTTCAGCGCGACCGAGCCCAATGCGCAAGGTGAGGACGCCCAGCTGTTTCCTGATGGTTGGTTGGCCATCGTTCGCCTCGAGCCGCGGCGGGTCGACTGGCGGTCGCCGACGGGCGCGTGGACGCGGGGCGCGCCGTTTCCGCTGCGCCCGGCGCCGCTGGATGCGCGCGCGCGGCGCTCCATCGAAGCACAGCGTGCCGAAGCGATGGCGGAGGCCAAGCGCTACCGTCTACCGGCACCGCGCGCGACGTCGTTCCCGACCACGCTCCCCGTGCTGGAGACCTACGCGGTGCCGAAGACGGCCAGCGATGGGCGCCTGCTGTTGCGGCGCTCGCGTAGCACGCCGGACGACCCGATCCGTTACCTCGTAGTCAATCGACGCGGCACCATCGACGGGGAGATCGTGCTCGGCGCGCACGAGGACATTGTGGGGTTCGGTCCGCGCACCGTGTATGTCACCGTCACCGACGAGGATGACATCCAGCTGCTGCGCCGGCATCCGTGGCCGTGAGACGGGCGGCGTGTGCGACGATGAGAAAGACCGTAGCGGCTGGCGGAATGCGCCGGAGTGCCCGCGACCGTTTCTGTCGCAAGCCTTGAACGGCGAAGACATCGGCCTCGACGAAGTCGAGGACGGCCTGTGGAACGTGCTCTACTACGACACCCTGCTCGGTCGCTTCGACGAGCGTGCACGCACCATCACCGGCGCCCCATCGCTCACGAAAGACTGTTCACCATGTCCCGGACAACGTGTCACCTATCTCCCCGGCCGTTCAGCGATGCGCGGACCACACCACGGGTGGCCGCGCGCGGAGGGTGAAGCCGCCGGTCGCCAGCGCGCGGGCTATGGGATGGTCAGCGTCACGCTCACGGAATCGCGGCGCCACACGCTGACGCCGGCGCGGTCCGCCTGCACCAGCGGAAGGCTCGTCGCGGTCGTGTCGGCCAGCACCGCCACCCGCACGCACGCCGCTTCGATAGCGGTGGACCGCTGGAACGCGGCAAAACGGCCGGTCGCCCCCGTGCGCGTGTACGTCACGGGGCCAGTCGGTGCGCCCATCCCCGCCGTTGGACACGTTGCGGCAAAGATCTCGGAACGCACCCAGGCATCCGCCACGGGCGCCCCGTCAGGACGGAGCACCGCCCCGCGCACCGCCACGCCCAGTTCGGGCGGCGAGCACGCGCACGTCCCGGTCGGCGTGCTACACGCCGCGATGACGATGGCGAGCGCGCCCATCCCCCACCGAACCACCGACAACCGGACGACTGCGTGAGGCATAGCGATGACCTTTTGGAGACGACGCGACGGGCGCGCGCATCGAGGCGCTACCAGTCAGTACCCATCAACGTCGGGACTCGTCACGCGTCGGTGTGACCACGCGCACGCGCCGGGCCGGTGGTACCCGCCGCCTAACACGCGCGTTCTCTTGCAGGGCCTTCCAACAAATTGCGACCAGTGAGCGCAGCGAAGAGGGAGCCTTCCGTATCGCTCTGTCTGCTGCAACCCACCGTGAGGCGGCGGGTCGACGGGCCCACGGCCTCAGACGCAATGGCCGGGTTGCCCGTCCTGCGGACCGTGCACGCGTCAGCGCGTTCGGGCGCGGTCGACCTGCTGCCGTACGAGGGCGGCGACCTCCACCGGGTGGCTGCTCGGCAGAAAGTGACTCCCTCCGGCAATCGTGACGAGCTGCGCATCGGGAATCGCCTTCTGCAATAGCTCGGCGATCCGGAACATCGCCGGATGGGTGTGCGCGCCCCGCACCACCGTCGTGGGAACGGCGATCGTCTCCAGCCGCTCCCTCGACGGCGCGAAGGGGGTGCCTGACGACCAGTCCCGCACGTTTACGGCCGTGGTCGCGATGACGTACGTGCGGACCTTCGCGGGCATCGCATCAAATGTCCCCGCCCCGCCGTAAAAGTCGATGACCTGCCGGGCCGCCTCCGCCTCCCCTCGGGCGACGTCCGCGAAATACTGACCCGTCATCGCCTCAAACATCGCATAGAAGTCGTGGTCGGCGGCGGTCCGCAGCACGCCGAGCGGATTCGCTTCGACCAGCACCAGGCTCGTCGGCCGGTGTCGCCCGCTCAGGGCGTGCGCGAGGGCGGCCAGTCCGCCATACGAGTGCCCCACGACATGCGGGACCGTGCCGATTCGGTCGATGATCCGGTCGATGAGGTCGACCTGCTGCGACATCGTAGCATTGCCGTCCGGACGGCGCTCTGGTGTGGCGCCATAGCCGAGCAAGCTGGTCGTGATCGTGCGGTACCCGTCGCCGAGATGCCCGAGCACCGCTTTCCAGCCGGCGCCCGTCCCGAAACTTCCCGGAAGGAAGAGGAGGGCAGGGCCGGAGCCGGTCTCCAGGTATTCGAACGCATTGGCGGTCTCGGTCATGACGTCCTCTCGGCGTGGCGCACGTGGTCTCGGGTCGAGGCGCCGCGTCTCGACGGTGCGCCCCCCGGCAATCTACGGGCGCGTCGTCGGGGGCGGTCCGCTGGCCGTGGCGGCCACGGCCCAATGGCGGACACCGTCTCCCAGGATCCGATCGTCCCCTCGATGACAGTCGTGTCTCGCGCACGAACGCCGCACGCGCCGCATTGCACGCGCGTTCTCTTGCAGGGCCCTCCAACAAATCGCGACCGGTGAGCGCAGCGAACAGGGAGCACTCCGTCTTGCCCTGTCTGCCGCAACGCACCGTTAGCGAGCCGTCAGCCGGCCCGAGGCAGTGGTTTCAAGCGCGCGATTTGCGCCGCTTCTTTCGTCCGGAGCGCGTGCCACAAATCCCAATCTTGCTGCAAGCCGAGCCAGAAGTCCGCGCTCATCCCCGTGACTTGCGCGAGCCGAAGCGCCGTATCCGGCGTGACGCTCCGCTTGGCGTTGATCACTTCGTTCAGGCGCGGAAACGACACGCCGAGCTGAATGGCGAAAGCCGACTGCGAGATGCCGAGCGGCTTGAGAAACTCCTCGCGCAGCATCTCCCCCGGATGGGTCGGCGGGCGATGCGTCGGGAGGCGACGCTGCACCAACAGCGTGACGCCACCGCGCTTAGTGGTAGTCCGTGACTTCGACGTCGTCGGCATAGCCCTCCTCCCACCGGAA
>JBBQSM010000195.1:0-7721 GCA_038234895.1 Gemmatimonadales bacterium
GGCGACCTGTACGCGATCGGCGATGCGGCGTTCGTGGGCGGCGGATTTCACACCGCCGGCCTGCACTCCGTCATCGAACCGGCCGCGTTCGGCATTCCGGTGGCGTTTGGTCCGCGGCACGACATGAGTCGCGAAGCGGGCTTGCTGCTGGCCGCCGGTGGTGGTTCGTCGGTGAAGACATCTCGCGCGCTCACCGAAGTGCTGTCGCAGTGGCTCACCGACGCAAAGAAGCGCGACCGCGAAGGAGAACGCGCACGTTCTGTTGTGTCGCAGGAGTTGGGCGCCACCGAGCGGAGTGTCGCACTGGTGGAAGAACTACTCGGCCGCTCGGACATATAGCCATGGCGCCGGTGTAGCGCTGCGGCTATTTGTCGCCGCGCATGCGCGTGTACACCACCAAGGCACCATATGCCGCGCGATCGCCGAACTGCACCGCCGCGTCCGACGCGCCAAGTACCGCCATGAAGTACACGTCCCGCGGGTTGATCCCGGAATAGCCGGGACTCAGCGGAACGCCGTCGAGCACAATGGTAAGACACCGCTGATAGCGCGTGGAGCGGAGGCATTCCGCTTCACGTTGCGGCACAATGATGCCGGGGTAGCCGAGTGATCGTATGAGGTCATTGAACGAATTCGCCCGTTCACGAACCTGCGCCACCTCTGCGGGGAGAAACAGACGCCAGCCGCGTCGTTGCGCCTCCTTGAGCCGCAACTCGTTCAGCGACGGCGCGGCGGAGACACGCACAGTGTCCGTGCGAATACCAACCTCGTCGATCTCGAAATCCGCGTCGAGCGTGTCGCGTGCGGGCATCGTGATCGGGTCCGACGTGGTGGGCTGCATGCCGATGCGCGACACGGCGATGACGAAGGGAGCGCCCTTGGCATCCACCTTCAGCAGGAAGCGGCCGTTGTCATCGGTGACGGTGCTGCCGATCTCGCGACCACTGGCTTCGCGAGCAACAATGCGTGCCCCTTCGATGGGCCGCGCCGATCCCTGCACGCGCGCCGTGCCACGCAGTACCTGCGCAGCGGCGAAGCGCGGCTGGAACGACATGGCCGCACACAACACGACCGCGAGCGTGAGGACTCTCACGGTCGCGGTCGAGTGCGATGCGGTCACCGGATCACTCCGGAGTGCGTCATTGGCCGTTGTTACGGGGTGGTACGCGGCGGCTGCTTGTCCGGGAAGTAGACCACGCCAGGCGCGGCGAACGTCACGGCACGCGAACCCGCCACAGACGCAGGGAAGGCAATGGCGGTCAGGACCGAGCCAGCCTGCGTCGAGCCGGCCGTTGGATCGGCAGCCGGCGTCACGCCGCTTGCCGTGACGGCGGGGAGTCCCGGCGGCGCCAGCGCCGAAGCTACCGGCGTGGTGCTACCGGCGGCTGTGATTTGTGCGGCAAAGGCGGCCGCCGGCAGCGTCAGATAGTTCGACGCAATCTTGTACGCGAGCGACGGAACGGCGGGCGCGCCAGTGATCGGCGAGTTCGCGGCAGCGGTCACGTACACGTCCACGTTTCCGATGCCGGTGCCGGCGTGCAATGCACGGACGGCAACACCGGAGGTCGGCGTCGGATGCGCATCGGTGTAGACCACGAGCCCCTGCTTGGGCAACGAGCCCGCGCGGGCGAAACCCACGTGCAGCATGGTGTAGTACTTGCCTTCTTCGAACGTGATGGTCGTGTCGACGAGGAGGGCCGTATTGCCCGCCGTCGAGAAACTGACGAAGTCGGCGGTGAAGACGCGCAATTTACGCGCGCCCACCTTCACGCCCTGGTAGTTGCCCTGGGCAAGACCACGGAACGGCACGTTCACGAACGTGGTCGGCGAGAACGCCACCTCGTCGATGAAGCGCACGGTGGTGTTGAGCGTGTCCGGCACGGCGTTGATGTAGCGCACAAACGCGAGTGCCGGTATAGCGGGCGTAACGGGATCGCTTCCGTCCGCCGAGGTGCATCCGACGGCGGCGACTGCGAGCGCGCCGAGGATTCCGAATCGAGAGAGCCGCATGAGGCGAGGACTCCAAAAAGTGTGCGTCAACAGAGAGGCTGACGGAAGTTCAAGGAAAACGAGCAAAATGAGGTGACACCGACGGCATCACCGCGGAATGCGAGACGACTGCGGACCAGGGTCCGGTGGAGGCGTATCCTTTGGCAGGTCTCCGCCAAAGAGGTCGAGCGTACTACCCACCGAGGCGATGATCACCGCGGCAATCGCGCCAACCAGTACGAATGTTCTCGTCAGCGACAGCTTTCGCTCGTTGTATCCCATGATCGCTTCTTTCGGGATACTGACGCGCTCTCCAGTCCAAGTACTCGTGTTGCCGCGCAAGTCGCGCACGCGATAGACATCGAGCACCACGTTCTGGTCGTCGCTGCTGACAATTCGCCCTTCGATCCGATCCACCGACTGCCCAACCCGGTCACCGAGCAGCACGCGCCCCCGATCATTGATCGAGACCCCGAGCTGCGTGGCCTGCAGCGGCGGGCTGCTCTGCATCGGGCGATACGTGAAGCATCCCGTGTTCAGAGCCAGCGCGCCGACGCACAGGCTACTCGCGAACCGCCGCGTCAACAGCGAGCGCGAGGTGACCAGGCCGTATGTCATCAGAAGCCGTAAGTGCCTTTCACCGAGCGGTTGGTCCCATTGTAGAAGCCGCTCTGACGAGCCTGCATCTCTTGGTACGGGACCGGCCACTCAACAGTGGTGCCTTCGACGTTGTCGCCCCAGCCACGGTTGTCAGCAAACCACACCATGTAACCGGTGAACGCCGTCTCCATGCGCTTCTCGTACTTCATCGCTTCGAGGATGTTGCCGCACGCCGTGCTCGTGAACGCCGGCGCCTGCGGCACGCGCGGCACGCACGTGGCCAGGTCGGTCGAGATGGGCTGCGTGGCCGACGTAACACCGGCAATGGCGGTGAGGCCATTACGCACGCGGGTTGCGTTGATCAACGGTGTCGCGGCGGCAAAGTTGCCGGTGCGGATGTAGCCCTCGGCGGCCAGCATATCGAGTTCTGTCTTGGAGAAATCGACGTACGGACCAGCCAGGCTGTTCAGGTTCACCGCGCCGTAGCGGCGGTGATCGTAGAACGAATCGCCGGGCCCCGTGATCGGCACATCTTCGCCGGCCGGACGATTGCGGAAATAACGACCCACGGGCAGCGCGACGGTCGGCGCCTCCGCCTGCTGTGCGGCACGCGTAGCGCCACGCGGCCAGCGCGTGTCTGGCGACACGATCAGGAAGGCTCTACGCGAATCGCGCGCGGTGGCCAGCCAGTTGTCGTAGCCGCCCGAAACGTCCGCCATGCCGTAATAGAAGTACGGCAGCGAATGCCAGCCGCCGGTCACGTAGATCTGCGACACGTCGAACGTGGCCGACCAACCGGAGCCCGCGCCTACGTTGACCGCGTGGTCGGCGGTGATGCCGTTGGTCGCATCGGCGATGACGGCCGCCCAATCGACTGCGGCACGCTGTGCCGGAGTCCGTGCAGTGCCTGCGCGGTAACGCGCCTTGAAGGAGCGGGCAAGGCGCACGAAGTTGGCCTGCGTCAGCGAAACGCCGTTGATCCACGTGGTGGGCAGCGGAAAGCCGCTCGCTCCGTTGGTTGCGGCCGCCGACGACGCCACAGCAATTGCCGAGTCGAGCATCTGCAACGCCGTCGTGGTCACGGCCGCTGAGGAAGACAAACCCGGCACGACATCGCTGGGTACCGCGGGCGTCACGATCGCCGCGGAGTCGTACGCGAGCGCAAGATTGCCGAGCGCTTGTCCCAGAATGAAGAAGGAAAATGCCTTGGCCCGCGCATCCTGCGCCGGACTGCCGATCGTCTGTCCCCGGGTTGCCAGCGCGTTGATGGCCACGATGGCGTTGGCCGCCGTACGCGAGACACGCGAAAACGAGTTGAAGTTGGCGAGATTTCCGGTCTGGTTGTCGTTGCCCAACTCGTTCGAGATGATCGAACGCGGGATTTGCCCGCGCGCGGCCATTCCGAAGTTGGCGACGGTGGCGAACGACTCACCGGTCAGAATTTTCGCCTGCGTGTTGACCGACTCGGTGGAGCGCTGCGGCACGAAGAGCTGCACGCCCAACCCTGCCACGACGCCTTCCACGCCGGCCGGCGTCGCGTACGCACGCGCGACATCCGGATTGTTGATGTTGACGATGTTGAGCGAATCTCCACTGCAGGCCGTCAGCCCGAGCGTGAGCACGCTACCGAAAATGAGTTGCTTGCGCATCGAATATCCTCAAGGTCGCTGCAGGCAGGGCGCGTGCGGTTGGCCGCGCCCCGACTGCTCCGGGGTCAGAAGCTGGTGCCGATCGAGAGCGTGAACTGGCGCAGGTTCGGGAACTGGAAATTGTCGATGGCATTCAGCACGCCAGAGCCAAGGTTTCCACCACCCGCACCAACCTCGGGATCAAAGCCCCGGTACTTGCTGATCGTGAACAGGTTGCGACCGATCAGGTTGACGTTCCAATTGCCCACACCACGGATCGCACCGATCCGGTAGCCAATCGATGCTTCGCGGACCTTCACGAAGCTCGCATCTTCGACCGTGTTGTTGTTGGGCGCGAGCACGTCGTACAGGCCACCAATGCCGCCGGTGGATACAGCGCGGAAGTAGTAGCCGATCGGACGCGCGTCGGCGACCGACTTGCCCGCCTGATCCGTCTCCGAGTGCATGAAGTCACCCAGCGACCACTGGCGGCCGATGTTCCAGATGCTCTTGCCAACGGTGGCATCGAGCAAGCCATACATGGTGACGCGCTTGTACTGGAAGTTCTGCGCCATCGACCAACGGAACTTGGGCAGCGCCTGACCAACGGGGAGCACCGGCACTGCGCCTGTGGAGTCACGAACAAGGATGGGGAAGCCCCAGTTCAACGCATCGCCCGTCGTTCCACCGGCCCACGGTGCGGCCGACGCCGGCAAGCGCGTGTTCCACAAATTCTTGGTGATGCCGTCGCCGAGCGTGTTGCCCTGACCAACGTAGACGACGAAGCCATCGCGGTTGGCCTGGAAGTCCTGGCCCGCACCGCAACGCGACGCAAACGTGGCCGGCAGTTCCGCGCAGTCCTTTACAAAGCGACGGCCGTAGATCTGGCCCATGTTGCCGCCCTCACGGATCTGGAACATCGTTTCCGAACCCTGCTGACCCGCCGCACTGAAGAAGAACGTCGGGACGTCGAGGCGCGAGATGAGCGACGTGGTACGGTCGTAGTTGATGCGCGTCGAGTACTGCAGGTTGCGCCTGGAGATGATCGGAATATTCAGCGACAATTCGACCGTGTTGTTGGTCAGCTGACCCGCATTCTTCCACTGGCTCGCAAAACCGGCCGCGGCCGGCGGCGGTACCTGCAGGAGCTGGTTGTCGATGACGTTCTTGGAATGCGTCAGCGTTACGCCGTACTTGCTGAACAGCTCGAGATCCATGCCGACTTCCGTCTCCGTGGAGACTTCGGGGCGGAGGTTCGCATTGCCGAGCGTGTTCGGGTTGAGCGCGCCACCGGCGCCAATCGTAAACGTCTCGTACTGCGCCGAGTAGATCGGACGGTTACCCGCCGAGCCCTTGGAGGCGCGGAACTTGAGGTCCGAGATGGCCGACACCTTGAACCACGGCTCATCGCTCAAACGCCACGCGACGGAACCACGGCCATACGTCTGCCAGCGCTGCGCGGCACCAAACAGCGACGCGGCGTCACGGCGCACGAGCGCGCCGATGATGTATCGTCCCTTGTAATCCACGTCCATGTTGGCAAACGCGCCGAGCTGACGCACCTGCGTTGTGCCACCACCCGTGAAGAAGTCGGTGATCGCGGCGTCCGGATCGAAAAGTCCCGGTACGGCCAGATTGTTACCACCGGTGTTCTGATTGCGCTGATCCTGCGCTTCCCACAGATACCGCAGCGTGAGGCGCGTATTCAGGTTGTCGTCGAACCAACCACGCCGCATCGACACATTGCCGGAGGCGTTAAGCGAGTAGTCCCGGTTGGCCGAGCGGCTGATGGTGCCCAGGTTCGTGTTGCTGAGCGCCGTCGTGCGGTAGCCACGATCCTGCTGCGACTCCTGAAAGTTGCTTCGGTTGTCGTAGCCGAAGTTGCCTTCTACGTCCATCCAGGCGAACGGCGTCCAGCGAGCGGTCGCATTGCCGACAAACCGGTCGATACGGTTGAGCGGCTGGAAGTTCTGGCTGTTGTAGGCCGGGTTGGTGTTCTGCGCGCCCTGCTGCTGCGCCACCGAGCGGATGAACAGGCGACCCTTGGAGTCGGTGCGGAACAGTTCGGCGTTGGCCGGCTGGCGCGTGAGGCTGAAGAATGCGCCACCGTTGTTGTAGTCCATCGCGGTGGAGTACGACGAACGCAGCGAGAAGTTGACGTTGCCGCCAAGCTGCTGGTCGATGTTCAGACGCATCGAGTTGCGCGTGTAACCGGGAAGCAGCTTGACCGAACCTTCCTGCCGCAGCTGGTTCACCGAGGCGAAGAAATTCGTGCGGCCGACACGACCCGTGGCGTCCACCGTCGAGTTGATCGTCTGACCGTCCGTGACGAACTGCTTGATCGGGTTGTACGTCGTCGGGAACGGGTTGACCTGAAACAAGTTGCGCGCGTTCGACGCACCTGGATTCCGCGCAATGCCACCATCGTTGATCAGCGTCACCGGCGGAAGCGAGAAGTCGCCCCCCAGCTCGTTGATGCGCAACGCTTCCTGGTAGATGTCGACGGTGCGCGAGCAATCCGCCGCGCCGGCGGCCGCGATACAGAACCGCTTGTACGTCGGATCCATGAGCATGAAGTTCGTGCCCGGATACTGGTACTCGCGTTCGATCGTGGACGTGCCGTACTCGGCCTGCGCCCGGAAGCGCACCCCTTCCGACTGGTTCTTGCCAGAGCGCGTCGTGATCTGGATGACACCGTTACCGGCGCGCGATCCGTACAACGACGAGGCGGCCGCACCCTTCACGACTTCAATGTTCTCGATGTCCTGCGGGTTGATGTCCTGCAGGCCACCCTGCGAAATGACGCCGTCGATGATATACAACGGGTCCTGGCCGCGGCCGGAGGCGTTGATCGACTGGGGGCCGCGCAAAATGACGGACGGCGCCGTACCCGGCCGGCCGGTGGCCGACACGATATTGGCGCCGGCCACCTTGCCCGCGAGCTGCGAGAGCGGGTTGGAGCCCGGAACCGGCATGTCCTTGTCGCTGATCTGCGCGACCGAGAACGCCAGCTTCTTCTGCTCCGTCGCGCCGGTCACGCCGGTCGTGACGATTTCCTGCAGCCGGTTGACGTCCTTGGCCAGCGTGAAGTCAAAGCTCTGCGCACCACCGCGCAGCGTCACCGACTTCATATCGGCCTTGTAGCCGATCGCGCGCGAGCGGAGCATCAGCACCTGTCCGCGCGCGCGCTCGGCGGGGATCGTCAGGGTGTACCGACCGGCGGCGTTGGTTCCCACCGACAAAGCGAGCTCGGTGATGAAGACGTTCGCGTCCTGAATGGGATCGCCGAACTCAGACTTGACGGTACCAGTGATGACGGCAGGGCCCTGGGCCCGAACCATTCCTGGCACCATGAGCAACGCCAGCACAGCCAGCGGAACCCGGTGCAACCATCGTGCAAATCTCGACATGCTCAGCCCTCGGCGATTCGAAGCCGGAACAACGGGGAGGGGATACGGTGCTCACGGGCGCGACTGTGGAGTCCCGTGAACACCAAAACCCGGT
>JBBQSM010000196.1:0-7608 GCA_038234895.1 Gemmatimonadales bacterium
CGTTGCCGTTCTGGCTCGGCGCGACCCACCAAACCTACGAACTGCACCGGGATGGAGACGAGCGGGATCGAACCGCTGACCTCTTGAATGCCATTCAAGCGCTCTCCCAACTGAGCTACGCCCCCGGGGCGCGACACCCCCCCCGCGCGGGTCTTGTAAGAAAACCGCAGCGAGGGTGTCAGGAACCGCGTATACAAGTAAGGTGTATGTCTGTCGTCAAGCAGAGCCACGACAGTTCGCACTGGCGGAAAACCCCTCGCGACGTATCTTGTGAGGCTATCCGGAACGAGCACGAAATTGTCGCAGTATCGTCAGTGTAGTGCGACCCATGCAGTTCTTTGCATCGCGGGCGCCGCGGCCCGGAGTGACCGACGCGATCGGTGTCGGTACCCAGTTTTTCAGCACTTTGTTCGTGGACGCTGTCACGTCCCGAGGACCATAGAAATCCATGACTGACGTCAAGCGGAAGCGCCGTCGTGCGGCACCCGCGGGCATCGCGCCCACCGAGCCGGAGCGCGACATTCTCGATCAGTACCTCTACGAAGTCAGCACCTATCCGCTGCTCAAGGGGGTTGAAGAGATCGAACTGGCTAAGAAAATCCGCGCCGGCGATCAAGACGCACTCCAGGAGCTCGTCAAGCGCAACCTTCGCTTCGTCATTTCCGTCGCCAAGAAGTATCAGAATCGCGGTCTCCCGCTCATCGATCTGATTGGCGAAGGCAACGTGGGTCTGCTCACGGCCGCGCGAAAGTTCGACCCGGATCAGGGCGTCAAGTTCATCTCGTACGCCGTGTGGTGGATCCGCCAGGCCATCTTGTCGTCGCTCGCCCGCCAAGGTCGCACCGTTCGTGTGCCGCTCAACCGCACGGCCGACCTGTCGCGCATCATCAAGGCGTCCGAAATCCTCCGGCAGAAGCTGCGTCGTGAGCCCTCGCCCGAAGAGTTGGCACAGGTCACCGGTCTGTCGGTCGATGTGGTACAGTCGCTTGCCGCACTCAACACAGGTGACGTGCGCCTCGATGCGCCGATGGATCCGGACGGCGATCGATCGCTGATCGAGCGCTTCGTCGCCGACGAAATGCCCGACACCGAAGAAGAAGCGATGAACCGCTTCCTCACGGACGAAATCGAACAGGCGCTCTCCACACTGCCTCCACGCGACGCCAAGGTGCTCCGACTCTACTTCGGACTCGAAGGCGGTCGCGAGCACACGCTCGAAGAAATCGGCAGCATGCTGGGCGTCACCCGCGAACGCGTGCGGCAGTTGCGTGATCGCGCCCTCAAGCGCCTGCGAGAGGGCGATGTGGGTCGCGCACTGTCGAGTTTCGCCGCGTAGTCCAGTCAGTCCGGCGCCCGCGCGCCAACCGCTGCACCGATAGTGCCGCATCGACACTCCGCAACGCGCGAGTCTGCACCCCAGACTCGCGCGTTGTTGCGTTGCAGTCGGCCATCATCGCCAATCCGGGGTACCGCGGTCACCCGCCTTACCCTGCGCCGACCCCGCCAACATATTCGTGATGTCATGATCGAACTGAAGAACGTCTACAAAGCCTTCGGGCCCAAGGAAGTGCTCCAGGGCTTCTCCCTCACAGTAAATGAGGGAGAAACGATGGTGATCATCGGCTATTCGGGTACGGGCAAATCCGTCGCGATCAAGCACATCGTGGGGTTGCTGGAGCCAGACGCCGGCGAAGTGTGGGTGGACGGACAGCGCGTCGACACACTGCCGCGCAAGGCGCTGTACGCGCTGCGCAGCAAAATTGGCTACGTCTTCCAGTTCGCCGCGCTCTTCGACTCCATGACTATCGGCGAGAACGTGGCCATGGGGCTGCGCAAGCAGGGTGAGCTCTCGGAATCCGAGATCGCGCAGCGCGTCACCGAAGCGCTCGGTCTCGTGGACCTGCCGGATGTGCAACATCGCATGCCCGCCGAACTGTCGGGCGGTATGCGCAAGCGCGTCGGGCTCGCACGCGCCATCGCGCTCCGCCCCAAGTACATCCTGTACGACGAGCCAACCACCGGCCTCGATCCCGTCACGTCGGCAACGATCGATGCGCTGATGGTGCGTATGCGCGAACAGTTGGGGGTGACGGGCATCGTCATCACGCACGACATGCGCAGCGCGTACACAGTCGGGACCAAGATCGCGATGCTCTATGAGGGACGGGTGCGACAGGTCGGTACGGTCGACGAAATCCAGCACAGCAAAGATCCGCTCGTGCGACAGTTCATCGAAGGGCGCGCCACCATGGACGGCGAAGCACCGATGCTTGGCGTCGCGCCGACCCCAGGCGTTGCAAACGTCGCGGGGTGATCATCAGTGACACCGCCGTGAACGAGCGTCGAGATAACCGGAATCGCGCAGGAGGCGCGAAGCTCGAGACATCGGCCGGCGGCGTGGTGTATCGCGTGGAGGAAGGAGAGCCCAAGTTCCTGCTCATCCGCGACAGCTATCGCAACTGGGGATTTCCCAAAGGGCATCTCGAGCAAGACGAGCGCCCCGACGCGGCCGCGCTGCGCGAAGTGCGCGAGGAAACGGGACTCGATGCGCTCAATCTCGATGGGGAGATCGATACGATCGACTGGTTCTTCCGCTTTCGCGGCCGACTCGTACACAAGGTGTGTCATTTCTACCTGATGCGTACCGATAGCACGCGTACCGTGCCACAGCGCGAGGAAGGGATCACCGCCTGTCGGTGGGCTCCGTTCGACGAGGCGGTGCGACTGGTGTCGTACGCGAACGCCCGTCACGTGCTCTCACGCGCCAACGCCATGGTGCAGGCCCCCGTCGACGAAACGCCGCGCACGCCGTCGCCGTCGTCGGTTCCGTCCACGGATTCGATTGCGGACTGACGTGTCGACATCCGCTCGTGGTGGCGGCGAGAGCGCTGCGCCGACTCTTTATCTGCTGGTCCTGCTCAAGCGGGACCGCGCGCGCACGCTCATTCGCGCCGCGTTTCCACGCCGTCGTGCGCATATAGTCGCGGTGAAAACCATCGCCGACATCGAAGCGCAACTGACGCAACACCTCGTTGACGCGGTCATCGTCGACGGCGGCGCCGGCGAAGAGGCGATGCGGGTGATCGCGCGCGCCGAGGATTTTCAGAGCGTGCCGTTCGTGGTGATCACGCCCATGTTGCCGGGTGACGCGCCGCTCGTGGCCCGCGCCGCCGAATACGGCGTGGCGGAGCTGCTCATCGAAAGCGTGGATGATGCGGCCGCCCGTGATCTGGTCAGCCGGCTCGCCTTCAGTACACGTTTTGAACGCGCGCTCTCCGTGCCGCCACCCGGGCTGCACCTCGAAACGCCATTGCAGATTGCCGTCTGGCAAAGCGTGGTGCGGCGGGCGGGACGTCCGATTCGCACCGACCAGTTGGCCCGCGAGTTGGGCGTGTCGCGCGAACACCTCTCGCGCAGCTTTGCCGTGGGGCAGGCGCCGACGCTCAAGCGGGTCATCGACCTGGTCCGCGTGCTGGCCGCCGCTGAGCTGGCCAAGAACGCCGGCTACGACGTGCGCGATGTGGCACAAGTGCTCGGCTTTGCCTCGTCGAGCCACCTGTCCAGCACCACCCAGCGACTGGTCGGCGCCAAGGCCAGTTCGCTCACCCGCCTCCGTGCCGTGGACCTGCTGGAGCGCTTTCAACGCACCCCGGAAGCACCCCAAGCCGCGCCAGTATCACCCAAGGACCCGGCGCACGATTGACGCTGTCTTGACCGCTTGCCACCCGACCAGCCTTGTGATAATTTTCACAAGCTAGTCCCGAATCGAATCCTCCGCATTCTACGACCGCGCAACATGACCACCCAGACCGCCCTTCGCCCCGGCGAAATCAAGGACATCCTCCTTCGCGAAATCGAAGCTGCCGATCTCGCCGACCTGAACGTCGAAGAAGTCGGTTCGGTGCTGGAGGTCAAGGACGGTATCGCTCGCATCTACGGCCTCGAGAAGTGCATGTCGGGCGAGATGCTCGAGCTCACGAGCTCCGAGACCAAGGCCGTCATCACGGGCATGGCGCTCAACCTCGAAGAAGACAACATCGGCGCCGTTATCCTGGGCGACTATCTGCAGCTCAAGGAAGGCGATGAAGTCCGTCGCACCGGCCGCGTGCTGGAAGTCCCCGTCGGACATGCCCTCGTCGGCCGCGTCGTCGACGCGCTCGGCCGCCCCATCGACGGACTCGGCGACATCGTCACCGACACCTACCGCAAGGTCGAATCCGAAGCGCCCGGCATCATCGTGCGCCAGCCCGTGAAAGAGCCGCTGCAGACCGGCATCAAGTCCATCGACGCGATGATTCCGATCGGCCGCGGCCAGCGCGAACTGATCATCGGCGACCGCGGCACGGGCAAGACGGCCGTCGCGATCGACACGATCATCAACCAGAAGGGGCAGGGCGTCATCTGCGTCTACGTCGCGATCGGTCAGAAGGCATCGACCATCGCGTCCGTCGTGGAGAAGCTCAAGGCCGCCGGCGCCATGGACTACACGATCGTCGTCGCGGCCTCCGCCTCCGATCCGGCCCCCATGCTCTTCATCGCGCCGTATTCGGGCGCGTCGATGGCCGAGTACTTCATGTACAACGAAGGGAAGCCGACGTTGTGCGTGTACGACGACTTGTCCAAACAGGCCGCCGCGTACCGTCAGATCTCGCTCGTGTTGCGTCGTCCGCCGGGCCGCGAAGCGTATCCGGGAGACGTCTTCTATCTCCATAGCCGTTTGCTCGAGCGCGCCGCCAAGCTGCGCGAAGACGAAGGCGTGGTGGATGGGAAGAACATCCTGCGGCCGGGCGGCTCGATGACGGCGCTGCCGATCATCGAAACGCAGGCCGGTGACGTGTCGGCGTACATCCCGACGAACGTCATTTCCATCACCGACGGACAGATCTTCCTCGAGACGGACCTGTTCAACGCCGGTGTGCGTCCCGCCGTGAACGTTGGTATCTCCGTATCGCGCGTGGGTGGTTCCGCGCAGACCAAGGCCATGAAGGGTGTGGCCGGTCGCCTGCGTCTCGACCTCGCGCAGTATCGCGAACTCGAAGCGTTCGCCGCCTTTGCATCCGACCTCGATGCCGCCACCAAGCGTCAGCTTGATCGTGGCGCGCGTACCGTCGAAATCCTGAAGCAGGGGCAGTACGCACCGCTCGGTTTCGAGGAACAGGTGATGGTCATCTATGCCGTGTCGAACGGTCTGCTGGACACGTTGCCGGTCACATCGATCCGCGCGTGGGAAAAGGGCTTCCTCGAGTTCGTGAAGTCGCAGTTCCCGCAGGTGGCCGACTCCATCCGCACGAGCAAGGCGTTGTCGAAGGAGAACGAGGCGGAGCTCAAGCGCGCCATCGAAGTGTTCAGCAAGTCGTTCAGCGCCTAAGCGGCATCCGATAGATGGCCAAGGGCAAGGAACTCAAGGGGCGCATCAAGTCCGTCGAGAACACGCGCAAGATCACGCGCACGATGGAAATGGTGGCGACCTCCAAGATGAAGCGGGCGACCGACCGCGTGATCGCGGCGCGGCCGTATGCGAACGCGTTGGGCGAGATGCTGGGGCATGTGTACACGCCCGAACTCGCCGAGCAGTTTCCGCTGCTGCGTCGACCCACGCAGGTGAAGACGGTGGCGTTGTTGCTGCTCACGGCCAATCGCGGCTTGTGCGGCGCCTTCAACGCCAACCTGATCAAGGAAGCGCGCGCCCGCATGAACGAGTGGGAAGCGCGCGGGATCGCCGTCGAGATGCATATCGTCGGCAAGAAGGGCATCGGTTTCTTCAAGTATCTGGGCAAGAACATCGCCTCGCAGCGCATCGACATCACCGACAAGCCGTCGGCCGCCGATGCCTCGTCGCTGGTGGACGGTCTGATGACGCGGTTCGCCTCGGGGGAGTTGGATGCGGTGTATGTGACGGGCGCGAAGTACAAGTCGGCGCTGTCTACACCGCCGGCCACGGATGCTGTGTTGCCTGTCACGCCGCCCGCCGGCGAGACGCAGGTGTCGCGCGATTTCATTCTCGCGCCCTCGTCGGAAGCGATTCTCGAGGCGCTGTTGCCGGCGTACGTACGCAACGCCGTGTATCGCGCGCTGGTGGAAACGGAGGCCGGGTTCCAGAGTGCGCAGCGCACCGCCATGAAGAACGCGACCGACAATGCCACGGACATGTTGCAGGTGCTGAAACGGACGTACAACACCGCCCGTCAGGCACAGATCACGCAGGAAATCGCCGAGATCGTCGGCGGTGCGGCCGCTCTGTAGTCCGTCTTACAACATCAATATCAAAGTCTCATGGCTACTACCGCCGCGCCGACCCAGGTTGGCAAGATCGTGCAGGTCATCGGACCGGTTCTCGACGTCGAGTTCGAGACGGATCACCTGCCGGAGCTTTATAACGCCCTGACGATCACCGGCGAGACGCCGGGCGGTCAGGCGATCAACGTGACGGTCGAGGTGCAGCAGCACATCGGTCGCAACCAGGTGCGCGCGGTGGCCATGTCCAGCACGGACGGCGTCACGCGCGGCATGGATGTGATCGACACCGGTGCCGCTATTTCGGTGCCCGTTGGCGCGCCGGCACTCGGACGCATTCTCAACGTGCTCGGCGAGCCGATCGACAACGGCATCGACATCCCCAAGGATGCGTTGCGTTGGCCGATCCATCGCAAGCGCCCGGACTTCACGGCGCTCGAGCCCAAAACCGAAGTCTTCGAAACGGGCATCAAGGTCGTCGATCTCGTCGCCCCGTTCGTGAAGGGTGGAAAGATCGGACTGTTCGGCGGCGCCGGTGTCGGCAAGACGGTCATCATTCAGGAGCTCATCAACAACGTCGCCAAGGGTCACGGTGGTAAGTCCGTGTTCTGTGGCGTGGGTGAGCGCACACGTGAAGGCAACGACCTGTATCTCGAATTCCAGGAAGCCGGCATTCTCGACAAGGTCGCGCTGATTTACGGTCAGATGAACGAGCCGCCGGGAGCGCGTTTGCGCGTGGCGTTGTCGGGTCTCACCGTCGCCGAGTATTTCCGCGACGTGGAGAACGCCGACGTGCTCGTGTTCGTCGACAACATCTTCCGCTTCACCCAGGCCGGTTCCGAAGTGTCCGCGCTGCTTGGCCGCATGCCGAGCGCCGTGGGGTACCAGCCCACGTTGGCCTCGGAGATGGGCGATCTGCAGGAGCGCATCACCTCGACGCGTAACGGCTCCATCACGTCGGTGCAGGCCATCTACGTGCCGGCCGACGACCTGACGGATCCGGCGCCGGCCACCGCGTTCGCGCATTTGGACGCAACGGTCGTGTTGAATCGCAAGCTCACCGAGCTCGGTATCTATCCCGCCGTCGATCCGCTCGACTCCACGTCGCGCATTCTCGACGCGCAGTACATCGGTGAGCGCCATTACTCCGCGGCCACCACGACGCAGCGCATTCTGCTGCGGTACAAGGAACTGCATGACTTCATCGCGATCCTTGTCATGGACGAACTGTCAGAAGACGACAAGAAGATCGTGGGTCGTGCGCGCCGTCTGCAGCGTTTCATGTCGCAGCCGTTCGCCGTGGCCGAGCAGTTCACGGGTATTCCGGGCAAGTACGTGAAGCTCGAGGAGACCATCTCCTCGTTCGAACGGATC
>JBBQSM010000197.1:0-7605 GCA_038234895.1 Gemmatimonadales bacterium
GTCGCGCGGCAGATCGTCGCGCCGATCGACGCGGTCGATCGCCCGGCGCAGGACACGGCGCGCCAACTCCGCGCGGCCGGTGAGTTCGTACCATCGCGCCATGCGCGCGCCGACCGTGAACTGATCGCCGTCGTAGCGAACCGCTGCGAAGTGCGTTGCCGCCGAGGCGTATTCGCCGAGTTCCAGTTCGATCTCGGCGAGCAGTGCGAGGTGCGAGGACGTGCCGGGAGCGAGTGAATCTGCTCGTTGCATCACCACCCGCGCATCGCGAAACGCATGCTGCGCCATGAGAATGCTGGCGAGCAATTCGGAACCGGACCCATTGCGTTCCGAGCGCAACTCGACCGACGCGCGCGCAAACGTTTCGGCGCGCTCGAGGTCGGTGGCAGATCCCGTGTCGCGTCCGCGGGCAAAGAGTAGCGCGGCGAGCGACGAGCGATCGGATGCTCCGCTGCGGTCGCCTACCGTGCGCGCCGTGTAGAACGCGATATCACGCTCGCGGATCTCCGCATCCCCGCCGACTGCGGGCAAGGCAACCAGTGGAGTCGTGGCCGTCGCGACGTCGATCAACCCGCGTCGGTGCACGCCGTACGCCAACAGCACGCCTGCAAGAGCCAGCGCGCCAACGAAGGTCGTGCGGAACAGGGGGAGGCGCATACGCATGGCGAGAGAGTTGGCGAGAAATGATCACTGACGTCCGATGCTGCACGACGCAACAGCCGCGTGCAGCACCGAAAACGGCCGTCTTACAGGGACGGAGACGCCAGGTACGGGAACGTCGGGAGGAACGCCTTATCGTTGGCCGGGACGTTGTCCGTACACAGCGGCAACTGCCCGTTCGCACAGTACGCGCCCTGCGCCGAGATGATCGTACCGAAGATCGCGCTCAACCCTGCGTCGACCACGTCATCGGCCAGTTTGCGTCCGCCCCATCCATTGGCGAGCGCCCACGACAGCCAACCGGCAGTCGCCGGATTGCGCGACGACTCGACGATGAGCATGTCGGGGTAGAGCACGGCGCCCAGCGTGTTCGCAACCACCGGCTGCGACCCGCGGAACGCGTTGATGAAGGCAAGACTTTGCGATCCGAATTCCGCAGTGTTGTACGGCTGCGTACGGTTGTAGCGGTCGTGATTGACCTTCTCGATCGTGACTTCGCTGACCAGCGGGTTGCCGAGGAACTCGACTTGCTCGTAGATCTGCGTGCCGTCCAGATCACCGCCGTCGTCTGCGGAGGTGCGCGTCAGAGAGGCGGGCCCTGTCAGGTCCTGCGACGGCACGGTATCACTGCACGCGGTCGTGGTGAGGGCGACAGCGCACGCGACGAACAGCATGCGCAGCCGATTGTTTTTGATCATGGTGTGGACTCCGGTTCGGGGAAGATTGGTCGATGGGAATGCGGGAGTCACTTGTCGCGGGCACGACTGGTGGTGCCCCACACGCCGAAGCGACCATTCGTCGCCGGGTTGGCGATCATAGACGTGGGCAATTCGATGACGATGGCCATGTCATTGATGCCGCGCAGGAAATCAACGGCGCGATTATCGCCGGTCGCTGGGCGGAACGTCAGCGGACCCTGGGTGATCTTTGACAGCGGACCGGATTCCGGCCTGCGGTCTGGCAGAATGCGGAAGAACGCTTCGAGATCGATGAAGAACGGATCGTCGCGCGGGCCGGCGAAGAGCTTGATGCCGTTGTCGAACTCGAGCACGGTATTAGTGCGACCCTTGAGTTGCTTGCCGCCAATAAGCGTGTTGCTCGTCCCGACCCTGTCCGGGCGTACGGGTCCACGCAGTGTCACTTGCTGATTGCCGCCGGTACCGGTGAAGGTGATCTGGAAAACAAGGTCTTCACGTGCGTCACCGGTGTTGTCGATCTTGAGCTGATACAGCTGCTGATTACGGTTGCCGAACGCGAAGCTGGGCGTGTTGGCGGGCGTCAGTGGCGAGGCGGTGCCAAGCGCGAGGACGGTGCGACTCGGGTTCGACGGCGAAGGGAACGCGTAGACGTCATTGATATCGAAGCGGGGGGTCATTTCGACCAGCGGCGTATCCATGTGATCCGATGCGATGAGCTGCTTCGCTTTGACCACCATGGCCGCCAACGCAACGACTGCCGGTCGTCGCGCACGAGTAGGAATCCACTTGGGCATGTGTGCTCCACGAGGGAGGGGAGGGGAATGCGCGCACGATCGTGCGGGCAGCGGTGCATGCGGCCTACGCCCCTCGCCGTCACATGGATTGGTTTTGGCCGAGAGAAGGAGTTCAGGCTGGCCAAGTACGCCGAGGCCGAGCGCTATCACCGTGTGACGTCAGTGATCCGGCAACAGTGACAGCGAATTTCCCTGACTGCCTGCGCGTCGATACCTCCCGTACCAATCCTGTCAATGCGGGCTCGACGTGACTGCCGTCACTTCATCCCATACAGAGATGTCGTATCAACAATGTGTCCGACGTACTCGTGTGCATTGACCTTCAACTTCCTGACACATGCGATTGATCACGACGACAGCGCTCGCACTGCTTGGTGCGTCGCTGGTGGTCGCCACACCGGCGAGCGCGCAAATCACCTGGAGCTGGTCCTTCGGCGCCGAAGCAGGACAGTTTCTCACCAATGGCATCGCACCGGGCGGCGTTGCTGCACCGGGCACCTACAGCTTCGTCGACTTCATCGTGACCGCGTCAGGCGAAGGTGCGCCCCTCGGCTCCGTCAGCGGCGGTGACTACCTCGCGTCCGGATTGGGCTCGGTCCTTCCCTACGATTTCGACTGGGATGGTTCGTCCGTCACGCGCTGGAATTCGGGCGGCGTGAACTCGTTTGACTGGTGGGTGTTCGATCAGGTGTCCGACTCCGAGTGGTCGTACCTGTTTGGGTGGAAGCAGAACAACGTGAACGACGCGACCCAGGCGGACTACTACAGCGTCAGAAAGGGTTTCACGCAACCAAGCGCGTTCGTCACCGTCACGCCCGGCGCCACGACCACGGTCCCCGAGCCGTCGAGCGTAATTCTCGTTGCGGCGGGCATTATCGCGATCGGTGTACACCGTCGCCGGAACGGAAGCGCTACGGCGCTCGTCGCTTATCCACCACAACGGCGCCGCCCTTCATCACCCACACCACGCGGTTGATGACCACGTCGATGTCCGCGAGCGGATCGCCCTCGACTGCGACGATATCGGCAAAGTAGCCCGGCGCCACACGCCCCAGCTTCCCCTGCATGCGCAGCAGTTCGGCGCCATGCAGGGTTGCCGCCGCTAACGCCTGTGCCGGCGTCATGCCCGCCTTCACAAACCAGCCCAGTTCGCGCGTGTTCTCGCCGAACATCCAGTACACCGCGTCGGACCCCATCGCGAACTTCACGCCCGCGGCATGCGCCCGACGCGCGGTCTCCAGATTGAACAGCCGAAAGGAATCGAGCGCCGCCACCTGCGTCGCGTCGTAGCCAAGCAGCGTGGCGTTGTCGGCGTAGAACCGGTTGTGATCGATGGTGGGTACGTACATCGTCCCCCGCTTCGCCCATTCGGCTAGCGTGGTATCGTCGAGACCGGCGGGATGCTCGACTGACTCCGCACCGGCAGCAATCGCCCCGCGAGCACCGGCTGCCCCGTAGGAGTGAATGGCGATCGGCCGGCCAAGGCGATGCGCCGTTTCCGTGGCCACGCGCATTTCCACGTCCGAGAATGTCTGCACGCTGGTCACATTCTGAAAGCTGCCGGTCGAGCCGTACATCTTGATCCAATCGGCTCCTGCTTCGACCTGTATGCGGATCGCCTCCTTCATTTCAAGCGTGTCCTGCACACGGCCACGCGGAACGGTAGACGGCGCATCCGCACGCGGCGGCGTGGTCACTTTGCCAAGCCCATGTCCGGAGACGAACATGCGCGGCCCGATCATTGCACCCTTCGCGATTGAGTCGCGCATCGCGATGTCGGTGAAGTTCGACGCCCCCAGGTCGCGCACCGTAGTGACACCCGTCTCGAGCGTACGACGTGCGTTCTCCGCCGCAGCCATCACCACCGAATCCTTCGACCGCGGGGGTGGACTCGCCAGATTGCGCTTGTCGCGCCAGTACGTCATGTGCGTGTGCACGTCGATCAGGCCGGGAATGGCCGTGTAGCGACGCAAGTCCACAACGCGCGCACCGGCGGGAACCGCAGCACTCCCGCTGCCGATCCGCACGATCGTATCGGCCTGCACGACCACCACCGCATCGGCCGTTGCGCGCCCGGACAGCGGGTCTACAAGGGCACCGAAGCGCAGCGCCGTTAGGGGGGCTGGCTGTGCCCGCAGCAACGGGGCTGCGCCGGCAGCGAGCAGCGCCACGGCCAGCAGACGGCGAACGTTCGTGAACGGTGACATTCCGACCTGTGAGTATGTGCATGAGTATGTGCACGACGTCGTTGCGGCGTACCTTTCCGCACCCCTGCGTGATCGACTGCATGATCACCGCTTACTGTCGGCAACCTAACCCCGGACGACCATGGCTGCATCCAGTCTGCTGGCGCTGATCGATGACATTTCCGCACTGCTCGACGACGTCGCGGTACTGACGAAGGCCGCTGCCAGCAAGACCAGCGCGGTGATGGGTGATGATCTGGCGCTCAACGCGGAGCAGGTGTCGGGCGTGCGCGTGGAGCGCGAACTGCCGGTGGTGTGGGCGGTGGCCAAGGGATCGTTCATCAATAAGCTGATCCTCGTACCGGCCGCGCTGCTCATCAGTGCGTTCGTGCCCAAGGCGATTCTGCCGCTGATGATGATCGGCGGCCTGTTTTTGTGCTACGAAGGCTTCGAAAAGGTCGCGCACAAGCTGCTGCACAAGGACGACGGCGACACGAAACGCGCCGAACGCGTGAAGGCGGTAGCCGATCCGGCCGTGGACCTCGTCGCCTTCGAGAAGACGAAGGTGAAGGGGGCAATCCGCACGGATTTCATTCTCTCCGCCGAAATCATCGTCATCACACTGGGCACGATGTCCGCCGCGCCGCTCGGACAGCAGGTGCTC
This sequence comes from Gemmatimonadales bacterium, assembly GCA_038234895.1. Taxonomy (GTDB): domain Bacteria; phylum Gemmatimonadota; class Gemmatimonadetes; order Gemmatimonadales; family Gemmatimonadaceae; genus Gemmatimonas. Next base: position 5,003 of record JBBQSM010000197.1, read on the forward strand.
GCGCTGAGCTTCATTGCCATCGGTGCCACGGTGCTCGTGTACGGTCTCGTGGCCGGCATCGTCAAGCTTGACGATCTGGGCATGGCGATGCACCGGCACCACGGTGAGGACAGCGGCGACCAGCTACGTCGCAAGATCGGCGCGGGCATTCTGCGCACCGCGCCGATCATGATGAAGACGCTCTCGATTCTGGGGACCGCCGCAATGTTCACGGTCGGTGGCAGCATTCTGGTCCACGGATTTCATCCGCTCGAACTTCATGCCGAAGATCTGGCCGCATTCGTAGCGCCGAATGGCGGCCTGCTCGCCACCATCGTCACCACGATCTTTCACGCCGTCGTCGGAATCGTCGCGGGCGGAATCGTCGTCGGCATCGTCACCGTCGGTAAGCGCCTGTTCGGAAAGACAACGGCGGCAGCGGCGTAACAGAAAACGCCGCTGTCGTCGCAGCGACGATCACGTACGCTACCGACGACACACCGGCGCCGGGCCAATCACCAGCGTCGCCGGCACGGCGGTCACGGTGAACTGCTGCACGCGCGCCGGCTCCGTGGGAGCCAGCGTGATTCCCACGCGCAGCACGCCAGTCGCACACTGCATGCGCCACGCACCGCGCAAGGCGTTCTCGGCCACGATCGGTCCGTCGGCGCGACAGTTGCCGCCGGCCGCGTCGCGCAACGTGCCGATTTCCGCGGCACGACGTGTTGCCGACTCGTCGCGAAACAGATTCATTGCCGCGATGCTGTCGGCGAGCGGCGGCGACCAGTTTTGCACCAGACGTGTCACCTGCGACTGCATGGACAACAACACCGGTGCCGGCTGCGGTACGCGCGGTACGAGTCCACCACCGCGCGCCAACACGTCGAGCGCGTCGTCGATGACGCCGTTCCAGCCCGTGTACGTGAGATTGCCCAGCGCCACGATACCCACGCCATGCTCAGGCAGCCACCGCATCTGCGAACCGAAGCCGGGCAGGCCACCCGAATGCGCGACCACGTGATTGAACAGACAGTTCTGCGACACACGCAACCCATACGCATAGCCACCGCTGTTCAGTGACAGTGCGCCGGTCTGTGCGTTGCGCGACGCGCTGCTGCCTGCAAACCGCCACACCTGCTGCATCTCGCGCAGCGACGCGCGCTTGAGCACGGGCGATTCCGTGCCATCGCGCGGTGGCCACGCGTCGAGCATCAACGCCACCCAGCGACTCAGATCGGCGCTCGACGTGAGCATGCCGCCCATCGCACCGAACGAACCGTCGGGCAGCGGCGGCTCTTCAAGCCAGGCGCCGTCCTGCAGCCGATAGCCGTGCGCCAGCCGGTTGGCCGGTACGTCGCGCGCTTCCATGGTGGTGGACGTCATGCCCAACGGACGCAATACGCGCTCCTGGATGTACCGCGCGTACGGCATGCCGCTCACGTTCTGCACGATGCGACCGAGAATCGCAAAGCCGAAGTTCGAATATTCGTACGCGACGCCCGGCGCATTCGAAAACGGAATGCCGCTCCGGATCATGCGGGCGAGATCCTCGTCGGTCGCGGAGAGTTGCTGGTCGCCCCACGGATTGTCCTCCGGAAAGCCCGCCGAGTGCGTGAGCAGGTGCCGGATGGTGATGCGCGGCGCGTCACTGGTCGGATAGCGCAGCGCCGCGAGCTCCGGCACGTACCGCTCGGCCAGGTCGTCCAGCGAGAACTTGCCCGCGTCGCGCAATTGCAGAATGGAGAGCGCCGTAAAGCTTTTCGTCATCGACGCGATACGAAACACCGTGCTCGTGTCCACCGGTGCCCGGCTTGGCACCTCGCGCAGGCCAACAGCGGCTACGTGCAACAGTCGGCCATCGACGATCACGCCGTACGCAATTCCGGGTACGCGATTGGACGTGGCGAATGTACGCATCACACTGTCCACGGCGGGGAGCGCGCGCCGCAGCTTGCTTACGCGGTCTGGATCGGCAAACCGGGCAGGCGGTGCGAGACTGGATTGCGCGCCGCTCTGTGTGCCACTTTGTGCGCCACTTTGCGCCCACGCGCGAGGGGACATACAAAAGGTCGCGACCGACAGCGCGGTCACGACCAGAATCAAAGGACAGGGAGAAGTTCGCATGCACAGGGATGTGCAGCGCAGCGGGCGCCCCGTCAATGCGGGACGCCCGCTGCCCGGACGGCTAGCGTTGTGCGATTGTGGCCATGGCCGCCGCGAGGTCGGTCTCGCTGCTCGTTCCCGCTACCGTACCCGAGGCCTGCGCGATCACGTCGGTGGCCCGCGATACACTCGTTTCCTCGACCAGCGCGACGAGCATCGAGGTGTTCCCGCTCAGCCCCTCGCCCATCTGCTTGAGCAGGGCATCGGGGAAGCCAAGGTCGATGAAATACGCGGCCAGCGCACCGCCGGCGGCCAGCGTGATCGTGCCAACGCCCGGAAGCAGGAGACCGGCGATCGCGCCGACCAGTGCGCTCTTGCCGATGCCCCAATCGGCGGACTCGGTGAAGTCCACCTTGCCATCGGCATCGCGCGTGACAATGGCCGTATTGCCGAGTCCGAGGGACGCGCCCTTCAATAGCTCGAGGGCGCGTTCGGCGCCCTTGGTCTCGGAGAAGTTCGCG
>JBBQSM010000198.1:0-7575 GCA_038234895.1 Gemmatimonadales bacterium
GCCGCCGCCACGACCGAACGTGGCCGTTTCGCGCACCGGCCCACAGCTCGATCCGGCGTCCTGCTTGGCGCCGCACACGTGGTACGGGAAGTGGTTGGTGAGATGGACGTGGTAGTACTGTCCCGTGGGCGTGGCCACGCGAGTGGATGTCGTGCCGCCATCGGTGGTGATGATGACGCCGTTGTCGTGCGCCACCGCAATGCGCTTGGGGTTGGCCGGGTCGATCCAGATGTCGTGGTTGTCGCCGCCGCCGAAGCCACGCGCGAACGTCTTGCCGCCGTCCTTGGACACGAGCGGGCTCACCTGCGGGCCGTATACGATGTTGGTGTCCTTGGGGTCGGCATAGAGCTTGGAGTAATACCAAGCGCGCTGCCGGAGATTGCGGTCGCCGCTGGTAAAGGTCCACGACGCGCCGGCATCATCGCTCCGATACACGCCGCCGTTGGGCTCATGCTCGACGATCGCCCACAACCGGCTCGTCTTGGCGGGCGAGATGGTGATACCGATGGCGCCCAACGGGCCGCTCTGCGGCAGCCCCGGATTGCGCGTGATCTCGGCCCACGTGTCGCCGCCATCGGTGGTCTTGAAGATCGCACTGCCCATGCCGCCGCTCACCAACTGCCACGGCGTGCGCCCGGCCTGCCAGAACGAGACGTAAATGATCTTGGGGTTGGACGGATCGAGGATCATGTCCGCCACACCGGTGGAATCATTGCGGAAGAGAATGTTCTTCCACGACTTGCCGCCATCGGTGGTGCGATAAACGCCGCGCTCCTTGTTGGGGCCGAACACATGGCCAAGCGCGCCCACGTACACGATGTCCGGATTGTCCGGGTGGATGCGCACCCGCGCGATGTACTGCGTCTCCTTGAGCCCCATGTACTGCCACGTCTTGCCGGCATCGGCGCTCTTCCAGACGCCATCGCCGTGCGACACGTTGCCGCGGATGGGCGTTTCGCCGCCGCCCACCCAGATCACGTCGGGATTGGACTGCTGCACCGCGATCGAGCCAATGGTGCCGCCGAAGTACGCATCGGTCACAGGCAGGGTGGTCTTGCCGCCGTCGATGGTTTTCCAGACACCACCGCCGGTGGTGCCCATGTAGTACTCCTCGGGGCGCAGCGTGGAACCGGCCACCGCAGTCATGCGACCGGCCTGATTGGGGCCGAGGTTGCGCCAGGTGACGCCAAAGGTGCTGTCGGCGCCACCGGCGCCGCCGCGACCACCGCCGCCGCGCTGCGCAGCGGCGAGCGACGGCAGCAGGAGTGCGGGCAACACCACACCCGCCGTGAACGCGAAGCGGGCGAGTGTCGGGACACGGAGCACAGCGCGACGTACAGGAGCGAGTACAGGACGGGGCGCAGGACGGGACACAGGAAGGAGCACGGAGAGACTCAACAGAGGAGGGGCCGGAGGGAGAGAGGCCGCCGGGAATGAAGCGGGTCGACGGCGTGTCGGCATTTCCTCAAGTTACGCGGCGCGGTGCAGCGCCGTTGCTCCTTCGCGGTTCCGCGGGCAGCGGTTGTCCCTTACGCGTACGGCATGGGCGCCACTTTCCCAAGCAACCGTGCGTACACCGCCAGCGATCCGCGGTGATGCGCGGTGTGGTCAGTGATGCCGCTCAGCACGGCCACGCGCGGCGCGCCGTTCATGATGACGTCGTTCGGGATGGGCTCGAACATCGTGGCCTCACTCGCCGCTGCCACCGTGGCGATGGCGTCGTCGAACGCCTTAGTCAGCATGGCGCGCGCCGTCTCCAGCGAGGTGACCGTCTTGGCCTGCGCGATGTGCTCGTCGTAGTGCTGATCCCATCCGGCGCCGAACGCGCCCGCCATGAACCAGTCCACCGTGATGGCCGCGTGCGCGACCTGTCCCGCCACGGTGTACATGTCCGGATGTGGCGCGAAGACGGAATCGGCCTCGTCGAAAATCGACAGCGTGGTGAGAAAGAACTTGCGCGTGGACTCGAGCTCGAACACGTGAGCGTTGGACATGGCGGAACTCCTGTTGGAGAGCGGCGGGCAATCCGACGCCAGTATGCGCCGGAAATTCGGTATTTGTTCGGTAGTATCGGTCCAGACTGACTTTCTGTCAAGACGGGGCGCATTGGACCGGGGGGGCGCCACGGATGTCCCCGCGTCACTCCCTACTTTTCGTCATGGACAATGTCACGCATGCGCTGGCCGGCGCGCTCCTCGCCGCCGGTACGGTCGCGCTGTTGGAGCAGCGGGTCGCGCGCCGCGGTACGCCCGTGCCGTCGTCGATGCGCGGGGCCGCGCTGGCGGTGGGCCTCATCACGGCCGAGCTCCCCGACGGCGATCTGGTCTACGCCGGGTCAGCCATGGGCATGGGCAAGCTTGGCTACATGCTCCACCACCGCGGTCACACGCATACGGTGCTGTTCGCGCTCGCGGGCGCGCTCCTCGTGTGGGGTGCACTGCTGCTGATCAAACGCGAGTGGCGCACCTCGCCCATGCGGTGGCCGATGCTCGGACTCGCACTAGTGGGGACACTGTCGCACCTGTTGTTGGATTTCACCAACAGCTACGGCGTACACCCCTTTTGGCCGTTCGAGAACTCGTGGTATTACGGCGATGCGGTGTTTATCGTGGAGCCGTGGCTGTTTGTCGTCGCGCTCCCACCGCTGTTTCTGCTGGCACGACGGGTCTCCGGCAAAGTGTTGTACGCCCTGCTGCTTGCACTCATTCTCGCGGCAGCGTGGTGGGTGGACATGGTGCCGCGCGACGTAGCCATTGCGCTCACGGTGGGCACGCTGCTGTGGTCCGCTGCCGTACGCGTGATGCGCGCTGAACGTCGCGCGGGCTATGCGATCGCCGCCTGGTGTCTGGTCGAGGTGACCTGGTTTGGCGCCTCGTCCGTCGCTGAACGACGCGTGCGAAACGCGGTCGGTGCGTCGTTCCGCGATGTCGTGCTGAACGCCGGCGTTGCCAACCCCCTGTGCTTCAGTGCGCTCGTGGTCGAAGTGGAGGGCGAGACGTACCGCGTGACCGCTGCCTCGGTCGCGACGTTTCCCGTACTGCGGAGCGTAGCCAAGTGTGTGTCCGCCGATCGCGGTGGCGCGACGGCGACGGGCGCTGGTTCGAACGCGGTAATCCACGTCGATACGGAATCGGCCTCGCTGCGCTGGGGCAACTCGTGGTCCTCGCCGCGCGCCGAATTGCAGCAGCTGGCGGCCACGAATTGCGAAGTCGCCGCCGCGCTGCGTTTCGTACGCGTGCCCGTGTGGAAATCGCTGCCGAGCGGCGCACTGGAATTCGGCGATGAACGCTACGGTGGTGCCAACGGCGGCTTTGCGACAATCGAGTCTCGGCCACCCGTCGCCGACTGTCCGGCGTACATCCCCGATTGGATTCCGCCGCGTCACGATATCCTCGGCGAGTTGTCATCGCCAACGTTGGGTTCCCCGTGAGGCGCGTATGAAACTCTGGCTCGACGCCGATGCCGCCCCGCGTGACGTGAAGGAGATTTGCTACAAGGTCTCCGATCGCCTGAAACTCGAGACGGTACTCGTGGCCAATCAGCGGCTGCAGCTCCCGGTGGGCTTCACGCAGCTCTCAGCCGTGCGTGTCGACGGCGGTCCCGATGTCGCCGATGCGTACATTGCCGAACATGCCGTGTCCGGGGACGTGGCGGTGACGGCGGACATTCCGCTGGCGGCGCTGCTGGTGCCCAAGGGCGTGATCGTCATCGACCCGCGCGGTGAGGAGTACACGCCGGAGCGGATCGGCGAGCGTCTGTCGGTGCGCAACTTCATGGAGAGCCTGCGCAGTACCGGCGTGGAGACGGGCGGACACGCCCCCTACAGCGCACGCGACAGGCAGGCGTTCGCCAACGCCCTCGATCGAATTCTCACACGCGCCATCGCCCGCGCCTCAACATCCAGCATCGCCGCGAAGCCCACGACATGACGAACGATACGACAGACGGCACAACGCGCGCGCCCGATCCGCTGCACGGCGTCACGCTCAAGGCGATGGTCGAGCACCTCGTCGAACGATATCAATGGACCGGACTTGGTGAGCGCATCGAGATCCGGTGCTTCACGCACGATCCCAGCGTCAACTCGTCGCTGAAATTCCTGCGCAAGACGCCGTGGGCGCGCGCGAAGGTGGAATCGTTGTATCTGCACTCGGCGGCGCACCCGAGAAAAACGAAGCCCGGGTCCGCCCCCGAAGTCGCGCCCAAGACCGTCAGCCCCCCTTTTTCGGAAGACGGCGAATAAGCAGGCTGCCTTCACGTTCGCGCTGTCGCCGTTCCTGATCGGAGCGTTCGGCATGTGCCTGCTCACGTTGCAGTTGCTGCCATTGCGTCACCCGCCCGATATCGAGTGTGCCGTCCTGCAGCGCACGCCGCACGGCGCACCCCGGCTCCTGCGCGTGCGCGCAGTCGCGGAAGCGGCAGGCGGTGGCGTGTGCGGCAATATCGGGAAATATCGCGTCGCCCACTGACGGAGCGCCGCTGCCCGCAGCGACCCACACGCCCACCTCGCGGAGACCGGGTGTGTCGATGATCGCCACGCCTGACGGCAGTGCCAGCAACTCGCGATGCGTCGTGGTGTGTCGGCCCGCGCCGTCGCGGCGGAGGTTGTTCGTGGACATGTACTCCTCGCCGACCAGCCGGTTGACCAAGGAGGATTTTCCGGCGCCCGAGGGGCCGAGCAGCACCAGTGTGTTCCCGGGCGTGAGCCATCGGTCGAGCTCGCGCATTCCGGCGTCGCCACGTGTGGAGGTGGTGACCACCGGCACGTCGGGCATGAAGGACGCGATGGCATCGAACCCCTGTGCCAACGCCATGGGTGACGCGGTGTCGGCGCGACTGAGCACCACAACCGGCTGCACATCGCCGGCAATGCACAGCGATACGAGTCGTGCCAGCCGCCGTACGTTCGGCGCCTCCGGGAACGGAGAAAAGAGCAGGGCCGTGTCGACATTCGCCGCGAGCAATTGCGGTGCGTGATCGCTCCCGGCGGCTCGGCGCGCGAGTACCGAACGGCGCCGTTCGATCCCGGTCACGCGCCACGATCCTTCGTCGAGCGCGACGGCCTGCACCCAGTCGCCGACGGTGATTTTGGCGAGAGGATCGGTGGTGCGACGGAGCGCCTCGTCGAGTGAGGCGGCGAGCGGGTGCGAGGTCAGCGGGAGATCGGGCGCGTGTAAATAGACCGACGCGCGATGCACCGCGCAGACGCGAGCGCGGATAGGGATTCGAAGTGATTCCATGGGAAAGGACGGTCGGGCCCGCCGACCTATGTCGTCGCGAGGCGACGTATACGGCGGCGCGCAATGGCGAAAGATCCGCGCACGACAAACGCCGTGCGGGTCGAGCGCGCATAGCGCCCCGCGTCATCCGGGCAGCGTCAACGGAACCTTGACGTCGGTTCCGGACGAATTTCAGCTCAGCTCAGATGGCGCGGGGCGCGACCGAGCGGACAGCGGGCATGCACAACACCGGCGATTCCGGAGAAGGGTTGAGTGAACGTACCCGCGCCTGGTCTGCCGAAGCAAGCCGAGCGGTTGTGCCGTCCGCCGCGTAGACTCTCATCGTTCTCAGGCCGCCCTCCGCCCGCTCCCACGCTCAATGCCCCGTTCATTCGCAGGCTGTTTCGCACGCGCATTCCAAAGCGCGCTCCCACGCGCTGTCGGTTCCGGCACGCTGGCCGCGCTGCTGTGGCTGCCCACCCTCTCGCCCACCTTCTTGCAGGGCCAACGCGCCCCGCGCGGTGCACCCAAGGCTGATACGAAGTCTGACAGTCCCGCCTCGCCCGCGCTCACGGCCGACTTGCTGAAGGGCATTCAGGTGCGCGCGTTGGGCCCCGGGCTGGTGACCGGACGCATTGCGGATATCAAGATCGACCCGACTAACCCGAGCACGTGGTACATCGCTACGGCGTTCGGTGGGCTCTGGAAGACGGTGAATCGCGGCGCGTCGTTCACGCCGCTCTTTGACGACCAAAGCACGCACAATCTCTGCTGCGTCGAGATCGATCCGAAGAACGCCAACGTGCTGTGGCTGGGCAGTGGAGAAAATCACAGCCAGCGCAGTGCGCACTTTGGCGATGGACTCTACAAGTCGCTCGATGCGGGCAAGACGTGGAAGCGTGTGGGGCTCGAGACGTCGGAGCACATCGGACGCATCGTCATCGATCCGCGCAACCCGGACGTGGTGTACGTCGCGTCGCAGGGGCCGCTCTTTTCGGCCGGCGGCGAGCGTGGGGTGTACAAAACGACCGACGGCGGCGCGACCTGGAGTCGTAGTCTGTTCATCAACGAGAACACCGGCATTACAGATCTGGTGCTCGACCCCAAGAACGCCGACGTGATCTACGCGGCCACCTATCCGCGTCGTCGGCATGTTGGGCAGGCGATCGGTGGCGGCCCCGACGGCGGGTTGCACAAGTCCACCGACGGCGGCAAGACGTGGACAAAGCTCGGGGGTGGATTGCCCACCGGTGATGTCGGACGCGCCGGTCTGGCTATCGAAGGTCGCACGTCACCCACGCAGATTTTTGCGTTCATCGAAGCAAGCGCCGGACAGTCGGGCCTCTATCGCTCGGTGGACGACGGCGCGACGTGGGCGCGCTTTGGCAAGAATGCCGTCATCTCCGGCGGTCGCGGAGGGGCAGGCGGCGCCGGTGGCGGTCGTGGTGGTGCCGGCGCTGCGCCGGTGACGGCGGCCGATAGCGCACGCGTGGCCGCTGCGCGCGAGAACTGGTTTACCAACGGACTCGGCCAATACTACAGCGAACTGTTCATCGATCCGCACCGCGTCGGTCATATGTACGAAGTGGGCACGAATCTCTCGCGCAGTACCGACGGTGGCGCGACGTGGTCGAACACCAACTGGGAAAGCCGAGGCGTGCATGTGGACCATCACGCCATGGCCTTCGATCCGATCGACAAGAATCACATTCTGCTCGGCAACGACGGCGGACTGTACGAGACCTACGACTTTGGCGAAACGTGGAAGTTTCACGCCACGTTGCCGATCACGCAGTACTACCGGGTCGGTGTGAATAACGCCAAGCCGTTTTACTACGTATGCGGTGGCACGCAGGACAACTTTTCGCAGTGCGGTCCGTCGCGCACGACCAACACGTGGGGCATCCGCAACAGTGATTGGTTCAACATCGTGGGAGGCGACGGATTTCAGGCGCGTGGCCACATGGAAGACCAGAACATCTTCTACGGCGAGTCGCAGAACGGCGGGCTGTCGCGCTTCGACATGCGCACGGGGCGCGGTCAGGGCATTCGCCCCACTACGGCGTCCACCGGTGGCGATGATGCCGGCGGCGCGGCGCCTGATACCGCGGCCGCTGCGGCTGCGGCGGCATCCGCAGCACGTGTACGCGATCGCACCAACTGGGACGCACCATTCATCACGAGTCCGCACAACGCCGACCGGCTGTATTTCGCCAGTCAGTTCGTGTATCGCAGCGACGATCGCGGCGACAACTGGTCGCGCGTCAGTCCCGATCTTTCTCGCAACATCGACCGCGACACGCTGCCGATCATGGGCAAGGTCTGGCCGCGCGGATCGGTCGCGCTCAACGCGTCC
>JBBQSM010000199.1:0-7491 GCA_038234895.1 Gemmatimonadales bacterium
CGGAATGGGCACACGCCGAGCGCGGAGTCGCTGCAGCGGATCGGGGCCATGTTCACCACCCCGGGCTCGCTGCTCACCGCGTCGATGTTCCGCGATATCGAGGGACAGTTCCGTATCGAGGGCGACCAGATCATCGGTGACCTGCTCGCGCGCGGCGGCGGCGATCCGTACGCCTATCCGATGTTGCACGTCGCGCACGCGCACCTGCGGGTGTACGAGGCACGACGGGCGCGCGAGCAGGCAGACATCGCGTAGCGTTTCCCGCCGCGTCGCCCCTACCGCCCGCGCGCTTTCCACGCGGAGAGAATCTCTGCCTCGCGTTCGGGCGTCAGCACAAAGCGATTCTTGGCGCGCCGGTCTTCGGGGAGCGACTGCCACCACGCCAGTGTGTCCCGGACCGTGAGCCCGATGGGCCGGAATGCGAGACCGGCGGCAATCGAGCGCGCATTGCTGATGACCATGGTGTTGGCGCTGTCGCCCGTGGGCAGAATCCACGGACAGGCAAAGCGCAGGCGTTGCGCACCCAGGAACTCGTAGTCGTCCACCCACGTCAACTGCGCGTTGGGTCCCACGGCCGCCTTGGCCTCGGCGAGAAACGCCGGCATGGTCAGCGGCTCGCGCGGGCCCGCCACGTTGAAGGTGCCGCCGCGCTGGTCCTCGACCAGCTTGACCATGAACTCGGTCAGGTCGCGCACATCCACGAACTGCGACGAATCGGTGGGCTTGCCCGGGGCCAGCACGTCACCGCCGCGCGCCAGACGTACGGGCCAGTAGGTGAAGCGATCGGTCGTGTCGCCGGGCCCTACGATGTAGCTGGGGCGTACGATCGTGGCGCCGGCACCGAACACGTCGCGCGCGATCTGCTCACTGTTGGCCTTGTCTACGCCGTACTGGTTGGCCGCTTCCTCGGTCATGGACATGCGCACGGCGGCACTCTCGTCCACGCGCGGCGTGCGGTACGGGAAGAACACCCCGGTCGAGGAGACGAACATGTACCGCTGGGTCGCGTTCTTCAGCTGAGCAGAGGCCCCGCGGACCCAGGCCGGATTGGTGGCCGAGTCGTCGATGACGGCGTCCCAGCTGCGGCCGGTGAGGGCGGTGTAATTGCCGACCACCGCGCCGCTGGCATCCTTCACATCCCGATCGCCGACGAGACGCTCGACGCCCTCGGGCAGGTCGGCCTGGCGGATGCCGCGGGTGAACGTGGACACCGTATGCCCGCGCGCGACCAGCAGCCGCACGAGATGCGGCCCGATGAAGCCTGTCCCGCCCAGAATGAGGACGCGCATGGGGGCGACCGACGGGGCCGTGACGGCGGACGACGCGGCGCGCAGCAGTGATGGCGCGAGCGTGCTGCCGACCACGGCGGAGCCGGCGACCACGCCGGCCTGCTTGAAAAAGTCGCGTCTGGTGCTCACGGGGTCACTCCGGCGGTATGGGGAAGAGGCAAGACGGCAACGTAGCGCCGGGGCGCGACTCAGGAATGGGCGCGACGAGCCGATACTCACCGGGTACACCCTTTCCCCGACCATGCGGACCAGCACGGACAGCGTACGACAGGTCGAACCGAGCGGTCGCGACGACGGGCCGACCGACGACATCACACCAGTCAAAGCGCGTCTCGCTCGCATTCTCGAGGGGCGTGACTTCCCGGCGTTGTCGCAGCAAATCATTGAAACGATTTCTGCCCTCGACGACGATGCCAGTTCGCTGCAACGTCTGACCAACGTGGTGCTGCGTGAGTACAGTCTCACACTCAGCGTGGTACGGACCGCCAACAGCGCGCACTACCGCCGCGCAAACCGGCAGATTGAGAGCGCCACGCGCGCCATGATGCTGCTGGGTGCTCGCACCGTCCGTCAACTGGCCAGCAGTCTGCTCCTGTTCGAAAACTACGCCCGCCGTTCGAGTGGGTTGAAGGAATTGATGCTGCTGTCGTTGCTGACCGCCAATCATGCGCGCGAAATAGCGACCAGGTTGGGACGAGGCGATCCGGAAGAGGCCCACCTGTGCGGCATGTTCCGCAACCTCGGCGAGGTGTTGATCGCCTGCCACTTTGCCGACGACTACGCCCGCATTCACACGCTGGTGCGCGACCAGGCACAATCGCTGGAAAGCGCCGCCTTTGCGGTGCTTGGCTTCCGCTACGAGGAGTTGGGGATCGAGCTGTGCAATCATTGGGGGATGCCGGACAGCGTGACGCAGGGGATCCGCGCCCGCTCCACATCGTTTACCAGCGAGTCGAGTGCGATCACCTCGTTCAGTCACGACCTCACGAACGCGATCTATCGGCGCGACACGGAGCGCAGTGCGCGCGGCAGTGCGCATGACGAGCTGAACGACGTCATCACCCGGTATGCGTCTCGGATCAAGCTCACTCGCACGCAGGTGCGCGAAGTGGTCGAGTCGGCGCTCGAGGAAACGCGTGAGCTGTTCGTGAACGCGAAGGTCTCGGTGGACGGCTTGCGCATGCGGCAACTCTCCGACGCGGCCTGTTCGGCGCTGGGGGTATCCGAACTGGGCAACGGCGAGTGGGAGATCGCGCTCGACGGGACGGCGCCCAATGCGGCGATCGAGTTGCGTGAACGCTTGCGTCAGGAGCTCGAAAGCAAGGTCGATCCGGCGTCGGAGTGCGACCTGGGGCAGGTGCTGCTGCTGGCCATCGAAGGCGCATTGCGCGGCGCACCCTTCGATCGCGTGGTGGCTTGTGTGCTGAGTCCGGATCGCGCGCGGCTCCGTGCACGCTCGGGGCTTGGCAGTGGGGTGGAATCACTGTTGGCGCAGTTCGATTTCCCAATGACGCCGCAGGGTGGTCCGTTGGCCTCTGCCGTGTTGCAGCGCCAGGTGTTGTACTTGCCGAGCGATCGAGCGATGAACGCGCTGGAGTTGCATTTCGCGTCGACGTTGGGGATCGGGCAGTTCGGTGTCTTTCCCGTGGTGGTAAGCGGGCAGATCGTAGGCTGCCTTTATGTCGACCGCGTGGCGCGCGAGCCATTGCCGGAGCGTGAGACGCTGGAGTTTGTCGCGTCACTGACCGAGCTGGTGGTCAAGGCGATCGAGGCACGGCGCAACGCGTCCGCAGGGCCGGTCAAGCACGTAATCCCGCCGGTGGCGCCGTCGATGAACGCCCCGGCCGAGCCGTCGACCATGACCGTGGAGTCGAAGGGCGCGCTGGTGCTGCGACTGTTGCAGGGGGAGCTGGTTACCGTCGTCGCGACGTCGAGTGGCGTGTCGGTGGCACAGCTCGAGCAGTGGCGATCGGACTTCATGGCTGGTGCCATGGCGCGGCTGGCCGGCGGGTAGGGGCGCGGTAACGGCAACTGCAACGGTAACGGCAACTGCAACTGCAACTGCAACTGCAACTGCAACTGCAACTGCAACTGCAACTGCATGGAACTGCCGATCTCGCGGATAGGATGGAAACGCGCGGATACTGCAACAGCTACCGATTGATCCGTGTGATCTGTTGCATCCGTGTCATCGGCTGTTCCAAGGTGTTTGTTGTTTTTGTTTGTTGTTTTTGTTTGTTGTTTTTGTTGGTTTTTGCTGTGGGTTTGTCTACTTGGCTGGATGAATGGTCAGGATTCTGCGCGCTGCCCCAGCCGTCGTATGCTCGCAATGCCCAGTAACGGACCAATCGCGAGGACGGGAAAGACCCACTGCCAGCCGAACCACTGCACCAGCGGTGGAATGATCTGAATGGTGAGCGTGGTGAGCAAAAAACCCAGTGACACTTGCAGCGTGAGCGCGGTGCCGACGGCGTGTGGCGGCACGGTTTCTGTGACCAGTACGCTGAACTGTGCGCTGTCGGCAATGACGAAGAAGCCCCACACCAGCGCGAGTGGGGCGAGCAGCCACCACGATTGTCCCCAGGCCAGACCGATGGCGAGTGCGCAGGTGCTGCTGATGGCCATGGCCAGCGTGACCAGTTTCGCGCGACCGATGCGGTCTGCGACCAACCCGCCCCACACGCACCCGATGCCTCCCACGGCGATGACGCCGAAGCCGATCAACGCGGCGGTGCGCGCGTTCGCTGCCGAACCGGTGCGCGCGGCGTGCACCACATCGCTGGCCACGAGAAACGCCGGAATCCACGTCCAGAACGAGTACAGTTCGGCCATGTGGCCGAGATAGCCACCCGTGGCGAGCCGCCAGCGCTTCTCGCGCACCACGTCGCCTACGCGCGACCAGGCGAACGGACGCGACGGGAATTCGTACGGACCGTCTCGATACGCCGAGAACACGAGTACCGCTGCCAGCAGCGCGCTGCCGGAAGCCAGCCAGGTCACCACGGGTACCGTTGCACCCGGCCACGCCTGCGCGAGATACGGCGTGGCCTTGCCGATGGTCAGTGCGCCCACGATGGTCCCCACCGCCAGTCCGCGCCGAGCGCGAAACCACGTCGACGCCATTTTCATGGCCGGCGGGTACACGCCCGCCAGACAACAGCCCGCTGCAAATCGCGACGCGAGTGCGACCGCGTACGAGTCGGTGTAGGCCAGTGGCAGGTTCGCCGCCGCACCGAGCACCGCCGCCGTCGCGAACAGCCTGCGCGCGGGGATCACGTCGGCGAGGTTCAACAGTGCACTGAGTGCGGTGCCCAGCACGAACCCGAGTTGCACGGCCGTGGTCAGCCACCCCACCTGCGAGGGCGTGAGCGACCACGACGCCGCCAACGTGGGACCCACGGCGCTGCCGGTGAACCAGAGCGCCATGCCCAGCAACTCGGCGCAGGCCAGCAGCGCGAGCATGCGCCAGCGCTCGGGGGCGCTATCGGGCGCAGCACTGGCATGCGCGCCGGGAGCGGGCGCGGACGCGCGGGAATTGGCGGTGGACGTCATGCGCGGAGCAACGTAACGCGCGAGCGCGACGCGGGTCGGTACGGCGTCAGAGCGCCGGCGACGGCAGTCGGTCGTTCACGAGAAACTGCGCGCGGTCGAACTGATGCGTTTCGCGCGTGCCGGTGAAGTCGCCGCGCGTAAAATCGACCGCGTCGCGCGTGGCCGTACAGTGCCAGCGTTGATCGTGCTGCGGCACCGCTGCATGAAAAACGGCCGGCGTGAAGGCGCCTACGTTCGCCCCGCCGTCGACATCGCGCGCGGAAGGACAGCGAAACAGCTCCACCCCAGCGTCGCGCATGGCCTGCCCCAGCGCCTGCGTCTCCGTGTACGACACCTTGGACCCAATCGCTGCGCGCTCTGCATCGAACGGTGGTGCCATCAGATCCACGCCGTGTGTACTGCGCATGCGCACGGTGAAGGCGGTCAGTGCCGTGGTCACCATGTCCAGCGCCGCACGCGTCCCCTCGAGAAAGAGCAACCGATAGTACGCCACCTCAGCGAACGCGGTGCGCTGCTGTTCGGAACCGTACCAGATGCCGCGTGCCTGCCGCACGCCGAAACGCGAACCATGGCGCAACGGCGGATAGCGAAACGGCGTGAAGAGCAGATAGTGCAACCGAACGCCGAGCTGTGCGGGTGGCTTCACGCGATCGATCAGCTCCTCCAGCAACTCCTGCTCGTCTGCCGAATCGACCAGCTTGCGCGTGGAGACCTGATGCTGCGATTCCACCACGCGCCACGGCACCAGCCGCAGCGGACGGATCTCAGAGTCGCCCGCGCATTGCATCCAGATACTGGACGACATCGACCAAACCCTCGACGGTTCGAATACGATCGGCAGGGACGCCGCCCACGTGATCGTTGATGGCGTGCATCCAGGCCCGGGCCTTGGTCTCATCACCGCCGACCAGCGCATCGAGCGACCGGAAGAGGCGCACGAACATGAGCGCCAGTTCGCCCTCCTTGCTGTCCGGATCGACGCCGCGGCCGCGCTGCATGCGTGACACCGACGCCTCGCTGGAGCCGATCACTGCCGCGAGGTGCCGGTTGGTGAGACCAAGCCGTTCCGACGCCGACAGCGCCGCCTTGGCGACCACCTCAGCCGGATCGGGCGCTGGGCGCAGGCTGGAAAGTGCGTTCATGATTTGAAAGAATACAGATATTTGCTTTCATGTGCAAGAGACAGCTTCGTCGGGAACCACGGGCGCGTGCATCCACTTGGACGCGAAGAACGAACGCCGGCGGGTCCGCGGAGCTGCTCGTGCTCGTACCGCGACTGGGGTTTTCACGTGGATGGCTGCGTTCGCCGAGGGGTGGGCGGTGTGGCGCTTATGCTTGGACTGTGCACGCGTGTGTTCGGTGCGCTGGTGATCTGCACGATGCTCGTCGCCATCTTTTTTCAACAGATGCAGAACGGACTCTGGAACACACTCCCGGCGCTCGGCTTCGTCTGGTTTGGGCTCTACTCAGTCGTACTGGGCTCAGGCCGATGTGATGTAGACGCGCTGCTATCCCGGGGACGTACGGCATGAGCACGAACAACTCGCTCATCACACGATTCGCCATTGGTCTGTCAATCGCCACGTCCGTCGCCCTCGCCGGTTGCGTGCAAAATGCCTACGACCGCACCGTCGTGTACGAAGTCGATGTCTCGGCCGTGCCCGATGTGCAATCGGTGGGCGTGCGCGGGTCCGACACGCCGCTGAGCTGGCGAACTGACGTGCCGCTCACGCGACGGGACAGCAGCGGCATCTGATCGGCGACCGTCTCGTACCGCACCGGACGGCTCGTCACGGATGTGAAGTTCACCGTGAATGGTGAGTTCGAGTTTCAGGACGCGCCGAATCGCACCGTGCGCGTTGCTGAACGCACTTCGCTGAACGCGCGATGGCTTTGAGCAGATCAACCACGCCCCGCCGCGCTACTTGAGCACTTTCCTCGGCACCACCACCGGCGCGAGCCCAAGCTTCGCCATCGCGGCGTTGAATGCGACGACGTCCTTGTCCAGAAACGTGCGCACGTCAGCGGCAACGGCGTTCCATTCGCGCGTGAGATCGGCGGTGCGCTCGAGTTGTCCCATCGTGGGCGCTGCATCCGCGCCGCCGTTGATGTAGCCACCCGTGCCTGTGAGATTGCCGTACAACTCGTTGAGCTGGTTGTCGAGCTGACCGCCAAAGCGGAGGATGTCGTAGCCGACCTTGTGGCGCGGATCGGTCAGTCGCCCTTCGATGGCATCACCCTTGGCCACGAGCGTGTCGGCCGTACCCTTCACCGCATCAACGCTTCCGGAGCGTTCCGCCTGCGACACGGAGGCGCGCACCTGCTCACGCACCGAGCGGAGTGTGGCGATGGCTTCGTTGACCACGGTCATGGTGTCACGCACGGCCATCGCGGTGCGGAACTGTGTCTGGTAATCGGCGGCGGTGGTGGGCAGCCGCGGGTCGCCGCGCACGGTCAAGGATTGTGTCTGCGACGTCGACCCAACCGCCAGCACCGCGCTGTACGTCCTGGGTGGCGCCTTCACGCCTCCGGCATAGCCCCAGAGCAACTGGCCCTTGGCGGGCACCGGCGGTTCGTAGGTGATGTCCCACGCCACGCGATGCGCGCCGGGTCCGGTTGGCAGCGGCGACAGTCTACGCTCGCGCGCCTT
>JBBQSM010000200.1:0-7422 GCA_038234895.1 Gemmatimonadales bacterium
AGCGCTTCGTGGTACCGATACTCGTCGCGCGACGCAAACTGCAGATGCCCGTTCAGATACAGCCGCAGATCGTCCTTCCAGTTGGTGAGGATGATGCGCTGATAGCGGGTGTCACGCGCGAGGATGATGGGGTCGGCGTACATCCCCTCTTCGGCGAGGGTGGTGATCGCCTGCCCTTTCCATAGTCCGAGGGAGAGCAGCACCAGCGCCAGCAGACCACCGGCCTGCAGCCAGCGCGGCCGCGCCAGCACGTCACGAAAGAGCCACGTGCTCCACAGGCCCACCAGCACGTTCACTAGACCGAACAGAATGGCCGAACGCACGAGACCGAGCCGCGGCACCAGCAGCAGCGGGAAGAGTAGCGAGGCGAAGAGCGCGCCGATGTAATCGAACGTGAGCACATTCGAGACCACGTCTTTGAAGTCGAAGCGGTCGCGCAGAATGCGCATGAGCAGCGGCACCTCGAGCCCGACAAAAATGCCGATCAGCACAACCAGTCCGTACAGCACGGGCCGGAACGCGTCGGTATAGGCGAAGGCCAGAAACAGAATGAGCGAGGAGAACCCGCCCACGACACCGACGAGCAGCTCGATCACCACGAACCGCGTGACAAGGCCGCGCACCACGAACCGCGACAGCCAGCTTCCGATCCCCATCGCGAACAGATAGGTGCCGATGACCGTGGAGAACTGCGTGACACTGTCGCCCAGCAGATACGATGCGAGCGCACCGGCGACGAGCTCGTAGATGAGCCCGCACGCCGCAATCAGGCAAACAGAGACAAAGAGCGCGACGTTCAATGAATTGCAGCGGCGACAATGATGCCCAGCGCGAGCGCCACCGAACCCATGAGAATGGCCGCCGCGGTGTTCTTCTTTTCGCTGATCTCATGCCACAGCTTTCCCGGCGTGAGCAGGTCCACGATGAGGAAGGCGAGGGCAAACAGCACCACGCCGAGTCCGGCGAAGACCGCCGCGGCGGTCACGTTCTGCCAGAGAGCATCCATCAGATAGGGCTCCGTTACTTGCCGCGGAGCGTACGCCCCGGGAGATAGTAGGGTGAGCGGTACGCACCGGGATTGGCGCGCACCGAGCGGGGGTTGGTCTTGCCGTTGTTCGTGGACGTGAGCGACCAGCCTCGAAACTGCGCCACCGCCAATAGCAGCAGCACGCCCACGCCCCAGATGGTGTAGATCCGTGCCATGCCTATTCGTCCTCGTCGTCGCTGCTGGTGCGGGTGTCCGGCGCGTAGTCACTCTCCGCCCAGCGCCGACCTTCAAACGATGCCGACGGAATTGCCGCCAACAACGCCGGTACCGTGATCGCGAGTAGCGCGAACAGATAGAAGAGATAGCTCGGCACGTCGCGCTTGACCGTGACGCGATAGTTCACCAGCGGCCGGAACGCCTCGCCACCCTCAGGCGCAATGCGCAGGAAGTAGCGACCGGACGGCACCGACGCGAGGTGCACCGACTTGCGCGTGCCGCCTTCGCTCCAGGCGCCATCGCTGTCGGTGCCGCGGTAGTAGCTCACCTGCTGGCCGAACTCGCGCGAATCACCGGTCTGTTCGTTGATCAGCGCGAAGTTGAAGAAGACCCAGTCGTTGTCCACGTTGGCGCTGACGTCCACTTCCACGCGCGATGGCCGTCCGGCGAGTTCGAACGCGGGCGTGACGAGTGCCGCCGATGCGGAGTCCGCACGATCGTAGGTAAAGCCTTGTTCGAACACCGTCGTGTTGCTGGCCGACGCCATGTTGACGACCAACATGACGGCCAGCGCCGCAAGAAAGAGCAGCACCGATCGCCCCACTGAACGCGCCAATGTCGCGTACGGATTGGGCTGGTTCGCGAACACGCCCGAGGGCGCCGGGAACGACTTCTCGACCTTGAATGCCGCAAGGAGCTGTGCGGCCGGCGTGTACGTGCCACGCGACCACGTGACTTCGCCCTCGCCTGCCTCCGCACTCAGGATGTACGGCGGGTCCACGTAATCGCGCGCCACCACACTGTCGCCAACGCGAAGCTCCCACGGGAACTCGCCGAGTGCGAAGGTGGTGTACGCCGTGGCCGTCTGAAAGTGCTTGTAGGTGCGGCCGTCAAACAGCGCCACCGGACGCGCCCCCGACTCGTCCACCACCGGACGCCGGCGCAGCTTTTCGATCACGTTCCAGTGACCCTGATACTCGGACAGATACAGGAAGCCGCGATACGGATTGAAGCAGACATATTCCGTCCACGAATAGTCCGTGCCTTCGACGGTGATCGTCACCTGCTGAAATCCGACGACCTCCCACTGTGCCCCAAACCAGGTGCCGCGTGAGCCCAGCGGAATACGCGGTGCGACGCGGAGAGCCGTCGCGTGCTCTTGCAGCACGCGCAGGTTGGGATCGCTGGCGTCGAGTACGGAGCCACAGCTCGCGCACGCGACGGACGCGGCCCACCCTTGCGTGTGCAACACAATCGCCGCGCCGCACGACGGACAGGTCAGCGATGATGCCTTGGGCTGCGGGCGCTGCGGATCGAGTGCGGTCGTCATGCGGTGCTCACCATCCTTCAAACTCGCGCACGTTGCGCAGCGCGAGCTCGTCGAAGGTGACATACGCACCCACAAACAGCGTGGAGGGCGCGTCCGTGGTATCGATCGTGGCCAGACCGCCGTCTCCGTTCTGCAGGTCGATGAAGACGCACTCGTCACGGCGGAAGGTCGTGAACGGCAGATCTCCCTCGGTGCCGGCGTAACGCGCGCGTGTCACGGTGGACACCTCGTACGCAATGTCGCCCCACGTAAATCGCTCGCCGACACGCACCGACGAGACCGACGGCAGCGGAATGCTGATCGACAGCTCCGACGTCATGGCGTATTCGAGTTGCGCGTCCGACAGCCAGGCGCTGGAGCCGTCAGCCATGCGGCAGTGCCACTCACTCCAACGGCCGCGCGCCCACGCGTACGCGATGCGTCCGACGACCACGAACGCGCGCGTCCCCCACTTCCCTTCCGTACCGAGCTGGATGGGCGACCCGGTATGCAGCGCGTCCGCCTGCCTGCCCACCTGCGTGAGATCCAGATCGCGGCGCACCAGTACGGCGCGACAGTACGCGCAGGTGGTTTGCACCGCCTGCGCCCAGCGAAACACGATCGGCGCGCCACAATTCGGGCAGGCCGTGCCGCGCGGTGGAGGAGCGGTCATGTCAGGGCGCGTGCCGATACGTCCACCGCGCCAGGCTCAGTCACGGCGACTGCGACATCGTTGAGATCGGGCGATGTCCCGTAGTTACGCGCCATGACGCGCACGCGCACGTCCGACGCGCCAACGGCAGCGCGCAATCCGCGCTGCCAGTCCCACGCGGCGCGTGGCGTGCAGCAAAACAGATTGAGACAGAGCGAGCCGTGTTCGGGGAACGTGTGAATCGTGAGATGCGACTCGGCGAGCGGCAACAGCCCGGTCACGCCGCCCGGCCCCGGAAAACGATGCCAGATACCGTCGGCCACCGGATGCAGGGCGAGATCGCGCACGATCGTTGCGAAGAGCTGCTGCAGTACGACCACGTCGGCGAGACGTTCGGGTTCACAACCGAACGCCTCGACGACCCACTCCGTCCCGCCGTGGTTCACTGCTGTGCTTGACCGCACGCCGAGCAGAACTTCGCTACGGCCGCGATGGAGGCGCCACAGTTGATACAGAACTTGGTCTCGGTGCCGACCGGCATCGGAGAACCGGCGGGCGCGGGCGCCGAGGGCGCTGCGGGCGACGGTGCCGTCGCGCCGCGCATGGCGTCGGCCATGATGCCACCGATGCCCACACCCGCGCCCAGCCCGACGCCAAGCCCAGCCACGCCGCCCGGATTGGCCGCCGCAATGGGAATGGACTGTGCCGCCTGATACTGCGTGTACGCCTTCAGGTCGCCGATCATGTTCATGGAGATCCGCTCGTCGAGGCGCTTTTGCAGCTCGTCGGGAAGCGACAGGTTCTCGACCACGAATGTTTCCAGACGCAGGCCGAGCGCTTCGAATGCCGGTGCGACGGACGCGGCGATCTGCTTGGCGAGTTCCGCCTGATTGGCGGCCATGTCGAGAAACGGCACTTGCGCATTGGCGAACGCTGCGGTGAAGCCCGCGATCACCTCGTTGCGCAACTGCGGATCGATCCGATCAACCGTGTACTCCGCATCGGTCGCGCCCACATTGGCGTGAAAGACCGCGGGATTGGCGACGCGGAAGCTGTACATGCCGAACGCGCGGAGGCGGACCGCGCCAAACTCCTTGTCGCGGATCGTGATCGGCTGCTGCGTGCCCCAGCGCAGCCCGGTCTGGACGCGCGTGGAGAAGAAGTACACGTCGCTCTTGAACGGGGACTCGAAAGCCTTGTCCCAGTTCTGCAGGTTCGTGAGCAGCGGCAAGTTGCTGGTGACCAGCGTGTGCAGGCCGGGGCCGAACACGTCTGCTGCGACGCCTTCGTTCACGAAGAGCGCCATCTGGGACTCGCGCACGGTGAGCTTGCCGCCGCTCTGAATCTCCATGTCGCGCATGGGGAAGCGGTGCATCAGGACGCCGGGGCCCGATTCCGTCCACTGAATGACATCGATGAACTGCTTGCGCAGGAAATCGCCGAGAGCCATGACAAATCTCCGAATGGCGCGCCGTCGCGCCGAGTGCGAGAACGCGCCCCACGCCGGACGGAGTGGGACGCGCGCTGATGTTAGGTGTTGGAACTCCCTACGACAACCGCGCCGGAAAGTGTCGGAGCTTCAAATTATGGCGTCCGGTCCAGTGGCGCGGCTGGGCGCTCAGTCCGGGGTAAGTACAAAGTTGGCGGTTCGCGTGACTGTTTTTCCGGAGACGAGGTCGGTGATGGCGATATTGAGGCGGTAAGGGCCTGGGGCGGCGCCATCCAGACTGATGGTCAGGAAGTCGGTCACGACGGTCCCAGTCGGCCGCTTCTGGTCGAAGTTGACCGCGACCCGTCCGGTACCGGACCCATCGCGCTCCACGAGATTCTTGAAGTTGGCCGTGATACGCGCCGCGAAGCCCTTGAGCGTGGACTTGAAGGTCCGCTCGAGCGTGATGGTGGTGCGGTACGACGCGTTGCCCTCGGCCATCGCCAGTTCGTACGTCTCCCAGAGCAGCCCGAGTGGCTGGTTCCACTTGAAGACGCCGATGGTCGGCGCAATGGAGACGTCGCTCCAACGCACCGGATCCCTGCCACCGGTGCGGGCGGGATTGGTGCCGAACAGGATATCGCTCATACCAAAGCCGGAGTCGCCGTCGACCATCGCGTCGGCGGTGGCGCTGGCGGCGCGCCCCACGTCCGGCTGGTCTGCGTCCACTCGTACGATGTTGAGCCCGCGCCCGATGCGCCGCACCCATGCGCCGTTCAGTCCGACTGGCAGCGAATCACTCTTCACGGTGGCCCGACGCAGCTCGCGTCCGCTCACCCGTGAGGCAGCATCGTGTACATCGATTTGCACGTCGATCGGAAACGCGCCGGTGAGATCGGCATCGCCGAGGAACGAGCGCACCGGGACCGCCGCGGTGACCACCGCGTCCATGGAGTCGGCACCGGCGCGAAAGCGCGCGACGCGCATGAGCATCGGCCACGTGTTGCGAACCAACGGCATCGTCTCCCATCCATTCGGATCGACGAGCAGGATGGAATCCTGCACCACCAGTCGTTCGGCGGGCGTGAACTGCGCGTTGCCGTAGGTCAGGGCCGTGCGCCGGAAATAGAAGATGCGACCGGTCCGATACGTCCAGATCGCATCGCCGGGACCATACGCCCGATCGGGCGGACCGAAACGGATGTGCACCACCCCGCGGTCGCTGCGCGATCCGATGACATCCAGCTCTTCGTAGCTGTAGCGCAGATCGGCGAAGGCGACGCGTGCGAGATATTCGGTGAGCGCTTCGTTGACGGCGGTGCGGGCGCGCGGGTCGGCCAACTGCCAATAGAGCGTTTGCCAACGCTTGCGTTCAACGGCGCTCATGGCGGCAAACGACACCGAATCGGGAAAGCGCGCCGTGTTGGCCCGACGATCCGGCGTGAGCAGCCGCGAGAGGTCGGTGAAGGTGAGCGCCTCCGTCTCGGTCATCTGTTGCATGGCGCGATCGAACGCGATGGCCGCCTGCGGATACTGCTCGAGTCGCTGGTTGCCAATGCCGAGGGCGAGCCAGCCCTGCACGTCGCCGCTGTCGGCGTCGACGGCGCGCTGCGCGAGCGAAACCAGCGACGGCCAGTCGCCGGTTTCTGCGAGAATCATGGCCAGATGCTGCCGCGCCCGCGGATTGGTGAAGTCGGCCGTGACCGCGGCGCCGAATGAGCGCAACGCCACGTCGCGGTTGGCGCGCCCGGAAGGCGGCGACAGGAAACGCACACGACTTTCCAGCGACTTGGCCATCTGGTGGCGGAAGCGCATCGCGAACTCTTGCGTGCGTGCGATCGCGGCTTCGTCAAACACACGCGCCCCATCAAACGACGACGAGGGGACTTTGATGCCCGCGTCCCCGCTGTTGTTCTGCGAGATGTAGCGGTTCATCTCGAGCTCATAGTTGCGGAAGGCGTTGAGTCCCTGCTCGTCGAACAGTTCGGACGCCAGTCGCACGCGTCCCGCCGCGAGGGCGCGCTGCGCGGGAATCTCGAACATCTCCTGCACGCGTTGACGGCGCGGACTGTTGTCGGTGAAGCGGATGAACCGACCATAGTCGAGCCAATACTGTCCGCTGTCGGGCGCGAGTTCGGTGGCCACGCGCAACGCCGTATCGGCATGAATGCGGAGCCGAACGATTGCCGCGTCCTCGATATTGCGCACCGACTGCTTGCGTCCACCCCACGCCAGCATGCCGTAGCGGTGCCAGAGCGCGGGCTGTTTGCGATTGCGCGCAAGCTCCTTGTCGAGCGCGGCGAGCGCGGCGGTCGTGTCGCCGCGGGCCACCAGATCGTTCACCGTGCGCAGCAGCGGGGTCGCCGATGACGCGGTCGGTACGCGAGCACCGGGGGCCTGCGCGACCGCGATCACGGTCGGGTACAGGCACGCTCCGAGCATCATGCCAATGCCACGCAACCTGCGGCTGGGACGGAACGACATGAAGCCTCGCCGATGAGAATCTGACGGACACGTTACGCATCTGTCGGGACGCCGTACAGCCCGTATCTTGAGCCAATGCGCCCATTCTCCCTGTTTGCTGCGCTCGGCGTGCTCGTCGCCGTGGTCGCGGCCTGTGGTGGCACCGGCAAGGCACGGGTGGTGCGGACGCTGCCGACGGTGTCGTCGGGACTCTTTTCGGAGCTCACCGAGTCCACACTGGCCAGCACCTTGGTGTGCGCGGACTCGATGGGCCGCACGGACCCGTTCCTGAATCTCGACCGCTGCTCGCCGTGCGTACCGCTGCAGGCGATGCACGACGCAACGCTCGCCGTGCGTCATGCACG
>JBBQSM010000201.1:0-7193 GCA_038234895.1 Gemmatimonadales bacterium
AGGTTGACGCCTTCTCGAACCTGACCCAGCGAGACGGATGGCGTGCGGTACGTTGTCGCGGCCGCGGCCATTGGCGCCTCCAATCCACGCAGGATCACGCGATGAAGCATGGCGCGAAACGGCACCCCTTCCCGATGCGCCTCATCGCGAAGCCTGGTCAGCAGTGATTCGTCGAGATCTATCGTCGTGCGCATTTGCAAATGCTAACGCATCACGACCTTGATGTCAACGCATCACGCTTCTCGCTGACGCGTGGCCCGTAGCGAAGCCTCCTTCAGCGGCCTGAGGTCGTTCTCTGCGACCGCGACGCTACTTGTTGAGCGACCGACGCAACGGGTCCTGCAGGTCGAAGTCGCGGGCGGCGGTTCGTGTCCGCTGCAGGATCTCGCGTCCATCGAGTGTACGCCCCAGCGACTTTCGGGAGATCGCCTTCCGAACGAACGAATTGATGAGCCGCGCCGGTGCCCGTTCGAAGACTGGGGAGAGCCACGGCGTGCATGTCGATGAGGGCCCGGTTCCGGCGTCGAACGAACCCGGCTGATACTCGACCCCCATCGCGTCCAGCACGTATCGGCGCGGCACGCGGTACACGTCCACGGAATCACCGAGTCCGCCCACGTTCGTGCGTTGCAGGCGCTGCACCGTGATCGCGGCGCGGGCGGTGGGGAGTGCGAGCGCGTGCGTGGTGGGCGCATTGATGTACGGATATCCTCGTCCCAGAATGCCGGTGCCTGCATACACGCGCACGAGGTTCGCGGCGAAGGGATTGTCGACGTCGGCGTCGGAGCCGATCTGCTCGAAATCCGCACGCGACAGGTCGACCTGATCCTTGTCCGGTGCGGCCGCCCGGTGATCGAGCGCGTCCATGGCCACGACTTTCGCTTCACCCGGCCGCACGGGGAAGTCTCGACCGGTGCCAGGAAACGCGTGCATCACTTCGGAGGAGAACAGCGCGGTCGAGTCCAGGCGCGTGAACACATTGAATTGCTCACACGGATAGCCGGACGAGCCACGATGCACGGAGGGCGAGGTGCGAAAGAGCAGCATGCCATCGAGAAAGACGGTGGTGTCGCTGTTGTTGTACAGCTCGATGTATGTGCCGAGTCCGTAGGCCACGGACAGCGTGGGCGGCGAATTGAACGCAAACAGCTCCGAGATGACGATTGATCCGCGTCGCGTGGCCACGAGCTGAATCTCCCGGCTCGCGTTGCTCGGCGGCGAGAGCACCACATCGCCACCGCCAGCGAAAACCGACGCGTCCCGATCGTCCGGAGACAGCCGGTCCAACTCGTCGCTGGTGAGCGCGCGATCTGCCGAAATCTGATACGCTCCTTCCAGCAGCGAATCGAAACGCACCGTGCCGTCCGCGGTGGTGGTCCCGTTCAGCGGTGTCGCACCGGGGGTCGCACGGAGCAGTCGAACCGTCAGTCCCGCAGCGCTCACCCCCGCCGTCGACGCAATGGACGCGTCGGCCGGATCGATCGCCACGCGTACGGTGATCGACGCGCGCTGTACTGTTGGCGGCCCGGTGGTCGTGGATGTGTCTCGTGGCGGAACGGGAGGGGATGTTCCGTCGGTGACGGAGCTCCCTCCACACGCGGCGGCGAGCAATGCGGCCGCGACAACGGTCAGCCGCCCGAACGAACTAATCCGCACGCGATTGCTCTCCTAATGCTGGATTCGATACACTTCTCGCCCTCGAACGCGATTGACGGCCCCGACAGCGAGTGACGGGGCCGCCAAGCCAGCTACACGTCACCAGCAGAGACACCCCTGGTAGCTGGGATCGAAGCTGTAGCACAACCCTGACTGTGAGTAGCAACATGCATCACAATTCTCCTGCCCACCGGAGCACCAATTGGTGAGAGTACAGTCCGTGCTCCTTAGCGATTCTTGGGCACCAATCGCCTGCACTGCGCCAAACCCGAGCACCGCAACCATCGCGGCCGCAGTGATCGCCGTGCCAGCTTTCGCCTTCCATGAAGTGCGCATATCACGAACCCTCCCTCGGAATATGTGGCATCCAATTACTGGACGCCAGCTGTCAAGTCACGCGCCGAAGTGCGCGTGATCGCTGCCCGTGGCGTTCTCGCCGCGAGCAAGAGAGCGTTCAGGTCGGCCGTGCTCTCGATCAGCGAAGGGTGCACGGACGTCACCATACCCTGCGCGTCGACAACCATTATGACAGGAACGCCTTTCACGCGATAAACGAGCGACGCCCTGCGATCGGGAAACACCACAACCGACGACTCGATCGCGTGTGCACGCACGAAGTCTTTGGTGGAGTCCATGGGACTGAGGGACACCCAGATGACTTCGGTGCGTGGATCCGATCGGAGCGAGTCAGTCAGCGATCGCCAAGCCGTCAGGTTCTGCCGACAGTACGGACAGGAGACGGTGAAGAACACCAGCAACTGTGTTCGTCCCTCCGATGTCTCGCCGACTGGCAGGACGCTCCCGTCCATCGCAGTCGCGTCTACTCTCGGCACCCATTGTCCGATCGTCGGCACCGCCCTCATGCGCTTGAGCTCGCGAGCCTGGGGTCGCAACGCCTTCACCTCGAGCGAGAGCACCAGAATCAGCACCGCGCACGCGATCGTTGCGACAACAGTGGCCAATCGTCTCGTATTCCTTTGCAAAGAACGCCAGTCCATTGTGCACCCTCCTGCGAAGGTGTTGGAACACACATCAAGGACTGATGACATTGCACACCGCCGCGCCGAACGTCAGTGCGCGATGTCACGCTCCCGCCTACCGCCGCACTCCCAGCATCACACTCCAGCCTGTACGATCGCCGCTTGGCTGGAGTCGCGCGCCCATCACGGATCGTGGGGTGGTGCGCTCGGCGCGCACGCTGGCAACGAACGTTGTTCCGCCGATCGGCACCAACGCGGTTGCCCACGCGGCCAACGCCTGCGCCTCTGCGGCATCGTACGCCAGCATCGGTGCGATGAGGCGACGGTAGTTGGCCTCCCGCTCGACGGATGGCACAGCACCGGACGGCAGGGTGGACGCCGCAGATACGCCAAGCGCGAAGGCGGCCGTACGCCGATGACGCGCGAGCTCTGCCCCAACGAACGGCGTGGTCACCTCGACGCGTGAACGGAGCGACGAGACATAGTCCACGCGTTCACTCGTCATCTGCGTAGCGCCACCCAGCAACGCCGCCGACCACGACCGCGCGAGCTGCATGCGGGCATCCCCCTCGATCGCATGGCGGGTGTCTCGTCCCTCAAAGGCGATGCCCGTGAGATCTGCCCGCACAGCGGTGCCGTCCAGCGATTCGCGTGACCCGACGAGCATCGCGCGAACACGCGAGCCCATTGCCCGTTGCACCAGCACGCGGCTGTTGCCGCCGGTCGCACGCCATCGGTCGGTGGGACGCGCTCTCGACGCGATATCGCGATACTGATCTTCCGCACGCTCGCCCTGCTCGTGGGTCATCACCACGCGTGTGCCAATGACGGCGAACTCCAGCGTGGCACCGCGCGCCGTAGCCCGCCGATCATTCCGCACGAACACCGGAGTGGCGCCGCCAACGGGAAGCCCGACCGGCTCGTCGTAGCCCTGCACCGCATAGATCACCGTGGGGAGCGGCGCAGCATTGAGCACGTTGGTTTCGTTCGGCTCGGACCACCGGTAGAACCCGCCGACGCGCAACTGCAACCAGGGCAGCGCGCGCTCGACGCCAAGCGTTGCCGCCGGCGTTGCGGCACGCCCCGACCGACGCAGCGGAAAGTCGATGGAGTTTTGTTCGCGTGTGTCGATGGCAGCGGAGACGCCAAGCCCGAATCCGCCCACGCGGAGGCCCAGCGCCCCCTCGAGGCGCGCGCGCGTACTCTGCATGGGCGGACGCACGGAGTCGGTCAGCACGAATGGTGAGGACCCGTACGGTGCGACCCGCTGCGTAAAGGAGCTGATGTTATTCTGCTCGCGATCGAGCACGAAGCGTCCGATCGCGACCCCGCGTGATCCAACCGGCGACCACCCTTGACCCGAAAGCTGCACGACCCGGCTGTCCGCGACATCGAGTGGACGGATGAAGTCGCCGCCGGTGCCACTCCCCCGAAGTCGCAGTGCACTGAATCGCGATGTGTCGCCCGGAGACCGGGGCGACAGGTCGCGCGCGAGTGCGCCAGGGGCGCCGGCCAGTACGAATGCGCCGGCCATCGGTGCCGGAGCATCGAGCAGTCCCGGAGCGAGCGGCGCGCGCAGCAATCCGCGTGGGACATCCGCGATAGGACGCAGCGGTGACCACGCGCCGAGCCAAGCGGGGGCGCCGCCGGAGAGCACGCCATGCGCGTCAGGGCCACGCCCCCACGCCGTCGGTGGCGTGTCCTGGGCGACGAGGGCAGCGGGCACGAGCACAGCGACGCAGCAGATCGCAACCCGCGCGCGCATAACGGGTCCGTTCATCGCCAGCCACCGAACAGCTCGCTCGTCGGAATGGTGAGTTCTGCACCGAATCGCGTGGACGGCAAGGCGCGCGCCGATCCGCCGGATCCGTAGGTGATGAACTTGTCGAGTGCGTTGAACACGTAGAAAGAAAGTCGCCCGCTGCGCCCCAGCGACTTGGCTACCTGCAGTGACAACAGCCAATCATCCGGCTGCGCAATTCGCGACGATCCCGTGGAGGGACGTGATTGCCGCAGGTCGGCGAACTCGGCCCGTCCCCTGTCTCTCTCCGGCACCGGAACCATCGTGCCGTCACGCAGAATGTACCCGGCAAAGGCCAGTGAATCGGTCCGGCTGAGCACACGACGTTCATCACCGAGGCGCTGCTGGATTGTGGTCGTGATAACCAATCCGAGATCCGGCTGCTGGTGCACGACGCGCCACGTAAGAATGGCGCGCTCTGAGCGGGTGGACGCCCCGTCGAAGTAGGCGATCCGCCTGATCGCCGTGTCGACCTGAAAATCGTTCAGTCGCCCGACCGGCCCGAAGTCCCGATCGTCAGTTGCGAAGTACGTGGTGATGGCGGCACCACTCGCCTCCACTCTCGTGCGAAGTGCAGGAATCACCGGAAACGACACCACGAACTCCACCCCCCGGCTCTCCAATGCGCCGCTGTTGACGAAGCGATCCAGAAAGACAGGTACCGGATCGAATCCGATGGGCGGGTCCACGATGCGCCCAGGCTGTCCGGTGCCACGTCCCGTGTCGGCGAGCGCGTAACGCGCGCGTTGTAACGGTGTGGGATCGCGACGAAGCGTCACCGCTCCGGCGATCCGGTCGTCAAACCACGTGGCACTGATGGACCCTCGACGCGGACCTCCGTCCAGCTCAACGCCGACCTCACGCTTGGTAGCGCGTGACAACCCCAGGGCCGGGTTGGTCGGGTCGCGAATGAACGTCGTGACCACGGCAAGTCGCTCGCGCGGATCTGGCGTGAACCGATTCACGTTCACGAGGTCGTAGTATTGCCCCGCCGGTGCGAGTTGCGCGATGGACGGTGCTTTGCTCACCACGCCTGCGCCGCCACGCAATCGCATCCAGGGCCACGGTGACAGCTGCGTCGTAAGCCGTGGCTGCACCATCGACGACCGCGCCTGCCGAGACCACCACTGGCCCTCGTGCAACGTTTCGAGACGCAGACCCGGCTGAATCTCTGCAGCCAGCGACCCCCGCTTCCACGCGAACCGTGTGTCGGCGTAAAGGGCGCTCGTCGCCATGGCGGGCGTGTCGCTGAACCGTCGGGGGCGATCATAACCCGCAGTGCCATTGAAGGTGCTGGCTTGCGGTGGTCTGCTGATGTCGAAGACGTACCCGTCGCCCCCGTTCCATTCGCGTCGCAGCTCACTGCCAAACCGCAATTGTGCGAGCCCGGCGCGCCCGCCTCGGGTTGCTCGCTCCCATTCGAGTCGTGAATAGAGCATGCGTGGCGCACCAAGCAGCTGGTACGCCCCACTGTACGTGCCCTCCACATAACTCCCGATGTTGCGTCCCTCTGTGAGCCGATCGGTGAACGGCGTGGTGGGACGCCCGATGATTCGTGTTTCGCGCGTGTCCTGCATCTGCGCATCGAACGCCGCCGTCCACTCAAGTTGTCCGCCGCCGAGGACCAACCGCGCACGCTCGCCCAGCCGCAGCCCGCGATCGTTCTGAAAGGAATTTCGCCCCGCCTGAATATCCACGCGTTCCGGTGCGCTGTATTTGAGCTGCCACCAGTCCAACCGGGTATCGAACACGAGCCGCGGCTGCGGCGACCGTCCGTCGATGCCAAGTCGCTTGCCCGGCGCCACCCCGAAGCGCACCCGATGCGCAATCTGACCCGCGCCTCGTATGGTCGTCGCACTGCTCAGCGTGCGCGCCGATGCGGTCTGCGCAATGTTGCCCGTGACGGTCAGCAGCTGTCGCTCGCTGCTGAAACCGCGGCCGCTGACGAGGTTCGCTTCGGACGTGCGCGGATCGAAGCGTGCCGCGATCTCCGGCGGCGTGACCGCAGCACGCGTATCGACGATGATCGCACCTTGCGTCAGATCGCCCCAGCGCGCCGACGGAATGCCGCGAATCACTTCGACGCGTTCGAGGGTACTGGCCGGGATGCGCCGCAGGTCGATGCCGCCACCGGCGGTGGATGCCGTCGGAACGGTTTCGCCGCGCACGCCAACCGTTTGAAGATTCGCGTTGTTCGAGAGGGGGATTCCGTCCAGCACGATCAGCGTGCCTGACGCGCCGATGTCCGCCGCGCCGGGCCCGGCAAGCCCACCCACGCCGGCCGTCGAGCTGGTGGCCAGCGCGCGAAGCGAGAACTGGGCCGACGCATCGAGCCCCGGCGGCTGCAGCGGCACGCCGGGCACGAGTTCGAGCACCCCCTGCAAGCTGGACGCGATCTGGTTGGCGATCGCGTCACGATCGATCACGCTGGCTGTGCCCAGCTCTCCGCGTGCTCGGCCGGTACGATCCGCCGTCACGGTGAGTTGATCGAGCTGCAGGGCGCTCGTCGCCATCACAATGTCGACGGAGCGAACGCCCCCGGTCGGCACGGCAATGGGAATGCGGGAGACCGCCAGCCCCAGTCGCCGTGCCACCAGCACCTGCGGACCCGCGGGCACGCGAAGCAGCACAAAGCGACCGAGTGAATCGGTCCGCGCAACAATATCGGTCCCTTCGACCGAGACCGTGGCCTCCGCGACCGGGGCCGCTGAGGCGCGCATACGGACGGCCCCTTCGACCCGAACTCCCGCCCCCTG
>JBBQSM010000202.1:0-7159 GCA_038234895.1 Gemmatimonadales bacterium
GATCATCCAGGCCACGATCGGCCAGAAGATCATTGCACGCGAGACCGTGAAGCCGCTGCGCAAGGACGTGCTGGCCAAGTGCTACGGCGGCGACATCTCGCGCAAGCGCAAGCTGCTCGAGAAGCAGAAGGAAGGAAAGAAACGCATGAAGCAGGTGGGCAGTGTGGAAATTCCGCAGGAAGCATTCCTGGCGGTGCTGCAGGTGGATTGACGACGTGCTCGCCGTTCTGCAGACCAGCTTTCTCGGCGACATGATTTTGACAACGCCCTTGCTCGAGCGACTTGCCGGGCAGGGGCGTGTTGTCGTGGTAGCGACCCCGGCGAACGCGGCGCTGCTGGCCAATCATCGCGCGGTGCATCAGGTGATCGTGTTCGACAAGCGCGGCGCAGACCGCGGCACCATGGGCATGTTGCGCGTCGCACGACAGTTGCGGGACGTAGGGGCGGAGACCGCGTATATCGCACAGGGCTCGCTGCGTACCGCGGCGCTGGCGCAGCTCGCGAAAATCCCCGAGCGCATCGGATTCGAGACGTCGCCCGGGCGACTGTTGTACACAACGCGACTGCCGTTTCGTCGCGACTGGCATCACGCGCAGCGCCTGTGGTCGCTGGCGTCCTCCCCTGGCGACGCACCACCACCGGCGGCGCTTCGCCCGACGCTCTATCCCGGTGAGCAGGATGCGGCTGCGGTGAAGACGCTGCTGTCGGCGCACGGCGTGCAGGCGGACGAGCCGCTGCTTGCGCTCGCACCGGGTAGTGTGTGGGCGACGAAGCGGTGGCCGTCGTTCGACGCCCTCGCCGTGGCGATTGCCCGCGAACCGGCATGGCAGGGAGCGCTGCAGCGGCATCGCGTGGTGGTGCTTGGCGGCGCGGGCGATGCGCCGCTGGCCGAACTGATCAGCGCGGCGCTGACGTCATCCGGGGCAGCTCCCGCCATCGACGCGACCGGACGGCTGTCGCTGTTGGCCTCGGCGGCCATGTTGGCGCGTTGCCGCGTACTCGTGACGAACGACTCCGCACCACTGCACCTGGCATCGGCGATGAACACGCCGACCGTGGCGCTGTTCGGTCCGACCATTCCGGCCTTCGGGTTTGGGCCGCTGGCGACGGCGCGCGCCGTGGTGGAGGTCGACGCCCTGCCCTGCCGCCCGTGCCACGCGCACGGTCCGCAGCAGTGTCCGCTGGGGCATTGGCGCTGCATGCGCGAGCTCTCGCCGGCACTGGTGGCCGCGCGGCTGGGTGCCTTGCTTGGCGACGGAGCGGATCTCCGGCGATAGCGTCTGGCGGCAGGCTGCATTCAGCGCATTATCTTCTCCGCATGCCAGACAACCATTTCTACATCGGCGT
This sequence comes from Gemmatimonadales bacterium, assembly GCA_038234895.1. Classification (GTDB taxonomy): domain Bacteria; phylum Gemmatimonadota; class Gemmatimonadetes; order Gemmatimonadales; family Gemmatimonadaceae; genus Gemmatimonas. The sequence goes on from JBBQSM010000202.1 coordinate 1,348, forward strand.
CGATCTCGGCGGCACCAACATCGTTGTGGGTGCCATGTCAGCTGACGGATCCCTGCAGGTCGGCATGCACAGCGAACCGACGCGCTCCGAGGAGGGCGCGGACCGGGTGATCGAGCGGATGGCCCAGATGGTCGAGACGACGATCACGACGACGATGCGGGAGACCGGCGTGGATCGTGGCGCGTTCAAGGGCGTTGGCATCGGCGCACCGGGGCCACTCGACCGTGAGAAAGGGATCGTGAAGGTTGCGCCGAATCTGCATTGGCATGACGTGCCGCTGCGGGACAAGATGTCCGCGCACACCGGACTGCCGGCGGCTATCGACAACGATGCGAACTGCGCGACCTACGGTGAGTGGTGGATTGGTGCCGCGCGCGGCGGTCGCAATGTTGTGGGGCTGACCATCGGCACCGGCATCGGGGGCGGCCTCATTCTCGACGGCAAGTTGTATCACGGCTCGAGTGACATGGCCGGCGAGTTGGGGCACATCACCATCGACCAGAACGGACGGCGCTGCGGGTGTGGCAACTACGGCTGCCTTGAAGCGTACGCGTCGGGACCGGCCATCGCGGAACGTGCGCGCGAGGCGCTGGCCTCCGATAGTGGCTCCATTCTCCCGGAGTTGGTGCACGGCGATCTTGCGCGCATCACCGCGCAAACGGTGTATGACGCGGCCGCGCGCGGCGATGTGATCGCGCGAGATGTCGTGCGCGACACCGCGCGGTTTCTCGGCACCGGTGTGGCCAACCTGCTGAATATTTTCAATCCCGACGTGGTGGTGATCGCCGGCGGCGTGACGCAGGCGGGCGAGGCGCTCTTCGAGCCGTTACGTGCCGAAGTGCGACGCCGCGCCTTTCGGCCGGCAGTCGAGGCGTGCCGCATCGTACCGGGTCTGCTGCCCGGCAACGCCGGTGTTGTGGGCGCGGTCGCAGCCTTCCGAGCACAGATGGTTTCGTGACGGCTGCGCAGGCTGAGGCGGCGAGACGCGCGGAGGGTGCATCCGCCGCACCGGAACGCTCGCGAAAGAAGCGGGTGGGGGTGATCGGCAGTCTGTGCTGGGACGTCATACACGGACGTGACAAGCGCGCGGTGCCCATCGAGGAGTGGGGCGGCATCTCGTACTCGTTGTCCGGCCTGGATGCGGCACTCACCGATGATTGGGAGATCGTCCCGATCATGAAGGTGGGCGACGATCTGGTGGACAAAGCGCGCGCGTTCTGCCGCTCGCTGCGCCGCATCGCGCCCGATGCCGAATTGATCGCGGTACCGTACCCGAACAATCGCGTGGAGCTGCGGTATCTCGACGACGAACGTCGCACCGAGCATTTGTCGGGTGGCGTGCCCGCTTGGACCTGGGTCGCACTCAAGCCGGTACTCGACGCAGCGCGACTGGACGCGCTCTACATCAATTTCCTGAGTGGGTGGGAGCTTGATCTCCCGACCACGCGCATGATCCGCACGCATTTCGCGGGACCGATCTACTGCGACTTGCACATGCTGATCATGGCCGTGCAACCGGATGGACTACGCGTTCCGCGCCCGCTGCCCGATGTGGCGGAGTGGTGTTCCTGTTTCGACGTACTGCAGGTGAACGAGGACGAAATGCGGATGATGGCGCCGGACCCGATGGCGCTGGCCGCGACGGCAATGGCCGCCGGTTGCTCGTGTCTCTGCGTCACCCTCGGCAAGCGCGGCTCGGTGTACGTGGCAGCGCCTGGCGTCGACAGGCTCACAGATCTGCCACCGCGCGAAATTATCAACAAACTCAGTACTGGTTCGCGAGGGGCGGTTGGCGCACTCGGCGCGGTGCGCACGGCGTTGATTCCGGCGGTGATGGCGCGCATTGACGGGCCCGGCGATCCGACCGGCTGCGGTGATGTCTGGGGCTCGACCCATTTCTCCCGACTGCTCGCCGGTGATAACTTCAGCGATGCGATTGCCGCCGCGAGCCGCGCGGCGTCGCGCAACGTGGAGCATCGTGGCGCCAGCGGGCTGGCAAATCATCTTCGAGGGGAGCTCAGCGCGTCGTGACGATCGTCATCAACGTGCCGCCATCGCTCGACGAACAGTCGTTCGAGCACGTCATCGAGCAACTCGCGCCGGTACCACCCGGCGAAAAAATTCTGATCGACGCGCGCCATGCGCGCTGGGCGTCGCCGTTTGGACTGACCGCGCTGCTCTGTGTCGCGCAGTCGCGTGAAGATCGGATGACGTTCGCCGTCCCCGAGAATCCGGACACGGCGTCGTATTGGTCGCGCAGTGGCTTCTTCCGGCACGCGGCGGAGCTGTACGAGATGCACGGCAGCGTGCCGCGTCAGCGTGAGGCGCACGAGTCAGATGTGCTGCTCGAGATCACGCCAATTGTTCAGACAGATGACGTGCACGGGGTGGTCGGACGCATTCAGCAAAAGGCGGCGGACATCTTGCACGGTCAGCTCGGTCTCGACACCGCGATCACGGGCGCGTTCGGCATGACGCTCAGCGAGTCGTGCCAGAACATCGTGGAGCACGCCGGACAGGGTGGCTGGGTCGCGGTGCAGACGTACAAGTACCTCAAGCGGCTTGGCCGGCGCGTAGTCGTCATCGCGGTGTGCGACGCAGGCATCGGGTTTCGTGCCTCGCTTGAGAGTTCGCCGGGCCATCGCATGAGCGATCGTTGGGACGACGCAATGGCGTTGGAAGATGCGGTGCTGCGTGCGGCGAGCCGATTCCGACACGGTGACGCTGGACGCGGACAAGGGCTGGCCGGCATTCGCCGGTTCGTGGGTCGGTGGCATGGCAAGCTGACGGTGCGCAGCGGCACCGCGCGCATTGCCATTAACCCCGAGTGGGATCAAGACGAGGCGTTGACCAGAGCGTTGCCGTTCTTTCCCGGCACGCAGATGCAGATCACGATTCCGGAGCGCATCGGCGACCCGTTGCCCAAGGCGCGGACGGGCGCGAGCACGCGTCCGCGTCCCCGCGAGCGTCTCACATGACGCTGCTCATCGATGTGGGTACCGTGCTGCGCGGTACGGTGTGCGATCTGTACTCGAATCTCGTTACGCGCCCCACGGGTGCGGCGGTACGTACGGCGATCGAGCGGCAGGTGGTGGAGATCGGCATACCGATCGTCACCACCATCGACTTCTCGCAGGTCAACCTGCTCGACTTCTCCTGCGCCGATGAGATCGTCGCCAAGTTACTGTTGCGCTACGCCGAGGCGGACGGTCCAACGGGTTACGTGCTGTTCCGCGGCATCCACGAAGGGCATCTCGATCCCATCGAGACCGTGCTCGAGCGACATTCGCTCGCGCTGGTCGCCCTGCACGACGGCATGGCCGAGTTGTATGGCGTGGTGACGGAGGAGGAACGGTTGCATTGGGAAGCCGTGCGTGACTTCGGTCCGGTGCAGGCCGTCACGGTGGCCGTCGCGCTCAACGTCGAACTACTGGTGGCCGAACTTCATCTCGACCGGTTGCGTCAACGCCGGCTGCTCATGCGGCATCTCGGCGGATTCGCGGTACCCGGCAGCATTCCGGAGGTCTCATGATTCCGACAGGAAAATCGGCACGCAATCCTCGCGGTTACGGCAGCTACTCACCGCCGCTGCTGGTGGTCGGTTTTATCTCCACGCGCAGGGGGGACGCGGAACGTGGCCCTATGATTCGTATGCGCCCGGACGATGCGCTGATCCGGCTGCTGACGGAGCACGAACTGGTGCGCATCGTCACGGACCGGCGGCAGGAGCTCGCCGAATTGCAGATCGACGAGACGTTGCCTCGTGGCGGCGTGGTGTTGCGTGATGTCGTGGGAGCATCCATCTCCGAAGTAATTCGCGTCATCAAGCTCGACACCGACACGGGCACGCGCGCATGAGCAATAGAGCCGGTGCGCGCGGCGCCGACGGCCCGCCGGACCGGCGAGAGAGCACATCGCCGGGCGAGCATGCCACGGTCGCGCGTGCCACGGTCGCGCTGCACGGTGGCCGCATCGACGAGCGACTCGCCTTGCTGGAGGGCACGGAATCAGCGCTGGTGCTCGGCAGCGGCATGGCGGCGATTTCGTGTACGATGCTCTCGCTACTGCGTGCCGACGATCATCTCGTGGCGAGTACGTGGCTGCACGACGAAACGCGTCGGTTCATTGAGCAGGAGCTACCTAATCTGGGCATTCAGGTCAGCTTTGTCGATCCGAGCGAGACGCGCGGGTGGCGACGTGTCACGCGTGGCAACACCCGCATGTTCTTTGTCTCATCACCCGTGCAGCCAACCACGCGCGTCGTCGACCTGACGCCCGTGCGGCTGCTGGCGCAGGAGCTGGGCATTGCGCTAGTGGTGGATGCCACGGCCGCCAGTCCCGTGAACTTTCGCCCCGTCGAGCACGGCGCCGATGTCGTGGTGCATTCGGGCACCGCATTTTTGCACGGCGAGCACGGCATGCAGGCCGGCGTGGTGTGCGGCGCCGAGGGATTGATCGACGAAGTGCGCGACAAGATGTGCGTCTGGGGGCACGCCCCCGATCCGTTCGTGGTGGAGCTGCTGGAGCGCAGCCTCAAGACGCTCGAAATCCGCGTGCTTCGGCAAAATCAGAACGCGATGCGTATCGCGCACTGGGCGGCGGCGCACACGGGCTTCCGTGCGGTGTATTACCCGGGACTTGCGTCGCATCCGGACCACGCGGTGTGCAGCGAACTTCTCACCGGCTTTGGCAGTCAGCTGGTGCTCGTGCCTGCAGCGGGTGCACCCTCCGCGACCGATGTGCTGTCGCGAACACGCTTGTTCAGGCATGCGAGCACGCTTGGAGGCGTCGAATCCATCATGCATCAACTCAATTCGGCAACCGACGCAGCGCCGGATCCCTACCCTGAATTGCCCGGTGTGGCCGGCGCGCTACGACTGAGTCTCGGCATCGAGGAGGCGGACGACTTGATCGCAGACCTCGCGCAGGCGATGGAGTAGACGGTGGCTGGCATTCTGCGACTGACCAAAGTGACGAAGGAGTATGCGCGCTCTGGCGTGGCACTACGCGATGTGTCGTTCGAACTGGCGAAAGGAGAGTTCCTATTTCTCGCAGGGCACAGTGGCGCGGGAAAGAGCACGTTACTCAAGCTCGTCTCCATGTCCGAACGGCCCACCACCGGTGAGGTGAAGATCTCCGGCTACTCCAGTGCGACGCTGCGTGATCGCGACCTGCCGAAACTCCGGCGTCGGCTTGGCATTGTCTTTCAGGATTTCCGCCTGCTCCCCGATCGCACCGCCGAGGCGAACGTCGCCTTTGCGCTGGAAGTCACGGGCGCGCCGAGCGAGTCGATCGGTCCCAGGGTGGCGCGTCTGCTCACACAGGTTGGCCTGGCATCCAAGGCAACAGCCATGCCGCACGAACTCTCCGGCGGGGAGCAACAGCGTGTGGCCATCGCGCGGGCACTGGCCAACGATCCGTTCGTGCTGCTGGCCGACGAACCCACCGGCAATCTCGACGACCGCGCCACGCGCGGCATCTTTCAGCTGCTTCGGGAGATCAACGCGTCCGGCACCGCCGTTCTGATGGCCACGCACGACGTATCGCTGATCGAATGGAGCGGCCTGCGGTTTCTCGAACTCGAGAAGGGGACGCTGGCGTACGACGGCAACGACGCGGCACGACTGGTCGCCGACTTGCGGGGGCGCCGATGAAGCTCGCGCTCCGCGAGGTGGTGCTCGCGTTCCGTCGCGCCCCGGTCCTTGCCCTGCTGGGAATCACGACGATCGCCTTCTCGCTCTTTGCGTTCGGGCTGTTCGGACTCGTGGCGATCAACATCCGCAGCTCGCTGCTCGCCATCGAAGACCGCGTG
>JBBQSM010000203.1:0-7112 GCA_038234895.1 Gemmatimonadales bacterium
TCACGGATGCCGGAAATGAGCAGTACGCCGCCAAGCAGCACCGCCGCCGGCAAAAACATCGCCGTCTTTTCGTTCATACCGCCGCCTGCAGCTGAGTGGGAGACTTGCGCGCAAACAACCGTTCGCCGTGGCCGAGCAGCCAGGTGAGGGCGCCGGTGAGCAGGAACGCGCCGCCGAACATGACCATGCCCTCGGAGGTGTGCATGAAGCCTTCACCCATTTCCGGGCTCACGAAGAGCACCAGGAAACCCGTGAGGAAAATGCGCACGCCGTTCACGAGAATGGCCACCGGAATGGTCAGGGCAACCAAGAGCCAGCGTGTGGGCCACTTGTCGAGGAACAGGGCGCCGAGCAGCACACCAAGACTGAGCAGCGCCGTGAGCGATCGCAGTCCACTGCACGCCTCGGCGACGAACAGCTCCTGTCCCGGAATGCGAATGACATTGCCCGAGAGCATGACCGGGATCTGGCGCCACTCCAGCAGCGAGGCGCCGATACGCGATGCCGTGAACTGCAGCGGAAGCGCGACCGTGTTCAGCACCACTTCGGGGAGCGGCACGGACAGGATGATCAACGTGAACGGCAACCACCAATGCAGTACCTGCCGGATGCCAGCGTAGAACACCACCAGTCCCATCATCGCCAGCACCATCGAGCTGCGCATCACGAACAGCTCGGACGCGAGGTCGGACGCATACCGCGCCGCCACCGCGAGCAGCAGCATGATCACACCCAGCGCGCGCTGCGCACCGGCGCCCTTGGCGATGCCGCTCTTATACGCGAACCAGATGGACAGCGGCGCCAACAGGAGGCCATGTCCGTTGTTCGGATCATTCCACCACGCGTCAAACAGCAACCCGGCGGGCTTGGCAAACAGCAGCACAAACGCCAGCGCAGTCAGCCCATAAGCGGCCAGCTGAGCCGGGGCAATCTCTCGTACGGTTGACCAGGCAGCTCGGGAAGTGAGCGGCGCGGATGCCGGAATCGTCACATGGACCTCGAAGATTTCACGCTTTCACGACGACCGGTACTGACCGGCTGTCACCATCATGCCGCAGTTGCACCCGCAGTATCGCAGCTAACCATGTAATCTACCCGAATCAGATCGCTCCGTGCCGCCGTACCCTGCCCGCCGTCAGGTCGCCTTCAGCTCTCGGCTAGTTCGCGGCCGCCAGAAACGACGTCCAGCGCGCCTCAGCCGGCGAATCGCCCTTGCGGGCGGCGTAGTCGGCCAACTGGTCCGGCAGCACTTTCCCCACCCCGAAATACTGGCTTTCGGGTCTCCAGAAGTACCAGCCGCTCACCGCCGCCGTGGGGTGCATGGCAAAGCTCTCCGTCAGCGCCAGACCCGTGCGCGCCGGTGCGTCCAACAGTGCAAAGAGGGTGCCCTTCTCGGAGTGGTCCGGGCAGGCCGGGTATCCCGGCGCCGGGCGGATCCCCTGATACTGCTCCTTGATCAGGCCGCCGTTGTCCAATGCCTCGGTGGGTGCATAGCCCCAGAACTCGCGCCGCACCCGCTCATGGAGCCGTTCGGCAAACGCCTCGGCCAGTCGATCCGCCAGCGCCTTCACCATGATGGCGTTGTAGTCGTCGTGCGCCGCCACGAACTCGGCGGCCCATTCGTCGACGCCGTGCCCGGTGGTCACCGCAAAGGCGCCCACGTATTCGGGCACCCCGCCGTCACGCGGCGCTACGAAATCGGACAGGCAATAGTTGGGACGACCGTCACCCTTTTTGTCGAGCTGCTGACGGAGCATGTGCAGCGTGGCCACCACAGTCTGTCGCGATTCGTCGGCATAGAGCTCGATGTCGTCTCCCACCGCGGCCGCCGGCCAGAATCCGAACGCCGCCCGCGCTTCGATACGCTTCTCGCGCAGCATGCGATCGAGCATCGCTCGCGCGTCGGCGTACAGCGTGGACGCGGTCGCACCGACTACCGGATCGGTGAGAATGGCGGGGTAATGACCGGCCAGCTCCCATGTGTGAAAGAACGGCGTCCAGTCGATGTACTCCACCAGATCATCGAGCGGATAATCAGCGAGCGTCTGCACGCCCACCACCTGCGGGACCGGTGCCGGCCGCGAAAAATCAGGCTTGGCACGATTAGCGCGCGCCGCCTCGATCGAGACCAAGCGGTCGGCCATGCCGCGTGCCGCACGCGCCACCCGAATTCCGGCGTATTCGGTTCGCACATCGGCAATGAAGGCGTCGCGCCGTTCGTCGCTGAGTAACTGGCTGGTCACGCCCACCGCACGCGAGGCATCGAGCACGTGCACCACCGGCCCCGAGTACGCCGGCTCGATGCGCAGCGCCGTGTGCGCCTTGGACGTGGTCGCGCCGCCGATGAGCAACGGAATGGTGAAGCCTTCGCGCTCCATCTCACTGGCCACGAATGCCATTTCATCCAGCGAGGGTGTGATCAGTCCCGAGAGTCCGATCACATCAGCGCCGACTTCACGCGCCTTGGCCAGAATGTTCGCGCACGACTGCATCACGCCCATGTCCACCACATCGTAACCGTTACACTGGAGCACGACGCCCACGATGTTCTTGCCGATGTCGTGCACGTCGCCCTTCACGGTGGCCATGAGCACTCGCCCCGCGGCCTTGCTGTCTGCCGTCTTGGCCGCCTCAATGAACGGGATGAGATGCGCCACGGACTTCTTCATCACGCGCGCACTCTTCACTACCTGCGGCAGAAACAGCTTGCCCGCGCCGAACAGGTCGCCCACGACGTTCATGCCGCGCATGAGCGGCCCTTCAATCACATCGATCGGCTTGTCGGCCAGCAGCCGCGCTGCTTCGGTGTCCTCGACCACAAACGTATCGATGCCGTGCACGAGCGCGTACGACAGCCGCTCCTCCACCGACAGCGCACGCCACGCCACGTCCTCCACGGCCCTGGCCGCACGCCCCTTGAGACTGTCGGCCACGTCCATGAGCCGTTCGGTGGCGTCGGCGCGACGGTTGAGCACCACGTCTTCCACGCGCTCGCGCAGATCGGCCGGAATATCCTCGTACGGCACGAGCTGGCCCGCGTTCACGATGCCCATGTCCATCCCGGAACGGATGGCATGATACAGAAACACCGCGTGCATCGCTTCGCGCAACGGATTGTTGCCACGGAACGAGAACGACATGTTGCTCACGCCACCCGACACGTGCGCATGCGGCAACGTGCGCTTGATCTCGCGCGTGGCGTCGAAGTACGCCACAGCATAGCCGGCGTGCTCCTCGATGCCGGTACCGATGGCAAAGATGTTCGGATCGAAGATGATGTCTTCGGGCGGGAAGCCGATCTGCTCCGTGAGCAATCGATACGCACGCGTACAGATCTCGATCTTGCGCTCGACGGTATCCGCCTGCCCCTGTTCGTCGAACGCCATGACAATCACCGCCGCGCCGTATGCGCGCACCAGCCGCGCCCGTCGCAGAAACTCGGCTTCGCCCTCCTTCATGCTGATCGAGTTGACGATGCCCTTGCCCTGCAGACACTTGAGTCCCGCCTCGATGACCTTCCACTTGCTCGAGTCCACCATGATCGGCACGCGCGCGATATCCGGCTCGGCCGCCACGAGATTCAGGAACGTCACCATCGCATGCTCGGCGTCGAGCAGCCCTTCGTCCATGTTCACGTCGAGAATCTGCGCACCGCTTTCCACCTGCTGACGCGCCACCACGAGCGCTTCACCGTATTGCCCGTCGAGAATGAGCTTGGCGAATCGCGCCGAGCCGGTCACGTTCGTGCGCTCGCCGACGTTCACGAAGTTCGTGGTTTCGGTGACCGTGAACGGCTCGAGTCCGGCCAGTCGCAACTGCTTGGGCAACACGGGAATCGCGCGCGGCTTGATGTCCCGCACCGCGTCGGCGATGGCGCGGATGTGTTCCGGCGTGGTGCCGCAACAACCACCCACAATGTTCAGCAGCCCTGCGCGCGCCCACTCGGCCAGGTGCGTGGCCATCGTTTCCGGCGTTTCATCGTACCCGCCAATGTCATTGGGCAGCCCGGCGTTGGGATGTGCGCTGACATGCGTGTCGGCGATGCGCGATAACTCCTGCACATAGCCGCGCAGTTGTGCTGCCCCCAACGCGCAGTTGAGTCCCACCGAGAACGGCTGCACGTGCGACACGGAAATCCAAAACGCTTCGGTGGTTTGCCCGGAGAGTGTGCGACCGCTCGCGTCGGTGATCGTGCCGGAGATCATCACCGGGAGACGCGTGCCGGTGGCCTCGAAGAAACGCTCGACCGCGAAGAGCGCCGCACGCGCGTTGAGCGTGTCGAAGATCGTTTCCACGAGAATGAAATCCGCACCGCCGTCCACGAGCCCGCGCGTCGCTTCGGTGTAGGCTTCGACCAGCGCGTCGTAGGTGACATTGCGCGCGCCCGGATCTTCGACATCGGGCGAGATGGACGCCGTGCGACTGGTGGGACCCAGCACACCGGCCACGAAGCGCGGCTTGTGTGGGGTGCGGGCGGTGTACGTATCGGCCAGCGTACGGGCCAGTCGCGCCCCTTCCACGTTCAGCTCGTAGGCCAACGCCTGCATGCCGTAGTCGGCCAGCGAAATGGCGTTGGCGTTGAACGTGTTTGTTTCGAGGATGTCCGCACCGGCGGCGAGATACGCCTCGTGAATGTCGGCGATGACCTGCGGCCGCGTGAGCGTGAGCAGATCGTTGTTCCCTTTGAGGTCCGACGGCCACGCCGCGAACCGGTCTCCGCGATAGTCGGCCTCGGAGAGCCGGTGGCGCTGGATCATCGTCCCCATCGCACCATCGATGACGAGGATGCGTTCGTTGAGGAGCGAGGCGATGCGATGCTCGTGTGGCACGGAGGGCGGAGCTGTAGGGGATACGCTATCATTCGACGCGTGCCGGTTGTCGCCATTCACGGCGGTACCGGCTGCCTCCTGCATAATAAGTGAACGAGAGCCGTCATGTCCCCAGCCGAAACTGTAGCGCCCCCGTTGGAGTCACCTGCTGCCACCGCGGGCGTCACAGCGCATCCGCGTGCCGCGCAGCTGGCGCGCCTACTCGACCCGGCCGATGTCGTGCTCTTCGATGGCGCGATGGGGACGATGCTGTACGCCCATGGCGTCTTCATCAACCAGTGCTATGACGAGCTGGTGTTGCGCGCCCCCGACCTCGTGCGCGAGATCCACGCGGCCTACGTGAAGGCGGGCGCTGAGGTGATCGAGACCAACACCTTTGGCGCCAACCGGCTTAAGCTGACCGCGTACGGTCTCGAAACGCAGGTGGGGGAGATTAACCGGCGCGGTGCGCAGCTCGCGAGGGATGCGGCGGGGGAGTTCCGGCTGGTGGCGGGTGCGGTGGGACCGCTGGGTGTGCGGCTCGAGCCATACGGCCCCACCAGCCGCGCCGAGGCGCTCGACATTTTTCGCGAGCAGATGTCGGCGCTCAAGGAGGGCGGCGCCGACTGCTTTCTGCTGGAGACGTTCTCCGACCTCGAGGAGATCGAGCAGGCCATTCTTGCGGCGCGGGCCGTCGACCCGACCATGCCGGTGATTGCGCAGGCCACCGTCGGTCCGGACTTGCGCACCACGTACGGCGCCACGCCGGAAGACGTTGCCCGGTGCTTCGACGCGTGGGGGGTGGATGTGATCGGGCTGAACTGCTCGGTCGGTCCGCAAACCATTCTCGAAGCGATCGAGCGCATGGCGCCGCTCACCTCGCGCAAACTGTCCGCCCAGCCGAATGCCGGCATGCCGCGTGAAGTGGGCGGCCGCTCCATGTACATGGCCAGCCCGGAATACATGGCCACGTATGCGCGTCATCTCATTCAGGCCGGCGCCAAGATCGTGGGTGGCTGTTGCGGCACCACGCCGGAGCACATCCGCGCTATGGCCGAGGGGATCCGTCCATTGTCTCCGCGCACGCGTGTCACGGTCACGACAGAACCGACGCAGGCGGCCACCGACGCACGTGCCGCCGGCGTGGAACCGGTGCCGTTCGCACAGCGCTCGCGTCTGGCGGCCAAGATTGCGCGCGGCGAGTTCGTGACCTCGGTGGAGATCGTGCCGCCGCGCGGCGTGGACACGCAGCGGCTGGAGCAGGATGCAACTACGCTGCATCTGGCCGGTGTCGATGCGATCAACGTGCCCGATGGCCCGCGCGCGCAGAGCCGCATGGGCGCGATTGCCACGAGTCTGATCATCGAGCGGTCCGGGATCGAGGCGGTCACGCACTACTGTTGCCGGGACCGGAACCTCCTGGGCATGCTCAGCGATCTGCTGGGGGCGTCAGCGCTAGGGCTGCGCAACATGCTGCTCATCACCGGCGATCCGCCCAAGATGGGTCCCTATCCCGATGCGACGGCGGTCTTTGACATCGACGCGATCGGGCTCACGAATCTGGTGCGACAGCTCAACCGCGGGCTCGACCCGGGTGGCAACCCCATTGGCGCGCCGACACAGTTCGCGATCGGCGTAGGGGTGAACCCTGCCGCGCTCGACGCCGCGCACGAGCACCGGCGCTTTGGGTGGAAGGTGGAGGCTGGGGCGGAGTACGCCATCACGCAGCCGGTGTTCGATCCGGATCAGCTCGAGAAGTTTCTGGTGAGCATCGAGGACATCCGTATCCCGATCGTGGCCGGCATCTGGCCGCTGGTGTCTGCGCGCAACGCGGAATTTCTGGCCAACGAGGTGCCCGGCGTGACCGTGCCGCAGGCGGTGTTACAGCGCATGCGCAAAGCCAGCGAGCAGAGCAAGGACCACGCGCTGGCCGAGGGCGTGGCGATCGCGCGCGAGATGCTGGCGCGTGTGCGCGGCGCCGTGCAGGGGGTGCAGGTCTCGGCGCCGTTCGGGAAGGTGGAGTTGGCGTTGGAGGTGTTTGGGCGGTGAGTTGGAGACGATGTGCGCGCATCGCGCCGCTGTAGTGAAATGCCAAACGCCCTGCCCCGCGCAATCGCGGAGCAGGGCGTTTGAATCATGCGGATGAACCGCCGTGCAGACTAGCGCGCGCCCAGCCAGCGATACGACTGGTAGTACTGCTGGTTGAACTGCTTGTCATTCTGCAAGTACGAGCCGATCACTCCGCCTTCGAAGACCTGGTCGCCGTACGACAGCCACTTGGAGTCACCAGTACGATGGTAGATC
>JBBQSM010000204.1:0-6993 GCA_038234895.1 Gemmatimonadales bacterium
GAAGCCGTCCGAGCGCCGCAAGCGCAAGATGAACGCGGCTGTCCGTAAGAACCGCCGTACGCGCCAGGGTTGAGTTCTCCCGTGGCCGCCGGCGGCGCTTCGCTGCTCGTGCGGCTGCAGACCGATCAGGCTGCGGCCCGGAGGGCGCAGGACAAAGAGCGCGTTCTCATGCTTGGCATGGTCATATCGGAAATCAAAAACCGTGAGATCGAAGTCAGGCGAGATGCCACGGACGACGACGTAACCGACGTCATCCGGAAGGCGATCAAGAGGCGCAAAGAGTCGGTGGCGATGTACCTGAAGGGAGGTCGGTCGGACCTCGCCGGCAAGGAACAGAGCGAGGCCAGTGCGTTGGAGCACTATCTTCCGGCGCAGGTTGACCCGGAGGAGCTACGTGCTGCTGTTCGCTCGGCAATTGCTGATGGCGCGACGAATGTCGGCGCGGTTATGGCCAAGGTCATGCCGCAGTTCAAGGGGCGCGCTGACGGCGCGGCCATCAATGCGTTGGCGCGGGAAGAACTCGCCGGCGCGTAAGGGCGCAACGCGTCACGTTCTGTTCGCCCCGCTGTTCGACATTCTGCAAAGAACGCCTGACCCGAACCCGCATACGCGCCGGTTCGGGTCTTCGTCATTTTTCGTCCGATGAACGCGCACGCCCTCGGCATCCTCGAATTTCCGCGACTGCTCGCCCACGTCGCCGGCCGCGCCAATTCCGCGCCCGGTGCCGCCGCGGTGCGCGCCCTTGAACCGCGCACGGATCGCGTCTGGATCGAAGCGGAGCACGCCCGCGTAGGCGCCATGCGCGCGCTGGTGGCCTCCGATGCGGGATGGATCAGCGAACCCCTTCCCGACCTGGCCGCGTCGTTGAAACGGCTTCGCATTGCGGGTTTGTCCTGGACGGTGGACGAGCTCGTGCAATCGGTCACGCTGCTCCGGTCGTCGCGACGGACACGTGACGCGCTGCGCGACCCGCGACGACCGTCGATCGTCATTGCCTTTCTGCAGTCGTACATGCATGCGCTGGTGGACCTGCGCGCGCAGGAAGAGGCGATCGGCCGCGCCATCGGCGAGGACGGCACCGTGCGCGACGATGCCTCGCCGTCGCTGCGGCGTGTCCGACGCGAGTTGCGACAGGCCGAGGGTGAGCTGGTGCGACTGCTGGAACGCGAAATGGGCAAGCTGGAGGCACACCATCAGGTGAGCGACCTGTCCGTGACGATGCGCAACGGGCGCTGGGTCATCCCCATGCGTCGTGGTGCGCGCGGCTACGTGGGCGGCATTGTGCACGACAGTTCGGGCACGGGCGAAACGATCTTCGTTGAGCCGCCGGCCGCGGTGGAATTCGGCAACCGGGTGCGCGAACTGGAGATCGAGGAGCAGCGCGAAATCGAGCGCGTGCTGCGCGAACTCACCGACGCGCTGCGTCCGTTCCACGAGCCGATCAACGGTGCGTACGCGGCGCTGGTGGCGCTCGATGCGCTGTATGCACGCGCGCGTTATGCGATCGATACGGCCTGCGCACATCTGGCGTTCTGTTCTCCGGCCGACGGGCTGTCCATCGTGGACGGACGTCATCCGTTGCTGCTGGCGCACGGTACACCGGTGGTTCCGTTCGACCTCACTATGCACGCGAACGAACGCACACTGCTGGTGTCGGGGCCCAACACCGGCGGCAAGACGGTACTGCTCAAGGCGATCGGACTGCTGACCATGATGGCGCAGGCCGGTGTACCGGCTCCGGTGGGCGCCACGAGTCGGTTGCCGGTCTTTGACGACGTGTTTGCCGACGTCGGCGACGAGCAAAGCATCGAGGCGAGTCTGTCCACGTTCAGCGCACACCTCAAGAATCAGGGCGAGGTGCTGCGACTTGCCACCGCCGATTCGCTCGTGCTGGTGGACGAGTTGGGATCCGGCACCGATCCGGCCGAGGGCGCCGCACTCGGTGGGTCGATTCTCGAAACGCTCACGCGGCGCGGCGCGCTGACCATCGCGACCACGCATCTGGGTCAGCTCAAGTTGCTGGCTACCGAGGTGGAAGGTGTGGTCAACGCTTCGCTGCAATTCGACGCGGTGCAACTGGCGCCCACGTATCGGTTGCTCAAGGGCGTGCCAGGGCGCAGCTACGGCATCAGCATTGCACGCCGGCTACAACTGCCCGAAGACGTGCTGCAACGCGCCGAGGAGCGTCTGCCCAAGGGCGAGCGTGATCTGGCGGTGCTGCTGGCCGATATCGAGGTGCGTGATGCGGCGCTGACGGATCGTGAACGGGTCATGGAGATCGAGCAGGCGAAGTACCGCTCGCGCGTGGCGACGGTGTCCGATCGCGAACTCAAGGTGCGCGAGAAGGAGCGCGAGTCGGAAAAGCTTGCCCGCCAGGAAACGCGCCGGTATTTGCTGGAAGCGCGCGCCGTGGTCGAGAAGGCTGTGGCCGAGGTGCGCACGCAGGCGGCGGAGCACGCGGACGCGCTCGAGGTCGCGGCGCGCGCGGCACGTCGCGCCGTCGAAGACGCGGCGGCGGAGCAGGGAGCGGCCGTCGATCGCGTTGCGCAGCAAGCCGCGCGTGAACGTGAACGGCGGGCAGCCAAGTTGCAGGCGGCGCTGGAGCGCGAAGCGGAGTCCGGCAACGAGGCGGCGGGCGAACTTGCCGCCGCCGCGAAGGCGACGTCGCACGCCGGCGCGAAAGCGCGCGCCCGCCGTGACGCGCCGCTGGTCGAAGGTGACACCGTCAGTGTCGATACGCTGGACGGAAAGACGGGCCGCATTGTGTCGCTGCGTGGCGCCGAGGCGCGCGTCGCCGTGGGTTCACTGACGCTCGCCGTGCCGCTGAGCGCATTGCGCCGCGCCGCCGCGCCGCCGCCGCCCATGTACAAGGTCTCGCTGGTGGGCAACATCCCTGACGCCGAACCGGTGCGTGAAGTCGATATACGCGGCGTCCGCGCCGACGAAGTGGATGACCTGGTGTTGCAGGCGCTGGATTCGGCCGTGCGTGCAGATCTGCACGAGCTGCGCATTATTCACGGCAAGGGCACCGGTGCGTTGCGTTCGCGCGTGGGCGAAATGCTCAAGAAAGACACACGTGTTGGTGGCTATCGGTTGGGTGCATGGAACGAAGGGGGAGCAGGCGTGACCGTTGCGCTGCTCGCATGATCTCCGACGAAACCGTCGAACGCGTGCGCAGCGCGGCCGACATCGTGCAGCTCATTTCGGAGTTCGTTCCGCTGCGGCGTATGGGCGGCGACTTTCGCGGTGCCTGTCCGTTTCACGGGGGCACCAAGCCCAACTTTTCTGTCTCGCAGAAGCGGGGCAGCTACCACTGTTTCGTCTGTCAGGAAAGCGGCGACGTCTTCACCTTCGTGCGCAAGCGGCTGGGGCTCGACTGGCCGTCGGCGGTGAAGATGATCGGCGAACGCGTGGGTATCGAAGTGATCGACACCCCGATGCGCGCGCAGGCGGCCGATCCGAACGAAAAGAACTGGGAAGTGCTGGCCACTGCGGCCGAGTGGTATCGATCGCAGCTTGACGATGAGAGCATGGGGCGCGCGGCGCGCGAGTATCTCGACGGGCGCGGGATCGATACCGCGGCGCGTACGCGATTCGGCATCGGCTTCGCCCCGCGCGACGCGCAGTTGCTGCGACGCTATCTGCACACGCTCGGCTTCGATGACGACCGCCTGCTCGACGCCGGGTTGCTCAAGAAGCGCGATGATTCGCCCGAACCGTACATGGCGTTTCGCGGCCGCGTCATGTTTCCCATTTTCGATGAGTTGGGGCATCACGTGGGGTTCGGCGGACGCGCCATGGGCGACGATACGCCCAAGTATCTGAACAGCAGCGAATCGGTCGTCTTTAAGAAGCGTGAGACGCTGTACGGCCTGAACTGGGCCAAGAACGCGATGCGTCGAAGTGGGCGCGCCATCGTCGTCGAGGGATACGTCGACGCCATTCGCGTGGCGCTGGCTGGCGCGGAAGAGGTTGTGGCGCCACTGGGCACCGCCCTCACCGAAGAACAGGCGCAGTTGCTGGTGCGCTACGCCAACGAAGTGTTTCTGCTGTATGACAGCGACGAAGCGGGGCAGAAGGCCACGTTTCGATCGGGACTCGAACTATTGCGCAACAAGGCGGCGGTACGCGTGGTGTCGCTGCCGGCAGGCGACGATCCGGACACGTTCGTTCGTGCACACGGACGCGCCGGACTGGAGACGCAGCTCACGCAGGCCATCGACCTGTTCGATCGACAAGTGCAGGTGCTCGAGCGATTGGGCTGGTTCAGCGATTTACGCAAACGTCGCCTGGCGATCGACAAGTTGCTGCCGACTATCCGCGCGGCGCGGGACCCGCTGACGCGCGACATGTACCTCACGCGTCTGGCCGATGTGTCGCACCTCGACAAGGTGACGATCGCGAGCGAGGCGGATGAGTTGCCAGCGGGAGCGCGACAGGCGTTTTCGCGTTCGCACGCGTCCGACCAGGATCCGGGCCCGTTCGCGCCGCTGCCCGACATGCAGGACACGCACGAGGCGCCACGCGACGACACGCCCGCGCCGCCGGCACCGTACGCGGCGCAGCAGGCCCGCGGCGCCTGGAAGGGAAAGCGCGGCAAACAGTCCGGTCCGGAATGGCAGGCCACGTCCGTGCCTCCGCGTCCGCGTCGGGATGAGCCCGTCGAACGTGCGTTGCTGCGGGCGATGCTGGTCGACCGCGGGCTTGTGGAACGCATCGCGGAACGGCACGGCCCGGATGACTTTCGCGAGCCGACCTACCGCGAGCTGTTCGAAGCGCTGCTCAGCGCGCCTTTCGATGACGATCTTGAGCAGATCGCCGAGCGGTTGGCCCCGCAGGCGCTGCGCACGCTCCGCGAGCTGACCGAGATCGCGGACGGGAGCGAGACGGCGCAGACGGATATCGGACTCAGCCTCGACCGTCTGGATGCGCGCCGGTTGGAGGCCCGCATCGACGCCATCCTTGTCGAGCTGCGCGAAACCTCATCGCGCGAAGCGCAGGACGTTCTGCTGCGCGAACGTGTTGATTTGGAGATGGAACTACGGCGACTCTTGCCGATCCGAAGCCCGCGGGCTAAACCCAAAAGGTGAGCATGTCGTCAACAACTGTGGAGGGGAAGTGAATCCGGAGCTTGAAGCGCTATTGGTGGTGCAGCAGCACGACGATGGAATTCGCGCCATCGAAGCGCGACGGGATTCGCTGGCGCCCCGCTTGGCGTCGCTCGACAAGGCGCGGCAGCGTGCCCTGGACGAGGCGACGCGCGCGGAGCAGGCGTTGGAGCGTGAACTCGAGCGCCATCGGGCGTTGGAGGCGCGGATTGCGGAGCATCGCGACCGGCACGAGAAGAACCTTGAGGTGCTCAATCACGCGCACAAGCTCAAGGAAGCCACCGCCGCCATGGCGCAGGTGGAAGCGGCCCGTCGTGTGTTGGCCGACGAAGAGAGTGAGTTGCTCGGCTTGTCGCGGCGGATCACCGATTTGCGCTCCGCAGCGACTGCGTCCCGGGACGCGGTGGGCTCGTTGCAGGAGGTGCAGGCGGCGTCTCGTGCCGCGCTGGCCGCGGAGACGGGATCTATCGACGCGGAGATCAGCGCGGCACGTACGGTGCGCGACGCGGCAGCCGGTGCGGTCGGCGCACCGTTGCTCTCCAAATACGATCGGTTGCAGGCGCGACGTCGCTCGGCGGTCGTCTTCCCGCTCGGCGGCGACTACTCCTGTGGTAACTGTGACACGTCCATCCCGATGCAGCGCCGTCCCGCCATGTCGAGCGGCAACCTGATCGAGACCTGCGAAGGGTGCGGAGCCCTGCTGTACTTCAAACTCGTGGTGGCTGCGGACTAAAGACGCGCGGGCCGTGCGGCCGCGGGCGAACCGGTGGGAGGGTCGGCGATGATCGGATGTCTCTCCCGGGGTGCACCGGGCTAGATTGTCGCGCGTGAGCGCACTCTCGACCTCGACCATTCCCTCCTCGTCCATCCTCCGGCCCCCGCGCAGCGGAGTTGGTGCCGCTCCCATGCGCCCCGATGCGCGGTGGGTGCCGATCGCGGAGCCCGCCCTCGCCGACGTGCGGGCGCTTGCCGACGCGCTCTTGCTGCCGGACGCGGTGTGCCGGCTGCTGGTCAGTCGCGGGCATGCGCGACCGGAAGACGCCAAGCGGTTTCTCCGGCCGCGGCTGGAGCACCTGGCTGAGCCCTCCAGCATGTTCGATCTCGATCGCGCCGTCGCGCGCATCGCCGACGCGGTGCGGGCGCAGGAAACGATCGTGGTGCACGGCGACTATGACGTGGATGGCATGAGTTCGACCGCGCTGATGGTGCGAGTGCTGCGCGGACTCGGTGCCCGCCACGTCATGCCCTTCGTGCCGAACCGGCTCACGGACGGCTACGATCTTGGCTCGGCCGGTGTGGCCGAGGCCCGTCGCACCGGCGCCACGCTGGTCATCACGTGCGATTGCGGCACCAGCGCGCGTGCGCCGGTGGCCGAGCTGATGGCGGCCGGGATCGATGTGATCATCACCGACCATCACCTGCCGGGTGGCGAGTTGCCGGCGGCGTATGCCGTGTGCAATCCGCGGCGCCCCGAGTGTACCTCGGTGGACAAGGATCTGGCCGCCGTCGGCGTGGCGTACAAGCTGGCGTTGGCGCTGTGCGACGCCTTCGGTGTGTCGCGCGCCCTGGCGCATCGACAGTTGGATCTGGTGGCGCTGGCTACCATCGCCGATGTTGCCCCGTTGCGCGGTGAGAACCGCATTCTGGTGCGCTACGGTCTCAAGCTGCTCTCGGAGTCGGCGCACCCGGGACTGCGCGCGTTGATCAGGTCGTCGGGGTTGGATGGCAAGCCGCTGACGGCGGGACGGGTCGGGTTCGTGCTTGCGCCGCGGTTGAACGCGGCCGGCCGCATTGCCGATGCCAAGCTCGGGCTCTCGCTGCTGCTCGCCGAGCGCGAGGACGAGGCGAACGTAATCGCGCGCGAGTTGGAAGAACTCAATCGGGC
>JBBQSM010000205.1:0-6982 GCA_038234895.1 Gemmatimonadales bacterium
CAAGTACGTCAACAAGAGTCCCGACACGCTGCGCGAGTTGTGGGTGCATCAGCATCTGAATGCGTTCCGGCCGGGCTCGCGCTGGTCGGCGACCGACGAGCGTGAGGGTCGGCAGCGTTTTCAGAAGTTAGCCGAACCCGACTTCGCCTACGAGCGGTTCACCGCGGCGCCACGCATCGGCAGCACGGCGCTGGTCGCGGAGTATCCGCTCGCACCGGACAGCTCCGTGGTGCGACTCGCGCTGCCCGCGCCACTGGCGCCGGGCGATTCGGTGACGGTCACGTTTGCTTGGGACGCGCGGCCGTCTACCGTGGCCCGGAGGCAAGGGCGTCGCGGGCGCAGCTACGATTTTTCGCAGTGGTATCCCAAGGTGGCCGTGTACGACAGGGCGGGGTGGCATCCGAACGCACTGGTGCCAGCGGGCGAGTTTTACGGCGAGTTCGGGTCGTTCGACGTCACGCTCGTGTTACCAAACGATGCCGTGGTTGGTGCGACTGGTGTGCCGGTAGGCGGCGATCCGGGTTATGCGCGAGTGGCGGCACCGGGCACTGCGGCGCCGCGTCTGGCGGCGGGTGCCTACACGAACGTGCCCGCGGCGCCGCGTGTGGTGCCGGGCAATGGCTACCGCGCCGTGCGGTTTCTCGCACGCGACGTACATCATTTTGCCTGGAGCTCCTCGCCCGGGTATCGCTACGAGGGGGCGACGTACGTGCGCCCGCCGGCCAGTGCATGGCGGTTTCCCATCTGGGATACCGTCTCCGTGCACATTCTTTACCGTGCAGACGCGACGGATGATTGTTCGCGCGCCAACAACGCGCTCTTTGGAGACAGCGTGCGCTACGGGCGCGCCGTGCGTGAGTGCGTGGATGTGTCGCGCACGCAGTGGGAGGGTGGGAAGGCGCGGCGCTATGCGCTGCAGTCGCTGCGCTGGCTTGAGGCGCTGTATGGCGACTATCCGTATCCCCAGCTGACCATTCTCAAACGTGTGGATGGCGGCGGTACCGAATTCCCGATGCTCGTCGAGAACGGGTCGGCGTCGCTGGAGCTCACGCTGCATGAGGTGGGACACATCTTCTCGTTCGGCATTCTGGCCAACAACGAGTGGCAGTCCGGATGGATGGACGAAGGGTTGACCTCGTATCAGACGGCGCTGCAGGAAGGGGAGTCTCGGGTGCTACTCGGGGCGCGTCTGGCGCAGGCGAACGATCGTGATCCGACCAAGCCGGCGAACAGCGCCGTCGCCGCGCTCCGCCGTCGATTGGATGCGACGTCGATGGTGCAGGCGAAGCTTGTGCGCGACGGGACCGCCGAGCCGATCGGGACGCGCGCGGACCTGTTCCGAACGTTCGGTGTGTACAACGACATGGTGTACGATCGGGCGCAGGCCATGTATCAGGCGTTGCACGATGTCATGGGCGAGGAGGAGTTTCAGCTCTTCCTGCGCGACTACTACGCGCGCTGGCAGTTCCGGCATGTGGACCGCTGGGCCATGCAGGGGTCGGCGGAGCGGATCGCCAAGCGACCGTTGGGGTGGTTCTTCGACCAGTGGGTCAACAGCACCGGTGTGATCGACTACGCGTTGAGAGCGGCCACGGTGCGCCGTGACGGCGCCGAGTGGGTGGTGACGGCGCAGCTGACGCGGGTGGCGGGCGGATATCGTCATCCGATGCCGGTGGGTGTGCGCACCGCCTCAGGGTGGACGATCATCCGGGCCGACGCGGCTCGCGATGTGCAGACGGTGCAGGTGCGGGTGCGCGAGGCACCGGACGCGATCTGGCTCGATCCGTTCGGGAGCGCTGATGCGCCGTATGCGTCGTATTATCGTCTTGCACTGTCGTCGCGTTGAGTCTGACGGACATGATCGTCTTAGAGTCAACTACTTGTCGGGAGCGGAAATGAGCGGTCGCGTGGAAGTGAAGCATGTCCCCAAACCGTGGGGGCACGAAACGATCTGGGCGCATACCGACCGGTATGTGGGCAAGATCCTGCACATCGATGCGGGACAGGCGCTGTCGGTGCAGTATCACGAGCGCAAGGACGAGACCGTGTTTCTCCTGAACGGGGAGATGAACTATTGGGTGCAGTTGCCGGGTGAGGAGGAATTGCGCGACCAGCGGTTGACCACCGGCCAGTCATTCCGCATCACGCCCGGCACTATCCACTACATGGAAGCTGTGACCGACTGCGACGTACTCGAGGCGTCGACGCCGGAGGTCGATGATGTGGTCCGCATCAAGGACCGCTATGGTCGCGAAGGGACCAGCGCACCGTAGTCAGCAGCCTATTGCAAGCATGCGACACATTTGTTGACGAAATCACGGCATTCCACAGCACTTCGCGGCGACGTTCCCCTCCCCGGGGGCGTCGCCGCGCTGCATTTTTCCTTGTATCCCGCCCGCGCCCCGTGCGCCGCCTGAGTCAAGCTCCGACACCGCTCATGAAAGTCATCATTCCGCTCGCCGGCAAAGGGACGCGTCTTCGTCCGCATACGCATGTCGTTCCCAAGCCCATGCTCAAGGTGGCCGGCCGGCCGGTCATGAGCTACGTGATGGATGATGTGCTCAAACTCGGCAATGTTGAGCAGGTGGTATACATCACCGGACACCTCAAGGAGAAGGTGGAGCGGTTCGTGCGCGGTGCGTACGACATCCCCAGTGTGTTTATTGAACAGAAGGTGCAGGACGGTACGGCCGGTGCAATAGCGCTGGCCCGCGAGTACGCCGACCAGCCGGTGCTGATCATTTTCGTCGACACCATATTCGACGCCGATCTGAGCATCGTGAAGGACAGTGACGCCGACGGCATCATGTGGACCAAGGAAGTGGAGGACTATCAGCGATTTGGCGTGGTCGTCACCGACGCCGACGGATTCATGACCAAGATCGTCGAGAAGCCGCAGACGCCGATCTCCAAGCGCGCCAACATCGGCCTGTACTACATCAAGAACTACAAGCTGCTGTACGAAGGTATCGCGCACGTGTTGTCACAGCCCCAGAACAAGGGCGAGTGGTACCTGACCGACGCGTTCCAATACATGATCGACCATGGTGCGAAGATCAAAGTCGTGGACGTGGAAGGGTGGTACGATGCCGGACAGTTGGAAACGCTGCTTGAGACGAACCGCACGATGCTCGAGCGTGGACGTGCGCGCCGACCGGCGGTGTTGGGTGAAGGTGCAACGATCGTAGAGCCGGTGTACATCGAGGACGGCGTCACCATCGAGCATTCGACCGTTGGCCCCAATGTCTCGCTGGGAACCGGCAGCACGGTGCGCCACTCCACCATCTCCGATTCGGTCATCGGTGAGCACGCCAATATCACGGCCTGCTCGTTACACCACGCATTCCTCGGCGACGCCGTGACCGTGGAAGGGGTGAACGGTTCGCTGTCGATCGGCGATCATTCCGAGATCAGGAGCGGCGCATGACGGACCGCGCTGGCGACGGGCTCTCGCGACGTGAACTGCTCGCGGGCGCGGCGGCGATGGCCGCCGGCGCGATTGCGGGATCGCCGGCACGACTGCTGGCCGCCACCGATGACTGGCGCGTAGATCTCACGCCGCCTGGGTTGAGCAGCGCCGATCGCATGCTCGGCGTGCCGTTCGAAAAGCGCGACCGTGTACGCATCGCCATTGTGGGCACAGGGCTGCGGGGCCGATCGGTCCTCAGCGAATTCTTGGCCATCGAAGGCGTGCAGATTACGGCGCTCTGCGACGTGGTGGAGGACAAAGCCAAGCGCGCCGCCGCGATGGTGACGAAGGCCGGACAGCCTGAGCCCGCGCTCTATACCAACGGGGATCGTGACTACGAACGCCTCGTGCAGCGCAACGATATCGACTTCGTGTACACGGCCACGCCGTGGCGCTGGCACACTCCGGTGTCGCTCGCAGCCATGCGCGCGGGGAAGCATGTCGGGAGCGAAGTCGCGATCGCGATGACGATCGAGGACTGTTGGGAGTTGGTGGAGACGTCGGAGAAAACGCGACGGCACTGTCTCATGATGGAGAACTGCTGCTACGGGAACAGCGAGCTGACCGTGCTGCAGATGGTGCGACAGGGGGTGTTCGGCACCTTGTTGCACGCCGAAGCGGCGTATCTGCACGACTTGCGTTCCATTTTGTTTGAGGACAAGGACGAGGGACTGTGGCGTCGCGCGCCGCACACTGAGCGCAACGCCAACTTCTATCCGACGCACGGGCTTGGTCCCGTGGCGCAGTACCTGGGCATTCACCGCGGCGACCGCTTCGACTACATGGTCTCCATGGCGTCGCCGGAGGCCGGGTTGTCCGAATGGCGCGAGCAGAAAGTGCCCAAGGACAGTGGCAAGTGGGCTGAGCGCTACAAGGCGGGAGACATGAATTCGTCGCTCGTGAAGACCGCGCTCGGTCGCACGATTCTGCTGCAGCATGACGTGGTCAATCCGCGTCCGTATTCGCGGCTCAACAACCTGCAGGGCTCCAAGGCCATCTTCAACGACTATCCGCCGCGTTTGTACATCGATGGTGCTGCGGGCGGAGAGCGCTGGACGCCGCTGGCCGACTTGAACAAGAAGTACGAGCATCCGCTGTGGACGGCGGTGGGCGACCTGGCGCGCAAGAACGGTGGCCATGGCGGTATGGATTTCGTCATGGCGTACCGGTTGGTGCAGTGTATGCGTGAAGGCCTCGCTCCAGACTTCGATGTGTACGACGCCGTCGCGTGGAGCGCGCCGTTTCCGCTCAGCGAGGAGTCGGCGCGCAAAGGCAGTGCACCGATCAAGTTCCCCGACTTCACGCGTGGCGCCTGGCGCACGACTGATGCCGCGGTCGGCGCAAAACCGGGCGCGTGAGGATACGGTGACGATCACGGCCGCGGCCATCCTCGCGCGCGGCCTTGGAACGCGCATGCGAAAAGTCGATCCGGCGGCGCAGATCGACGGCTCGCAGGCGTCAGTGGCGGAGACGGGGATGAAGGGAATGATTCCGCTCCGCCGTCCGTTTCTCGAATACATCATCTCCGCCCTCGCCGATGCCGGCATCGCCGAGGTGGTGCTGGTGCTCGGGCCCGAGCATGACGTGGCGCGTGCGCACTTCACGCACGATGTCGCGCCGGCGCGCGTGCGTATCCGCTTCGCGTTGCAGGAGAAGCCGATCGGTACTGCCAATGCGGTGGTGGCGGCGGCGCGGGTCATCGGAGAGAGACCGTTCTTGGTGCTCAACGCCGACAACTACTATCCGGTGGCGGCACTGCGGGCACTGGCCGCCGAGTCGTCGGCGGGGACGATCGCGTTCGATCGCGACGCGCTGGTGCGGGATGGCAATATCGATGCAGAACGTGTGCGTTCGTTCGCCGTACTCGATGTGAGCGACGTCGGTATGCTGCGCGGCATCATCGAAAAGCCGGGCGAGGCGCTCGACCTCGCGTCGCCGGCCGCGCAGTGGGTGGGGATGAACTGCTGGGCGGTCACACCGGTGCTGGTGGATGCATGTGCACGCGTTCCGCTGTCATCGCGCGGGGAATACGAGCTGCCCGAGGCCGTGGCGCTCGCGCTGCGTGAGGGCGTGCCGGTCCGCGCTGTGCGCATGGCCGCGGCCGTGCTCGACCTGTCCACGCGTGCGGATGTGGCTGCTGTCGCGGCGAGGCTGGCGCATGTCGAGCCTTCGCTATGACCGGACTCCTGACATGAGCGTGCCGCCGCTCTCCACTACGCTCGTGGCAATGTCGCTGGACGATCCGGCCGTCTCGGAACGTGTGCGCGATCAGTACGAGCGATTGCTGCGGGATGCGCACCGTGCGCTGGACGACGGGAACGTACCGCGCGACGGGCGTCGCGAGTGGATCGTGCCGGGGCGTATCGAGGTGTTGGGGAAGCACGTGGACTACGCCGGTGGTCGATCGTTGCTGTGCACGGTCGAGCGCGGCATCGCCCTGGTTGGTCGCGCGCGTGCCGACCGCACGCTCGTGGTGCGCGATGCGCGGCGTCGTGAGGCCGTCGCCGTGCCATTCGAGGAGGCGCCGTACGGGACCATGCCGTGGGCCGTGTACCCACGCACGGTGGTGCGGCGACTGGTGCGCAACTTCGGCGCGGCACTGCAGGGATGCGATGTGGCGCTGGCCAGCAACCTGCCCTCGGCGGCTGGCGTGTCGAGTTCCAGCGCATTGACCGTGGGACTGACGCTGGTCATGTCGTCGCTGTCAAAGCTGCCCGAAACGCCATTGTGGCGCGAAGGCATTCCGGATCGTGTAGCGCTCGCGGGATACGTGGGCGCGCTCGAGAACGGCGCGGACTTTGGCGTGCTCGGTGGCGAACGCGGCGTGGGCACGATGGGGGGCGCACAGGATCAGACGGCCATTCTGTGCAGTGCGCCGCACCAGCTCGATGTGTTTCGCTGGGCGCCGGTGCAGCACGAACAGTCGGTGCCGTGGCCCTCGGAATACACGTTTGTCATCGGGGTGAGCGGGGTCGTGGCGGCAAAGACCGGCGCGGCGCGGGAGCAGTACAACCGGGTGGCGCGCACGGCGCATCATCTGGTGCGGGCGTGGAACGACGCGCGAAACGACACGGCGATGGCGGACGCGCGCACGCTCTCCGACGCGCTGCAGCAGGCCGCCGGTGGAGCGGCGATGACGGAGTTGCCACTCGCCATCATCGATGCGGCGCGAGCCTCCGCCAACGACGAGTTCTCCGCGGCGATGCTCGAAGCGCGACTGCATCAGTTCTTTGAAGAGACGTTTCACATCGTGCCCGCCGCCGCCTCCGCGTTGGCCTCGCTGGACCTTGATGGCTTCGGACGGCTCGTATCGCTGTCGCAGGCCGGGGCCGAACGCGCGCTGGGCAATCAGATCCCGGCGACGGTGGGGCTGGTGACGCTGGCGCGTGAAATCGGTGCCGTTGCGGCGAGTGCGTTCGGCGCGGGCTTTGGCGGCAGCGTGTGGGCCATGGTCAAGCAGGACGAATCGGAGCGATTCATGGCGCGCTGGCGTGAACGGTATCTGCGCAGTCG
>JBBQSM010000206.1:0-6939 GCA_038234895.1 Gemmatimonadales bacterium
AAGGCTTCGAGACCCCTCGCGAAGCTGCCGATCACCTTCATGTCGAGTACCGGTGGCATTGCTACTCCCGCGACCGCAATCACCGATGCGGATGGGGTGGCGATGACGACGTGGACCATGCCGGTGAGGGCCGGCACCGCCACACTCGTCGCGAGCAGCGGCACGACATCGCTTCAGGTGACGACGGGTGTCAGAGCCGCCACCGCCGCGCGCCTCAACAAATTGGCCGGTGACGCACAACAAGGCGTTGAAGGCGAGTTGCTGCAGGACTTCGTGCGCGTGACCGTCACCGATGCCTACGGCAATCCGATCGAAGGACGCGCCGTGGCGTTCGTCGTGACCGCAGGTGGTGGGGCGGTCACGGTAGCGAGCGTGACCACGGCGGCGGACGGCGGCGCGTTCGCGGAGTGGCGCGTCGGCGAGCGGGCCACGACGAATATGTTGGAAGTAAGAACGCCCGGACTGCCGCCAGTCACGTTCACTGCGATATCGCGCGCGCTGGCCGGTACGTTCGCGGTCACCGGCAGCATGTCGACAGCGCGATATTGGCACACCGCGACCCTGCTACGTGACGGCCGAGTGCTGGTTGCCGGGGGATCGAGTTTGGTAGAGGCAGACGGCGCACTCGCGGCCGCGGAACTGTACGACCCTGCAACCGGCAGTTTCTCACCGACCGCGAACACCATGACGGTTGCGCGTTCAGGACACTCTGCCACGCTGTTGGCCGACGGTCGGGTGCTCATCGCCGGCGGGATTGACAACGGCGTTCGGTCGAGCAGCGCGGACCTCTTCGATCCCGCGACTAATGCATTCGTGCCGACCGGCAATCTGCTGGACGCTCAGGACGTGCAGCAGGGCACGCTGCTACCCAGCGGGGAGGTTCTGCTCACGGGCGGCTGGACCGGCCGTCAAGCGCGCGCGGAGCTGTACGATCCCGCGACCGGCATGTTCCGATACACCGGCTTCTACATCGATAGCACGCTCGCATTCGACTATCACGGATTGTGGACGATTCCGGCGACACCGCTGCCCAACGGCAGGGTGCTGATTGCGTCGTCGCCACGCGCCCAAATCTATGATCCCGCAACCGGCACTTTTGCACCAACCAGCGCGACGGACGACCACACTGGCGGGACGGCTACGCTGCTGATGAACGGCACCGTACTCCTCACCGGTGGCGGCAGCACCAACGACTTCGGCTATTATGCGAAGTCCGAGCTGTACGATCCGGCAACGTCCCTGTTTCTCCCCGCCGAAAGCATGCGCTACGGGCGCGTTTCGCATACAGCGACGCGCCTTGCGAGCGGCAAAGTACTGATTGCCGGCGGCATGCAGGGCTACGGTTCCGGCGCGAGCGCGGCCGAACTGTACGACGTCACTGGGATGCGGTGGACTTCCGTCGGTTCAATGAAATTCCCTCGCGCGGCGCACCGGGCAACGCTGCTCCAGGATGGCCGAGTCCTGATCACCGGAGGGTATCTGAACAGCGCTGAGATCTACACGGAGCGACCATGAACGGCCGCGACAGAAGGATCACGTTTGGTCGGATGGAGAGCCAGGCGGTCTCGCGTGCAACGGTGTGGTGCGCAGTCATGTTCATGACGTCCGGCGGTGTAGCTGCGTGCACCAATGATTCGGCCGTGACATCACTCGTTTCGGCGGCGGCAACGAGCATCACGTTCGACTCGGCTGCCCCGATCTCGGTGCCCACGCAGCGCGATGTCTATTTCGTGGTTGACGTCCGCGACGCCCAGCGCAATCCGCTCTTCAAATCGACCGTGGAGTGGACTACGAGCAATCCATCAGTCCTGCAACTCGATCAGCGTATTCAGGGAGTACGCGTCAGGTTTCAATCGTTAGCCGCCGGGACCGCCGTGGTCACCGCAACCGTTGGCGCGCTACATGCCTCTCGCGCCGTCACCGTTCACCCGCCCGGCCCGGTCGCAGGGCTCATCATCAGCGACGTTCCGGCGCAATCACTCGGCACCACCTACCAACTCCAGTGGGCGGCACGCGATGCCGATGAGACCATGCTGCCGCTGGTGCTGCCGCGCTTCGAAAGCTCGGACACCGCAGTGCTGCGCGTGAGCACAGCTGGCGTCATCACGACCTATGCGGAAGGTACAGCAACGATTACCGCGGTCGTACAGGACAAGTTCGCCCAACAGGGCGTCACCGTGCTGGCGGGGGAACGCGCGTTCCTGTGGACGGAATCCGCAGGGATGACGGATCTCGGTGTGCCGCAAGGATTCGTGACAAGTCGAGCGCACGCGATTTCCGCGTCCGGACTGGTGGTGGGTTCCGCGGGCAGCATCGGTGCGCGCGAGCGGCGCGCGGTGTCGTGGACAGCGAACGCGCTGGGCGGTCTTCGCGTGCTGCCAACGCTTGTGCTTGGCGGTCGGAGCGAAGCGTTCGCTGTGAACATCAGTGGAGACATCGCCGGCTATGCCACGATCGGTGACGGAAGGCGGCATGCAACGATTTGGAGTGCGGACGGCGACATACAGGATCTCGGCACGCTGCCAGGCGGGTCGGAGTCTGTCGCCCTTGGCATGAACGACGCAGGGCACGTGGTGGGATGGAGCACCAGCGCACTCGGCTCGCAGGCCTTTGTCTGGACTCGCGCCGACGGCATGCGGGTGGTTGGCAACTCGCTGCAATCTGTGGCCACTGCGATCAGTCGTTCGGGGACGATTGTTGGCATGGCGGACAGTTTGCCATTCACGACCAATGCGATCGGTCCGTTACGACTGCCAACGCCGGCGATTGCCGCAAAGGGTATCGCGATGTCCGTCAACGACTCCGGAGAGTCGGTCGGTGTGGTATCGCAATGCTTGTACCTGCCGGCGTACGACGAATGCGATGCTTCCGGCGCGGCGCTACTGACGGCTGGAGTCTTCTGGGCGGGAACCTCTGCGATCGAGGTGCATGCACTGCGCTGGTTGAGCAGCGACTCCTGGGCTATCACCGGCGGTGATTTCAGCAACGCAACCTGCATCAACAATCAGCGTCAAGTCGGCGGGACCAACGTTGCCGGAGTCGCCGTGATAGCGACGACCAACAGTAGCGCGGTCGAAGCGGCGCGCACGATTGGGACGCTTGCGCGCCGCTCGTACAGTTCTCCCTCCGCGATCAATAGCGTCGGCCAGGTGGTCGGTTGGAGTGGCAATCGGCGGGAGTATGGCTGGAGTGGCAACTGGCTTGTCGCGCGGAGCAGCAGCCCATGACAGGTGCGCGAACGACGTACCTCGTCTGGCGCAACCGGACGTCCATTTCTTTGCTTTGGTGAGGAGGAACGATGACATCACCGGCTCGACACATCTGCGTTTCAATCTGGCTGCTTGGCACTCTCGCTTTGACGGTCACCAGCTGCACGGACCCGCCGCAACTCACACAACCACCACGACAGGCGTTGGTGCCCTCCAACCTTGTGGCGGTGAGCCCGACAAGTGTCACGGCGGTTGTGGGAATGGCGGTGCGGGATGCCCCAGCCGTGCGCGTGACCGACCAGAATGGGTCTCCCGTTTCGGGTGTACCGGTCGTGTTCACGGCGGCGCAGGGGGCAGGAACGCTCACCACATCTGCGGTCCTCACGGACCGCGAGGGCGTGGCGAGCTCCGGCGGATGGACCATTGGGCAGTCGGCGGGCCGACACGCGATCTTCGCGCGCTCGACCGCGCTGCCGGGTGCGTCGGTGACCTTCGAGTCGACGGGCATCGCCAGAGGCCTGCAGCGCATCAGTCGCTATGCAGGCGACCGGCAGATTGCGGACGCGGCAACGCCTGCCCGCTTTCCGCTCTCCGCGATTGCGAGTGACACGTTCGGTAACCCCATCGCGGGCATCCCGATTTCCTTCGCCGTTGTGAGTGGCGGTGGCACAATCGACGAAACTCCCGTTACGACGAATGCCAACGGTGTCAGCACTTCGCGCCTCATGACGCTGGGCGCCGTCCTTGGTGACCAGCAGGTGGAGGCGTCGACAGCGGCTCTACGAACCACGTTCACGGTTTTTTCGCGGCAGGCGCGGTCGTCATGTGTCATCCTCAACTGTCCCGGCAGCAAACTCGCGTTCGTGCGTAACGGCGACATCTACGCTGCATCGGCAGACGGCTCCAACCCGATCCGGCTCGCGCGCGGCATCGAGCCGGCGTGGTCGGCCGATGGGCGCATTGCGTTCACCGGCGCAGACGGTGTGTACGTGATGAACGAGGATGGCTCAAGCGTGCGATTGGTCGCGCCGGGAGGATCAGCGCCGGCGTGGTCGCCGGCTGAGCAACGGCTCGCGCTCGTGAGAAGGACCGCCGACGGCCAAGCGATCGATGTCGTCTCCGTCGACGCGGCGACAGCAACTCCCGTTCGCATCGGATTCGGACAAGGTTGGAACGCGTGGCCCAGCTGGTCGCCCGACGGATCGCTTATCGCTTTCGTCGCCGATGCAACGGCCTACGACTTCGCGTGGGAAGTCTTCGTGGTCGACCGTGACGGAACAGGTGGAAATCTGGTGACGAATGGATTCTTCGGCAGCATTGCGACCTGGCCGAGCTACTTCAGGTACACCCAGCCAGCGTGGTCGCCAGATGGAGCGAAGATGGCGCTCATGCAGTGTCCCGCATGGCAGTATACCATTTGCGACGTGAGCAATCTTGTCGTGATGAACGCCGATGGTACGGGAATAGTCAGACTCGGCGCGACGCGTGGCTACGTTCGACCCAGCTGGTCCCCGAACAGCAAATGGATCACGTTCGACGGCCCGTCAGGGATACGATTCATCAGCGCCGATGGGCTGGAGCAGGGGAGTCTGATTCCCAACGCGAGCAGCGCAACGTGGCGTCCGTGAACCGTCTACCGGTGACACCTGTTGGCTGTTCGACGGACGCTCGGTTTCGATGATGCCAGACTGCACGCGCGCGTTACGCGCCTGCCCTCTTACGCCCCGGGCTCGATGACGGTGATGTTGGTGTTCGTGTAAATACAGATCTCACCGGCGATGGTGAGCGCCTTTAGCACGATCTCAGCGGGTGAGAGCGTGGTTTCCCGCAGCAAGGCACGGGCGGCGGCCTGCGCGTAGGCGCCGCCGGAGCCGATGGCGAGCACACCGTCGTCCGGTTCGATGATCTCGCCGTTGCCGGAGACCATCAGGCCGTGGTTCACGTCGGCCACAATGAGCAAAGCTTCCAACCGGCGGAGTACGCGATCGCTGCGCCACTCCTTGGCCAGTTCGACCGCGGCCTTGGGCAGGTTGCCGGGGTAGCGGTCAAGCTTCTCCTCGAACTTTTCGAAGAGCGTCAGCGCATCAGCGGCGGAGCCGGCGAAGCCGGCAAGCACGCGACCGCCCTTGAGGGTACGCACCTTGACGGCGTGCGACTTGGCCACGGTATCGCCAACGGATACCTGCCCGTCGCCCCCGAGAGCGAGCTTGCCGTCGCGCCGAACGGCCAGAATAGTGGTGGCGCGCATCTGAGGAAGTGCCATTTTGCAAAATAGCACCGCGCACAACCTACACGGTCCCCTGCCCCGCGCCCCACATGTCCCAGCCACCGATCAGCTTTCCCGATGTCCGCGCCGCCCGCGCTCGCATCGCCGCGCATCTTGAGCCTTCACCGGTTCGCCACTACCCGCTGCTCGACGAGCTGGTCGGGCACGGGATCCGCGTGCTGGTGAAGCATGAGAACCATCTGCCGGTGAACACCTTCAAGGTGCGCAACGCGACCTCCGCGCTCACGGCGCTCTCCGCAGAACAGGCGAGTCGGGGCGTAGCCGCCGCCACGACGGGCAACCACGGCCAGGGATTGGCGTGGGCCGGCGCTCGGCTCGGCATTCCAGTCACGATCTGCGTGCCTGAGGGGAACAACCCGGACAAGAACGCGGTCATCCGCTCGTTCGGTGCGCGGCTGGTGGAATCGGGCGCGACATACGACGCGGCGGCGGCCGCCTGTCGCACGCTGGCTGCCAACGACGCGCTCACACTGGTGCACTCGACGAACAACCACGGCGTGATCGCCGGCGCCGCAACGATGACGGCCGAGTTTCTCGAACAGGCGCCCGAGCTCGATGCGATCATCATTGCACTGGGCGGCGGGTCGCAGGCGGTGGGGGCGATTGTGGTCCGCGATGCCATGAAGCCCTCACTCGAGGTGTTCGCCGTGCAAAGTCATGGCGCACCTGCGCAGCACGATGCCTACCGCGACGGGCAGCCGCGCTCCGGCACGCCCGTCAATACGTTCGCCGAGGGGATCGCCACGGGATCGACGTACGACCTGACCTTTGACACGCTCCGCGACGGGCTCGCGGATTTCGTATTGGTCACGGACGCCGAGATCGCGCAGGGGGTGCGTGATCTGCTGCGCATCACGCACAATCTCGCCGAAGGCGCGGGGGCTGCGGGGCTGGCGGGACTACACACATTGGCGCCGCGACTCGCCGGCAAGACGGTGGGCATCGTGCTCTGCGGCGGCAACATGGACAGCGCACGACTGACAGATATTCTCTCGGGTCGCATGTGACGCTGTTGTAACGCGTGCGTAATGAACACCTGCGTAATGAACGGCTGCGTCAGGCGCGCGGGTGCGCTTGCCGGTAGACTTTTTTCAGCCGTTCGACGCTGGTGTGCGTGTAGATCTGCGTGGTGCTGATGCTGGCGTGGCCGAGCAGTTCCTGCACGGCGCGCAGATCGGCGCCGGCATCGACCATGTGCGTGGCAAAGGTGTGTCGCATGGAGTGCGTGGTGAGCCCGGCGCCTTCGTCTACCGTTCCCAGCAACTTGACGATGGCGTGCTGAATGGCGCGCGGGCTCATGCGACTGCCTCGCTCACTCAAAAACACTGCGCCTCGTGCGAGTCGCCCCGCCTTCGTGCCGCCGAGCTTCCCGAGTAGCGCGTCGCGCTTGGCGAAATAGTTGCGCAGTGCGCGCTGCGCGTGATCACCGAGCGGTACGATACG
>JBBQSM010000207.1:0-6843 GCA_038234895.1 Gemmatimonadales bacterium
CATGGCCCATCGGCATCGCCGGACTTCTCGCCGCGTCGGTGATCGCCAACCTCGCGTTAATGCGCGTGGCCGGCAGCGATCCGTCGATGGCGATCGAGCCCGACTACTACAAAAAGGCTGTCGCCTTCGATTCCACGATGGCGGATGAACGGCGGAGCAACGCGACCGGTTGGTCGGCGGTGACGACGCTCGACGCCGTCGTGCCCGGTCGTTCTACCCGAGTGCATGTTCGCCTGTCGGATTCAAGCGGAACGTCAGTGCCCGACGCAACGGTGCAGGTCGTCGCGCTGTTCAATGCGCGCGCCAACGATCTGCAGCAGGTGGAGTTGCAACGTGAGGCGGACGGCAGCTATGCGGGCCCGCTCACGATCACCTTTCCGGGGCAGTGGGAAGTGCGCGTGCACGCGACGCGCGGCGATGCGCTGTTCAGCAGCACGTCACGCGTCGAGGCCGTGGTGGCCGTCGCCTCCGTCGATTCCAACGGTGGTGCACGACCGTGATTCCCGCGGCGCTCGGTGTATTGGCCGCCAGTCTGATCGGCAGCGTGCACTGTGCCGCGATGTGCGGCGGTTTCGTCTGTTTCTACTCCGGCGCCACGTCGGGACGTGCCGAGCCGCTGTCGGGCCGTCGCGCGCTCCAGGCGCATGCGGCCTACAACGGCGGTCGGCTGGCGTCGTATCTGTTGCTTGGTGCGATCGCCGGCGCGCTGGGCTCGGGGATTGCCACGCTGGGTCGCATGGCCGGTGTCGCGCATGCCGCCACGGTGCTGGCGGGCGTTCTCATGATCGGGTGGGCCGTCAGCACGATCGCGGCGCAACGTGGCGTGCGCATTGGCGCCATGCATGCGCCTGAGTCGTGGCAGCGCGCGCTGGGCCGGGTGTTGCATGCGGTGCGCGAGCAGCCGCCGGCCATTCGCGCCGGACTGACCGGATTGCTCACCACCATGCTGCCCTGCGGCTGGCTGTATGTATTTGTGGCCACGGCCGGCGGTACGGGCAGTGTGCGCGGCGGGCTCACGGTGATGGCGCTCTTCTGGCTGGGTACGGTGCCCGCGCTGGTCGCGGTTGGTGTCGGTGCGCAGCGACTGTTTGGCCCGTTTCGCC
The DNA here is from genome assembly GCA_038234895.1 of Gemmatimonadales bacterium. GTDB lineage: Bacteria > Gemmatimonadota > Gemmatimonadetes > Gemmatimonadales > Gemmatimonadaceae > Gemmatimonas. The sequence goes on from JBBQSM010000207.1 coordinate 1,104, forward strand.
GTCGCTTACCCACCGTCAGCGCCTTTGCCGTTCTGCTGATGGGCATTCTGGCCATCTCCGGGCGCCTTGGCCTGCCCACCACGCCGCTTATCTCGCACGAGACGCATCGGGTGCAGCAGGGGGCAACCGATGCGCACTGACACGGGGTTAGTAAGTGCGATCGCCGTTTCGGGCGCAGGCACCGAGGTCAGGTGCACGCACTGCGGGTTGACGGTGCCCGAGGGACTCGTGGACGACAGTGCTGCGGTGCAGTTCTGCTGTAGTGGCTGTCACACGGCGTACAGCATTCTGCACGCGCATGGACTGGATCAGTACTACGCGTTCCCTGATCGGCGCGAGGTCGCTGTGCGTGCGTCGGGGCGGAAGTACGAGGAGTTCGATCATCCGTCGTTCGCCGAGCTATACGTGACGACGGCGGCGAGTGGACTGTCGCGCACGGAGCTGTACCTCGAGGGCGTACACTGTTCGAGTTGTGTGTGGCTGGTGGAGCGGATGCCGTTGCTGGTGCCCGGGGTGGCGCGCGCCGAGCTCGATGTACGTCGCTCGCTGGCGGTCATCGAGTGGGATCTCGCGTCGGTGCCGCTGTCGGACATTGCGCAGTCGCTCGACCGGCTGGGCTATCCGCCGCATCCGTTCCGCGGGGTGGCGCGCGATGCAATGCGTCGCAAGGAAGACCGCGCGATGCTCATGCGCATCGGTGTGGCGGGCGCGATCGCGATCAACGTGATGCTCGCGGCGCTCGCGCTCTACGCCGGTGAGCAGAACGGCATGGACGCGCAGTACACGCGCTTTTTCCGGTGGGTGAGTTTCGCCGTGATCGTGCCGGCGTTCGTGTGGCCCGGTCGCGTGTTCTTTTCCGGGGCCTGGGCGGCATTACGCACGCGTTCATTGCACATGGACCTGCCGATCGCGATTGCGCTGGCGTCGGGCTTCGTGCGCGGCGCGATCAATACGGCCACCGACAACGGCCCGATCTACTTTGATGGGCTGGCGATTCTTATTTTTGCGCTGTTGGTGGGGCGCTTTCTGCAGCAGCGCGGACAGCGCATGGCCGCCGACGCGGCGGAGCTGTTGCATGCGGTGGCACCGAGTGCGGCGCGTGTGGTGGAAGGCCTGGTGGAAGGCCTTGGGGAGAGCTTGGGAGAAGGCGGCCTGACCGGCGGTACCGTACGGGAGCTGCCAGCGGCCGCGCTGTTGCCGGGTATGGTGCTCGATGTGCGCGCCGGCGAGAGTTTCGCGGCGGATGGCGTGATTGTGCAGGGGCGGTCGGCGGTGAATGCCGCGCTGCTCACCGGTGAGTCGCGTCCCACACGGGTCGAGACTGGTGCACGGGTCTTTGCCGGCACGCTGAATGTGGAAGCGCCCGTGCTGGTGCGCATCGAGCAGGCGGGCGAGCAGAGTCGCATCGCCAAGTTGCTGCGCCAGGTTGAGGAGAGTGCGCAGCGTCGCGCGCCGGTGGTGCAGCTGGCCAACCGGATGGCGGGCCTTTTTGTGGCCGTCGTGCTGGTCGCGTCGGTGCTGGTCTATCTGGTAACGCTGCGTCTGTCGCCGGAGACGGCACTCGACAACGCGATCGCGCTGCTGATCGTCACGTGCCCGTGCGCTCTCGCGCTGGCCACACCGCTTTCGATCACGGTGGCGGTCGGGCGCGCGGCGGGACGCGGCATGCTGATCAAGGGCGGCGATGCGCTGGAGTTGCTGGCCACGCCGGGCACCCTGGTGCTCGACAAGACGGGGACGATCACCGAGGGGCATACGGCGCTCGTGCGCTGGATTGGTCCGGCGTGGGTGCAGCCGTTGGTGTTGTCGCTCGAAGAGGGTTCGTCGCATCCGCTGGCTGACGGGTTCCGTCGTGCGTGGGGTGGCGTCGAACGCCTGCCTGTAGCGGATGCACGGCATGTCGCCGGCGGCGGCATGGAGGGCACTGTGGGCGGCCACGTAGTCCGTGTTGGGTCACCGGCGTTCGTACGGCGCGGGTTGCGTGAGCATGTCTGGAGTGCGGACACGTTGCTGGCGGGTGAGATCGAGGCAATGGACCGCACGCTGACGCCGGTGCATATCGCCGTGGACGGCGTGCTGGTCGCGGCAGCCGGGCTGGGAGACCGCATCCGGGACGATGCCGCGGGGTCGTTGCAGGCGCTCCGCGCACGCGGCTGGCGCACGATCATGCTCAGCGGCGATTCGCCGGACGTCGTGCGGTCAGTCGGACGCACGCTAGGGCTCGGCGACGATGAAATGATCGGCGCGGCGTCTCCGGAAGACAAACTCGCGTTCGTGGAGCGGCTCAAGCGCGAAGGCACCGTCGTCATGGTCGGAGACGGCGTAAATGACGCAGCAGCCATCGCCGCGGCCAGTGTTGGGATCGGCGTACACGGCGGCGCGGAAGCGTGCCTGGCGACCGCCGACATTTACCTCACCCGTCCGGGTCTTGGCGCGCTGGTGGAGCTGATCGACGGCGCGGGTCGTACGATGCGTGTGATTCGTCGCAACATTGCGTTCTCGATCGGTTACAATCTCATCGGCGCCGGGCTGGCTGCCGTCGGCCTGCTGTCGCCGTTGATTGCGGCGATTCTCATGCCGACGAGTTCGATTACCGTGGTGCTTGGTGCGTGGTACAGTCACACTTTTGCGCGCATGTCGCGCCCGGAGTCGGTGGGATGAGTGTCATCTATCTGGTCTTGCCGCTGGCGCTGTTGCTCGTAGCGGGCGCGGTCATCGCCTTCGTGTGGTCTGCGCGCAACGGGCAATACGACGATATGGAGACGCCTGCCGTGCGCATGTTGCACGACGAGGCGCCAACCGCCACGCCGCGCGCGCCTTGACCTCACCTGCAGCGCGACGGACATTCAGCCCATGACTCAATTGACGCACAACTCACCGTATGGCGGAAACGAGCGCCGCAGTAATCCGCGCCTCCGCGAACTGGTCGATGAAATGCTTGCTTCCATCCGTGCCGCGTCGAACACGGACCTCTGGACGTCCGAAGAGCGCTCGCGCTACGAGGCTGATATGGCGCGCATCATGGAATCGGTGCGTGAACACGCAATCGACCGCAGCCGCAGTCCGGGCTCCGAACGGGACTGAGCGCAACGCACTGGTCCACGCACTCCGGCGCCGCGCTACGCGGCGGGCAGACGTTTCGTGATGCGCAGCGCGATCGCCGCGACACACCAGAGCACGGTTGCCAGCACGAGCAGGAATTTGACAGACGCGACGACAGTGACGACGTGCATGACTCCGTCCGTCGCGCCCTGGTCGATCATGCGCCAGAGCAGGACGTTTTCCAGCGCATCCAGCGGAATACAGAGCAGGACAAGCCGTTGCAGTCGCTCCCCCGTCTTCACGAAGACCGAGGGGGCCCTCGCGCGCACCAGCAGGGCGATCCCCGACGCAAACATGAACGGGTACGCCAGCAGAAAGGCGAAATCGACGCCGAGACTGACCTTGGCCTTTTCGAGCGTGCCGGCGTTGCGCCAGACGCGCAGCATGCTGTTGGCGCGCTCAGCCGACCAGGCCAGTTCGTAGCCGACGATACCGTGCGGGGTATCCGACGTTTGCAGATCGCTGTCGAAGCCGCGCAACTGCAGCAGCAGAACGAGCGAGAGCGTCGCGAGGAAGAGCCAGCGGAACATGCGGGGGAATCTACCGCACGCGGCCAGACCGCAAGCGGCGGATGGTTTGGCGCGGTGTTGGCAGCGAGGTTGAGGCCATGAACGCTCTGACCGCCTTGCATACCGACGTGGTGACTGCCGTCTGCCGTGCGATCGACCGCGCCGTTGCGGAGGAACAGGCCGTGCCGACGCTTGAGGAATTGGCGCGTGTGGCCGGGTTTTCGCCGTTCCATTTGCACCGGATGTTTCGCAAGGCGACGGGGCTGACGCCGCGCGCCTACGCGACGGCGGTGCGGGCGGCGCGCATGCGCGACTTGCTCGAGTCACGTGGCCGGGTGTCGGAGGCGATCATGGACGCCGGGTATTCGTCGTCCAGCCGGTTTTATGAGCGCGCGACCCAGCGGTTGGGGATGACGCCGTCGCGAGCCAGGCGCGGGGGCGCTGGCGAGACCGTCCGTTTTGCCGTGGCGGCGACGTCGCTGGGTGCGTTGCTGGTGGCCGCGACCGACAAGGGGATCTGCGCGATCCAGCTTGGGGACGATCCCGAGGCACTGGTGCAGGGACTGGAGCGTCGATTTTCGCAGGCGACGCTGATCGGTGACGACGAGGCGTTCTCCGGCGTGGTGGCGACCGTGGTGGGGTTCGTGGAGTCGCCACGCGGCACGCTCGCGTTACCGCTGGATATTCGCGGCACCGCGTTTCAGGAGCGGGTGTGGGCGGCGCTCACCGCCATTCCCGTGGGGCGCACGATCACGTATCGCGAACTGGCTGAGGCGATCGGGCAGCCGACGGCGGTGCGTGCCGTGGCGAGTGCCTGCGCGGCCAACGAGATCGCGATCGCGATCCCGTGCCATCGTGTGGTGCGCTCGACCGGCGAGCTCTCGGGCTACCGGTGGGGGGTGGAACGCAAGGATGCGCTCTTGCAGCGCGAAGGTGCGCGTTAGGGCGCGTTAGGGCGCGTTAGGGCGCGTTAGGGCGCGGGCTCGCTGTCCGCGCGGTCCTGCGCCGGCCCGAATAATCCGCATGAGCCGCGCTTGTCGTTTCCTGCGCGTTTCCGACGGGCACCTCTTCCCCGCGCGCGCGTTTCGGCGGCCGCGGCGGACCATGCAGCGGAGTACGCAAGGAGCGCGCGATATGTCGTGGTACTATGTGCAGGACGGCGCGAGTGTCGGACCTTTGCCGCGCGCGACCGTCGACGCGCTGATCCGCGCCGGCACGATCGTCCCAACCAGCTTGGTGTCGCCGGGCTACGGGGACTGGGTTCCGGCCGGCGCTTCAGAACTGGCACCGATGTTCGGGACACAGCCGCTGACGCCGCCGGTGTCGCCGCCGCCGAATGAGCGGTGGAAGTTCGGGCGCGCCGACTGGCTGCCGAAAGAGCCCAAGTCCAGACGGGCGGTGCAGATCGCTGTCGGCGTGCTTGGCCTTTTCGCCGTTGTCTCCGGTGTCCAGCAGATGCAGGGTGGAATGGAGCAGCTATCGGGTGATACGTCGGTGGCGTTTTTGGGATGCACCGGTGTGTCGGCGGCTGCGGTGCAATGTGGTTTTCAGAACATGGCGCAGGCCGACCGCACCATCTGTTTGGACGTCGTGGTGCTCTGCGATGATGGTCGGCATGTGGCGTCCACCTGTTCCGACCCCATCCAGCCCGGCGCGTCGAGTACGAAGCTGGTCGACAATTTCGAGCCGATGATTGATGCGACACGGACGTGCGCGAACATCAGCTACGAGAACCAGACAACGAAGGGATCGTGAGCGGGATCGCACGTGGGGTGCCTGCGCCGCCAGCCGTCGCGGCGAACTCGGTCGCGGCGAACTCGGTCGCGGCGAACTCGGTGGCGAACCGGCCCGACGACTTCTCCGTCGAGTTGATCTGGCGGTCGCCGCCGCTCCCATCGCCGCACGGTTGGTGCATGCAGACCCGCATCGACGCGGACCTGAGCGGCACTCTGCAGCTCGCAGTGGATGGCGGCCTCCTGCATGCCGCGACCTGGGTGGAGCCGTTCGCGCTGTTCGCCACGCATCTGGACTGGCTGTATGGCGCGCTTCGGCACCATGAGCTGTTCATGCTCGACTGGCAGGAACGTCGGGACGTGCCAGTTGGCGGCGGGAACGAAACGCTGGTGGTG
>JBBQSM010000208.1:0-6762 GCA_038234895.1 Gemmatimonadales bacterium
CGTGTGAAAGCATGACGAATCGTACCGGTAGCCGCTCTCCACGAGGGTGCGCATCCCGTCCGCGTCCATGGAGTAGCCGGGCGCGCGAAATCCCTGCACCGGGACGCCGAGTGCATCCTCAATGCGCAGGCGGCTCGCGGAAATCTCTTGCCGCTTTTGCGCCGCACCGATTGTGCGCAGGTTGGGATGTGTCAGCGTGTGCGAGGCGAAGTCGTGGCCGGCACGTCGCGCCTGTTCAAGGACCGCGCGTTTGTCCGGATCATCGAGATCCTCCGCAATCACAAAGAGCGTGGCGCGCACATCGAAGGTCGCGAACAGCGACAACAGATTCTCCATCCCCGAGCGATAGATCGGGTCGCCGACTCCTGCATAGCGGCGGCCGTGCGCGCGAAAGATGACGTCCGCACCGTCGAGATCGACGTGTACCGACAGCAGCGGGCGCGACGTGATCCTGCTGTCGGTGGTGCTTGTAGTGACGCCGCTATTGGTAGCGCGTGTCGTGGCGCTGGAGGAATCCATGCGGCAATCCTACTGCTTGCCATCCCTTCGGCGCGAGAGCTGCCCATGTACGAATCGGGAGAGACTCGTGCGCAGGCAGCGTTTGTCGCCTTGTATCGAGCGGCAGCCGTTACAGCGCGGGCACGCCCGCTGCGCAGTCGAATACCTGAACCCCGGACGACGGCGCGGGCGCGACCGTGGTCGGAGTGGCCACAGCGTCCGGTACCGGCGCGAACAGTCGGCAGCTCTCGAGCAGTGACTCGAACAGTCCGCGATCGACGCGAAAGAAGACGTGCGGCACGTTGCGCGCTTCCCAGCGAAACGGTTCCAACCGCGGTGCGGCAATGCCGCGTTCGAAGATTGGATTGTCCAGCAGGATCAGTTCGGAGCGACGCGCCGCTGCGTACTGGAATGCACTGTCTGCCGAAGGATACACGGACTTGCTGAATCCCTGCGACAGCGAGCCGATCGACGACCGGTCCAGCAGATAGTTAAATCCTGAGCTGTAGCCAAAGGCGAACACTGGTCGCGTGCCGCTCGGATCGATGGCGTCCACGGCAGCGCGGACTTCACGAAAGGTTCGCGCCAGCCCGGGCTGCATGCGCATCGGACCTCGCGCGGTCTCCACCACGGGAAAGTCGGCGCGCTGCGTGCCGTGGCCAAGCCCGTTGCGCCAGTTGGTGAACAGGGCAATTACCACAAGTACGCCGCCCGCGAGGCGAAGCACCGGCCCATGCCACCGCGCCTCCGGTCGTACGGCGGCGAGCAGCGTGACGTAAACCGGAAGCTCGAACAGCATGGAGGACCACTCGGTGAAGGCGATCAGCCGGCGACTTCGCAGGCCGAGTGCGCAGAGTAGCAGCACCACGGCCAGCATCCACCAGCGCTGGTCGGTTATGTGACGTCGTGATCGCACCACGAGCACAAAGAGCGTGAGCGGTACGAAGAACGGCACGACATGCCGCAGTGATCGCTCACCGAGATATTCCACGGCGTTGCGCGAGACGCCGAGCCACGAGCGCCCTGGTTCGTCGAAGCGGTACTCGAACTCAGTGGGAAGCTCAGGGAGACCGTTGACGGCAATCCGCTCCGCGATGCTATGCGACTGTCCGATCCAGATGGCAGTGGCCACCCCGGCCAGCAGCACGCCGGCGACCAGCAGTTTCGATGACCAGCGCACACCGCTCACGCGCAGCAGCAGCGCAGCCACCACACACCAGATCCCGAATGTGAACAGTTCGACCGTGAGGCGGGACATGGTGGGCAGATAGATCCCCGCGTTGGATGCGGCCATGCCGAAGCCGCCGAATATGCGCGGCACCGCGGCGAATCCGAACTGGGCAGCGAGCCAGGCGACCCCCGCGCCGGCGACGAGCACGCCGCCACCGAATACGCTGATCACCCGACGAAAGCGCCAGGACGGCGAAGCCGCCATCGACGCGCTCGTTGGCGGCGTGACGAACGCGGTCGCCAGCACGAGAAAGGTGCCCGCGACCCAGACGTCGTGCTTGGCCAGAAAGGCGAACCCGGCCAGGACGCCCACCAAGGCGGCGCGGGCCGGCGAAGGGTTCTCCCAGTCGTGCAGAAAGGCCAGCACCTGTAGCAGCAGCACGAGCACAGCCACCGGTACGGCGGGGGTGTACATCCCGTGCGCCAACGGCGCCGAGTCCTGGGAGGAGAAGACGCAACCGAGCGTCATCCCCACCGCCGCGACGACAGCAACCGCGCGACGGGGCACGAGGCGGGCGACGAGCAGACCGTAGGTTGCCGCAATGAGCAGGGCGAGTAGCGCCATCACCACGCGTATTTGCAGCAGGTCCGACCCTATCACACGGAGCACACCGCCCACGGTCCAAGCGGCGAGCGGTGGAAAGGACCAGAAAATGTCCCGATAGGGAACGGCACCCTTGGCCATCTGGTCCAGTTCGTACATCCAGCGGGAGTGATCGCCCCACAGTCCGCGCATCCAGCCCCAGGTGGCCACGATATGGATGAGTACCACGGCGCACGCGGTCAGTACGCCCACAGCTGACGCATTGAGCCGGGCGTCCCGACTGCCGGGCTCGCGATGACGTGCAGCAGTTGGGCGGGCGATCTGCGAAGGTTCGATGAACAGACGCAGTACGGGCGTCGGCTCGGAATTCGTATCGCGGGGAAGGCTCACGGGATCGGATAGGCCTGCGGAGGATTTCAGAAGCTGTGCGTCGACGCGATGGGCGCATCGACAGCTTCAGCGGCGGCAACGGCATCAGCGGCGCCGACCAGACTGAACGCGGGCGACACCAGTTCGCCCAGAATGGTCGTGCCCCCGTCTGACAGCCGTCTGATTGCTGCCGTGGGTAAATGCCTACGAATGGTCATCGGGTTTCCGCTGGCAAATTAACGTTCTCGTTCAATCGCTTCGGTACCGCGGGTTCAGCAGGTCTGCACCGGCGGCAACGTTGTCACCGTAACACGCTGCCCCTGGCATGGGACGAACGTTGGGGGCCCGGGTCAATCGGGGTGGTTCCGATCGGGCCAGCTGATGCGCTCGCTCAATAGCACGCGCTCGATTAGCGCGAGCCCCGCACGGCGGCGCTGCGCTTGGGCGGATAAATCGACGGTCTCCAACGGATCGTCCGTGAATCCGAATGCGCTGAGCGTACCGATATCCGTCTCTATGATTTGGATGGTGTCATCCACGACGCTTTTTTTGATTGGCGTGTCCGCGAACGCGCCCGGGTCCACTTTGATGCCGCGACTCACTTCGGCGATGACCGGACTCAGCCCCGTCGGATCACCCGACATGGCGATCGTACGAAGCGATCGTCCGTTCCACGCCGCGTTCGGTGTGATATCGGCAAAATCGAGCACGCTGGCCGCGAGATCGCGCAGGGAGACCGGATGCGATACCCGGGTGCCGGCAGGAAGCCCCGGCGCGTTCACAATAATGAGGAGCGGCACCCGGATCTGATTGCGGTACAGGGCGTTCCCATGTCCAAAGACGCCGTGCGCGCCGAGTGACTCGCCATGGTCCGACGTAATAATGACGACCGTGTTCGCAACGAACCCACCGGTGGCGTATCCGTTCCCCGCGAACAGCTCGGCCAGCGTGCGCGACCCGTTGGGTAGTGGCGTGAGCCAATCCGCCCCTGTGCGACTGGCATACTCGCCGGTAAAGATGGACGCGTGCGACGGAAACGTCCACGACGCGGTGGCGTACGCGTCGTCGAAGACCACGCCCCGCCGGGCGAGTCGAGTGAGCACCGGCGTATTCGCGACCGGTCCGTCGTAGAGTCCCAGACTGCGGACGCGCAACGTGTCGAGGATGAGCGGGAGCACGTTCGGCGCACCGGGACGCCGCCACGCTTCGCTTTCGCCTCGCATTCCACTCGCTGACGCGCGTTGTTACGGGGAGCGCGACGGACCAGAGGGCGCTGGCCGTAGCGCCGGCGAAAGCGACCCGTCGACTGACGGCTGCAATGCGCTGCGCGTGCCTGCTGGCAATCCGGTAGCTCTGCACCGCCACGCCGCTGGCCAGCATGAGCAGTGCCAACGGCGCGATCTGCTGGAACAGCAGCAGCACGCCCAACGCCGCCATCCCGATGCCGAAGGCGGCGAGGCGGGCGAGCGAAACGAGACGAGGGCGGATGACGTGCAGCAGCACAGGGACGACGGACAATACGGCGAAGACCAGCACGTAGCCCAGCGACGACAGCAGCACTTGATCACGGAGCCACCACTTCCACGAAAACACGCCCAGCACGTGGCGAGTGATTGCAACCAGCCCGAGGTGCATCCACGCTGCGAACAGGGCGCACGCCAGAACCACAGTGATAGCGCGGACGAAACGCGACCACGCGGTCACTGCAGGACTGGATGCTGCGTCGGATGGGTCCAGCGTGTCGTTTGCCATCGCGATCCTCGCTCGACCGTGCACCGCTGTGCCTTGTGACCCCAGCGTCCCGCTCGGCGCATCCCGTTCGTGGCAGTCAGCTCGGAAAAGTCGGCGGCGGCACGCTCGCTGCCCGAAACTGGTGCGCCACAGGCACGATTGGCAACCGCGCGCGGCGATTCGCGCGGTCTCAGCGCATTGACATCACGGCCCGTTCAGGACTCGTACCGTCGCACGTAGTAGCGCAAGTCGAGTCCCTGTGCCTTGGCCGTTCCCACTTCCTTGGCGCCGCGGCGCTGCAGAAAGATGTTGATCGGGGGATTGTCCGGACGGACCGCGCCGTACCATGCGTCGCACCGCACCGCACGCATGTGTGATTCCATTCGATCGAAGAGCTGCGCCGCCACACGTCCGCCGATCCGTTGTTCGAACGCCGGTTCCCGCGCCTCGGGGTACACGCCGGCCACGATCCACCATCCCGACACACCGTCGAGAAAAGGGATGCGCTCACCACCCATGTACCGCGCGTTACTCAGGAACGCGCCGATGGTCGACGGACGCGACAGTACGGTCCGTACGGCGGCGAGGCCGAGTCGTATGGGATGGCGCTTGACGAGGTGCCCGAAAACGGAATCCTTGTCGATCGCATAGACCGAAAACGCCACGACCCGTCCCTCGTGACGCGCCACCAGACATCGAATGCCCGGATTGTCGAGATTGAGCGTGTAGAACGCCTCGGCCAAGAATCGTGGACCGAGTGTGGCGATGGAATGCCCGTTGACCGCTGGGTCGCCGAAGAGCGCATGGTGCAACGTGGCCACGGCCGGAATGTCGTCCGGTCGCATCGGTGCGATAACAAAGTCGGCCGGCGCCGTGGACACGGTGATGGCCGCGGTCGCGGCGGTGTCATCGCTCGTCATGGCGCTGAACTGTGCTTCGCGTGCCGTGAAACCAGCCAGCAGTTCGTTCGGTGTGCGTCCCGCGATAGTGTCGTCGACGTTGCGGTCCACGAAGTTCGCGAGCCACGGTCCGTAGCGCGGATAGAAATCGGCGTTGAGGCCGCGGGAGTGATAGTCCACCACCACGATCCCGCAGGTGGCGCGCGCGACATCGAGAATTCTTGCCGCCGCCGCGTCCGGATCGGTGATGCGGTTCTTCACCAGACGATTGTCGAAGTGGTCGTCCATCCACGCGGGCGGCAGTTGCACGGTGGGTAGCTGGCGCCGCGTGCCGGGATGGAAGACGCGAAACGGATGGCAGATCGCGCGCCGGTAGCCGGGATAGTACTCGAGACCGAGCGACGAATCGTACTGCAGTCCCGCTTCGCCATGTCGTCGTAGCGTTTCGTTGGGATCGTCCGGATCGAGGTGCCAGTAGTGATGCCGGTTGCCCACGCATTCCACCTGCGCGGCGTCAGCGATGCGCTGCACTTCGCGACGCAATACGTCGGCGCTGCGATGCGCACGATACGATGCGTGCAATCCGATTTCGCAGCCGCTGTCGCGCAACTCCGCAAAGAGCCGTTGAAATTGCGGTTGTCGCACGTCGTAAAAGTCGTCGGGCGTGCCGAGGGCGTATTGCAGCAGCGACCCCTGACGCGCCATGAAGTAGAAGCACGAGCGCGTGCCGAGACGCTGCGCAATCTGCATCCACTCGTGAAAGATCCAGAAGTGACTCTTGCCCGTGGCGACGCGTGCGGCGAGCGGTAGTCCGGCGGCCCCGCGCTGCCGCAGCACGCGCGCGACTTCGATGGGACGGATGAGTTCCGGATAGTCGACATCGTGCGTGAGTGCGAACGCAGCGCGTGCGGTTTTCCCTTCCCACTCCCAGGCGAGCGCCGTGCTGCGGGTGGGGTCGAGATGCTGCCGAATGCGGGTCGCGTAGAGCGACACCATCGGCTGCGCGAGCAGGCCATCCTGCACGAGCGGCGACGCATCGAGATCGAGATCATCGAAGCGGCTACGCGGATAGCGTGGTTCGGCGGCGCCGGTGAGCAGCCAGTACGCGGCAAAGACAATGTCGGTGGGGAAGCGCAGCATGGTCGCGTTCTGCTGTGCGTCCTGCGTCGGCTCGCCGGTAAAGACGAGAAACGGCAGATCGAGCACCGTGCGCGACGACGACGGCGGCCGGTCGGGCGCGGAGTCGAAGCGCCACGACACTGACGGAATGTGTATGCGCGCTGGCACGTCGGTACGTGGGCCGTAGTACACGTCGATCGTACCGCCGGTCGGAAATTCGGCCGCGGCATCGGCAATGGTCGCGGGGTCTGCCTCTGCCCAGACGAAGTGCACCGCGAAACCCGCCGTGTTGAGCAGCGTCTGCAGCGCGTATTTCGCCTCGATTGCAGAATCGCTGACCGATCGCGCGAGGGCGACGACGAGTGGCGTGGC
>JBBQSM010000209.1:0-6751 GCA_038234895.1 Gemmatimonadales bacterium
TTCACCGTCGCTCTCGCAAACAACCAACTGGCCTTGAGAAAGAATCCGTCGTTCACACGACGCAATTCGTCGAACGCCAGCGCGTTCTGCTCTACCATGCTGCTGCCGTAGCCTGCAAACAATACCGTGCCCGGCCTCGGCCGATACGAAAAAAGCCAGTCGGTGCGAAGCAGGTTGGAGACGCGACGTGTGGACGGGACCAGTGATCCATCGCGCTGCCGCACCAGCAACACCGATCCGGTGCGATAGTCGCGCAGTGATTCTCTTCGGCTCGCTTCATACTGCGAGATCACGCGCACGAAGATCGGGCGCGCGATCTGGTACTCAGCCTTGAGTCTCGGAATGCGCGTCGAAAAGCTCGAGCCGCCATCGAGTCGACGGAGAAATTCGTTGCTCGCGTACGTCGCATTCACTCGCAACCGGCCGTTGGGCCGCAAATCCAGGTTGGCCGTGAACGCGGTGCGCCCCACACGCGATGTCTCGAGAAAATCCACGTCGTTGGAGCGCGTTAGCGTGGCGGACGCGGCAAACCGGCGATACTGCGGCGTGGCCACGGAAAACGCAGCACTGGAGGCAGTGATGCGCGGCGCCGGAACGAATGGCGTCGACGATGTCGCACCATCGGCCACCACGAGCGTGCTGAAGCTGGCGGGGTCGAACGCGTACGTGGCCAGCGCCGGCGACACACCCAGCGACCAGCCACCGCGTAGCGTCACGGTGTTGTTCAGACTCGCACGACTCTCCAGCAGACTGTTGCCGGCAAAAAAATCGCCGTGGCGCCACAGGCCGGACGTGCTCGTGAATACCGTGTAGCGCTCGAACAACCGTCCGGGTTTGCCAAAGATCGACACGCGATTGCTAAAGCTCGGCTGCACGAATCCGGTGCGCGCCACAAAGCCGTTGTCCGCGCGGAAATCCGGACTGATGCCGAGGACACCGTAGTGGAATCCGAACGCGCGCCCGGTGCGGTCGACCACTGCTTCCCACAGGCTGCCGCTCCGGTTGCTGGCGCCCACGCGCGACAGACTCCCGGCGTACTGCAACTGCGCGTAGTACAACGTGCCGAAGACATGACGCACGTCCGCGCCAAGCATGCGGTTCGTGGCGTTTCGACTCACGCGCTCGCTGTACACCAGCCCCGTCTGCGATTGCACGCTGAAGTCGCGGGTCAGGCGTAGAATGTCCACCAGCGGCCGGTCGCGGTTGCTCCCCGTGGTCGAGCCGTCGAGCGCCGACAGCAACGACACGTTGGCGCGGCCAAGACGTCCGGTCAGTTTGAGCGCGGCCTCCGGCTGCACGATGCACCGCGTGTAGACCAGCGTGTTCGGCACGTTGAACTGATCGGAGCCTTCCACAAAAAACGGGCGGCGCTCCGCGTAGAACAACGCGAAGCGCGGATCGGCGGCCACCTGCGTGGCGTCGGCCTCCACCTGCGAGAAGTCCGGCCGGATCGTGCCGTAGAGCACGAAGTTGCTGCCAAGACCGGCGCGCACGTTGCCACCGACCCGCGGCTTACTGTCGTACGACCAGGTCCCATCGGTGGGCGAGGGGGCGCCAGCGATCGTGCTGGTGAGCTCCGGATTGAGCGTGACGTCCAAGCCATGCTGCATGCCGTGCAGCCCCGAGAGCCACCCTTCCTGCGCGATGAACGAGGCGGAGCCGCGCTTGACCGGCGTCCAGGTTTCCTGGTAGCCCGAATGCTGCACGTTGCGGCTGAACTGAATGCCCCAGCGTTGAACGGCCTTGGACGGGAAGCGTAAGCTGCTGAATGGGATGCGCACCTCGACTTCGTACCCCCACTCTTCCACGTGGCCGCGCGATTGCCACTGAAAGTCTGGCGTGAGATCGTTCTGCCCCGGGGCGATATTGGCGCCGGGAATGAACCCGCCACCCTCGCTTTTCGTCCCGTCCGCCTGGACGCCAAGGGCGTTGACCACAAAGACGAACGCCCGGCGCCGCTCTTCGAACGTGTCGAGGTGGATTTCGATGTTGTCGTCGCTGGACAGGCGGTCGCGATCGGCGAGCGTGGCGCGCACGACGCCGTGCGGTTCGTAGGCGCGAATGCCGAAGTGGATAGCTGTGGGCGAATACCAGACCAGCACCTCGGTGGAGTCCGGCGACGGGCGCTGGTCGGCAGGCTGGTAGAGCGAGAATCCGGTCAGCACCTGGGCCGTGCGCCACACGGATTCCTCAAGGCGACCGTCGATCACCACCGCGGCGTCTTGGGGCGCGGGCATCGGCACATCGACCGCCCCCAGTCTGGCATGATGCACGGCGGACTGGCGCGGTGGGGGCAGTGGCTGGGAGGCAGGCGCGGGCGGGTTTTGGGCAATGGCGACTTGGAGCGCCAGCGCGAGACTCATCGAAAAGGACATCCCCCAAACGTAGACGACAAATTACCGTTCGATATGCCTTCTCCCCGCACCGAACAGGCGATCGCGCGACTAGCCGATCTCACGCCGCGCCAGATCGTCGCCGAACTCGATCGCTACATCGTCGGTCAGGCCGACGCGAAGAAGTCCGTGGCCATCGCGCTGCGTAACCGCTGGCGCCGCCAACGCGCGCCCGAAAAGATCCGGCAGGAGATCTCGCCCAACAACATCATCCTTATCGGACCCACGGGTGTGGGAAAGACGGAGATCGCCCGGCGTTTGGCCAAGCTGTCCGGCGCGCCGTTCACCAAAGTCGAGGCGTCCAAGTTCACCGAGGTCGGCTACGTGGGGCGCGACGTCGAGTCGATGGTGCGCGACCTGGTTGAGGGCGCGATCGACATGGTGCGAACCGAGCGGGAGGGGGAAGTCGAGGATCTCGCGAATGAGAAGGTGGATGAGCGGCTGCTCGACCTGCTCCTGCCGCCCCCCGCCGCGATGGCGCCTCCCGCTCCGCAGCCGGAGGGGGTCGCCGGATCCATCAGCCCCGCGGGCGATGCCGATACCGACGCCGCCGTTGAGCGGTACAAGCGCACGCGCGAAAAGCTCAAGCTGCTGCTGCTCGACGGTCAGCTTGATGCGCGTGAAGTCGAAATCGAAGTCACGCAATCCGGTCCCGCGCCATCGGGAAACATGATGCAGCCCGGCGCGCCCGAGGGAATGGACAGCATTGCGGAGTGGTTCCGCGACATGATGCCCAAGCGCAAGAAGAAGCGCACCGTGAAGGTGAGCGAAGCGCGTCGCATTCTCATGGACGAGGAACTCGACAAGCTGATCGATCTGGACGACGTCACCACCGATGCGCTTGAGCGTGTCGAGGCGATGGGGATCATCTTCCTCGACGAGATCGACAAGATTGCCGGCGAGCGTGGGCAGGGCGGTGGCCCGGACGTGTCTCGCGAGGGGGTGCAGCGCGATCTGCTCCCCATCGTGGAAGGCTCGAACGTGCAGACGCGCTACGGCATGGTGAAAACGGACCACATTCTCTTCATCGCCGCCGGCGCCTTTCACGTCTCCAAGCCCAGCGATCTCATTCCCGAGTTGCAGGGGCGCTTTCCCATTCGCGTGGAGCTCAAGCCGCTTACCGAACAGGACTTCGTGCGTATCATGACGGAGCCCGAGAACGCCCTCACCAAGCAATACGCGGCACTGGTGGAAGCCGAGGGGGTGAGTCTCACGTTCGAAGCCGACGGCATCGCTGAGATCGCGCGGGTGGCGACGCGGGTGAATGAGCGTATGGAGAACATCGGTGCGCGCCGGCTGCACACGGTCATGACCACGCTGCTCGAAGACTTGCTGTACGAGCTGCCGGACCGAGGTCGCGAGCCGGTGGCGGTAGATGCAACGATGGTACGCGAGCGACTGAAGTCGATTTCCGAAGACGAAGATCTGCGCAAGTATATCCTCTAGACCACCACGCCTGTGACTGCTTCGCACCGCGTTTCACACCGCGTTTCGCACCGCGACTTCCTGAACATCGCCGACTTCTCGACCGCCGAGAACGACGCGCTGCTGCGGCTCGCCGAGCGCATGCGTCGTGGCGCCTACGACGCGCGCCCGCTCGCCGGCAAGGCGTTGGCCATGATCTTCATGAAGTCATCGACGCGCACGCGCATGTCGTTCGAAGTCGGCGCGTCTCAACTGGGCGGCACGGCGCATTTTCTGTCGCCGCGCGACGTGCAGATCGGGCGCGGCGAACCGATTGGCGATACGGCACGCGTGTTGTCGCGCTACGCGCACGGCATCATGATCCGTACCTTCGCACATGCGGACGCCGAGCAGTTGGCTGCGTTTGCGGATGTCCCGGTGATCAATGGCCTCACGGACCTGTCGCATCCGTGCCAGGTCATGGCCGATGTGCTGACCATGCTCCAGCACCTTGGGGAGTATCGCGGGAAGCGGGTGGCCTGGATTGGCGACGGCAACAACATGGCCAACTCCTGGATCGAGGCGGCTGCGCATCTCGGATTTTCGTTGCGACTGGCTTGTCCAGAGGGCTTCGACCCCGACGCCACATTTCTGGCCAAGGCGCGCGGTGCGGATGTGCAGGTGGTGCGCGATCCGGCCGAAGCTGTGGCGGGCGCTGACGTCGTCACCACCGACGTGTGGGCCTCCATGGGGCAGGAGGAGGAACAAGCGGACCGCAACCGCGCGTTTGCAGGGTTTCAGGTGGATGCCGCGCTCATGTCGCGCGCGGTGTCGCGCGCAATCTTCCTGCACTGCCTTCCCGCGCATCGTGGCGAGGAGGTGTCGGCCGAGGTCATCGACGGGCCGCAGTCGGTCGTGTGGGATGAAGCCGAGAACCGCCTGCATATCCAGAAGGCAATCATGGCCGTGCTGATCGGCGGCGAGCAACTCTTCCCATCCTGACCCTGTCCGGAATCGTCATGCGCCCAGCCGTTGGTTCTCCCGCACCAGATTTTACGCTCGACACCGATGCCGGTACGCCGCTCACGCTCTCGTCGTTGCGTGGTCAGCCGGTCGTATTGTTCTTCTATCCGAAGGACGACACCAGCGGCTGCACCACCGAAGCCTGCGAATTCCGCGACAGTTTTCCGCGATTCGATGCCTCGAAGGCGGTGGTGCTGGGCATCAGCCCCGACACGGTCAAGTCACACGTCAAGTTCAAGGCCAAGTACGAACTGCCGTTCACGCTGCTGGCCGATCCCGACAAAGTTTCGTTGCAGGCGTATGACGTGTGGAAGGAGAAGTCGATGTACGGGAAAAAGTACATGGGTGTGGAGCGCACCACCTTTCTCATTGACGCCAAGGGTGTCGTGGCGCACGTCTTCGAAAAGGTGAAGCCGGCGGGGCACGCGGAAGAGGTCATGACCGCCATCGCGGCGCTCTAAAAGCCGTTCGCGCTGGCACGCGTCGGTCTCGACGGGCATTTTACAGCGCGGACGTTTCCGTGCCGCGCTGACCCGGATCCAGGCCTATGACTGCAATCGCTGCTGGCGCGCTCAAGCGCACCCCGCTTCACGAAGTTCACGTCGCGCTCGGCGCGAAGATCGTTCCGTTCGCCGGCTACGAAATGCCGGTCAACTATCCGCAGGGCATTACCGTCGAGCACAAGGCGGTGCGCGACGCATGCGGCCTGTTCGACGTCTCGCACATGGGCGAAGTGATCGTGAAAGGCCCCGACGCCATCCGGTTTGTGTCGTCGGTGACCAGCAACGACGTGGCGGCCCTGGCCATCGGACAGATCCAGTACTCCACGCTGCTTCGTGCCGATGGCACCATCGTGGACGATCTGCTCGTTTATCGCATGGCCGAGCAGCTCATGCTGGTGATCAACGCCAGCAACAAGGACAAAGACATTGCGCATCTGCAGGCGCACATCGGGGCGTTCGATTGCTCGATGCAAGACGTCTCCGACGCGACGGCGCTGATCGCGGTGCAGGGGCCGGATGCACCGGCCATCGTGCAGGCGTTGTCGAACGTGCCGCTGGGCGGTGTGAAGTATTACTGGTTCACTGAGGGCACCGTCGCCGGTGTGCCCTGCTTGATCTCGCGCACCGGATACACCGGCGAGCTGGGGTTTGAGCTGTACTGCGCTGCGGAGAATGTCGGCAGCATCTGGGCCGCGCTCATGGAAACGGGGAAGGTCACCCCTGCCGGTCTGGGGTGTCGCGACACGTTGCGGCTCGAGGCAGGGCTCTGCCTGTACGGCAACGAGCTCGACGATCACGTCACGCCAGTCGAAGCCGGATTGAACTGGCTCGTGAAGTTGGGTAAGGCGGAGCCATTTCTTGGACGCGACGTGTTGGCGCGGCAGCAGAGCGAAGGCACCGATCGC
Organism: Gemmatimonadales bacterium; assembly: GCA_038234895.1. Lineage (GTDB taxonomy): Bacteria > Gemmatimonadota > Gemmatimonadetes > Gemmatimonadales > Gemmatimonadaceae > Gemmatimonas. The sequence goes on from JBBQSM010000209.1 coordinate 6,229, forward strand.
AAGCTCGTCGGCTTTACGCTCGACGAACGGGCGATCCCGCGGCACGGGCATGGCGTCTCGTACGGCGGCGTCGCATTCGGCGAAGTGCGCAGCGGTACCATGAGTCCCACACTCGGCATTCCGATCGGCACGTGCTATCTGCCGACCGCTGCAGCAGTGCCCGGCACCGAATTCGATCTCGATATCCGAGGTCGTACCGTGCGCGCGCGTGTGGTCACGCTGCCGTTCTACAAGCGAGCGGGGAAGGCGTGACCGACCGCCCGCGCGCTGCACAGGCTCGGCGCGGAAGCACGGAGGATAACGAGGCAGGCGTCGTGGCCATTCTCATGACCGACGTCGAGCCGGCCGTGCGTCTGAACGCGGCGCTCGAGGCGCTCGGCGTCACGACCGTCACCATCTCGCCCATGGATGACGTGCGCGGCGATCTGCGTCGTGCGCGCCCCGATGTCCTCGTACTCACCGGCGCGCTGCTTGACTCGGCGAACGTGGCGCTGGTGCGGCAGCAGCTGTGGGAGGGGGTGCC
>JBBQSM010000210.1:0-6634 GCA_038234895.1 Gemmatimonadales bacterium
CGCGGATACGTGGTGGCGTTGCACTGACCGCTGCGGTTGCCGGCGCTGAAGTACTGGGTGTTGTTGTTGAAGTTCCAGTACGCGGCCGGGTTCTGCCCGTTGATGATGAAGCCGGGCGCCAATCCGAAATACAGCGAGTCGTAGTCGATGCCGGTGCCGTACACAGAGGCCGACTTGTTCACGATGGTCGCGGAATAAAACTGCGCGTTACGCGTGGCCGGTGCAGAAAACTGCCACGAGTCCATGCGGATTTCGAGACCGAGCGGATACCCCTCGTCCAGCGGCGCGCCGCTGCCGCCCAGCACAATGGAGCCGTAACGCAGCTTCTGCTCGCGGTAGTAATCGGACATGAAGCCGTACACGCTCTGCGTACCCAGATAGTTCTTCTGGTCGATGCGCGACGCCGGAACCTTCCAGTCATCCCAGCGGAAGTTGGACTTGTTCGCGTTGAACGTATTGAGCCACACGGAGTCGGCGATCGCACGCTTGCCCTGGAATCCCTCCGAGCCCCACGTTTCGGGGCAGTCCAGCATTGGCAGCAGCGAGAAGCCCTGCAGGTTGAAGCGGTTGTCGTCTCGGCAGGAGCTGTTGAAAATCGCCGTGACGCCGGAGAAGACTTTACCGAACTGTCCGTCCGCCGCACCGATGCGCGTAATGCGCGGCGGAACCACCACCTGCCAGCGGTGCGCGTTGAAACCGAGCGAGCCGGCCATGTTGTTGATGCCCGGGTAGACCGACCGGATCTTGCGGAATTCCGTGGGCGGTGTGCCGGCAATGAAGCCCATCTCGAACTGCAGGAAGCCGCCGTTGCCGACGTGGCCGTCGATGAACGTCGAGTTCTGGTTTTCCGAGACCGGACCACCTTGGTTGGTGACGCCGGTCTGAAAGGCGCCGGACATGCGCAGCGTGCCGCCAGCCAGATCTTCGGCGGCGAACAAGTTGAAGCCACGCGGCTGGATAATCGGCACCTTCTTCACAGTGCCGTCCGCCCTCACGCTGTCGATGGTCGTAGACGCGGGCACCTTGCGCTGCTGTGCCGACGCAAAAGATGGGATCAAGGCGAGCGCGCCGATCACCAGAGCGCAACGCGTCGTCACATGCCGCGCGGACTGCGAGGCCGCATGGCGCGAAGGCTGGCGCCGCGGTCGGCTCCCAAGGGGAGCCGTTGCGTCGCCGATAAAGTTCGTTTCGAAAGTCATGAGGTCTTGGTCAGTCGTCACTTAGAAGTTGACCGTGATGCCCGTGGAGATGCTGCGACGGGCGCCGATGAATTCCGGCTGGTCGAACGAGGTGGACGTCGTGGCATCACCCGTGTTGCCGATCCGACGGTTGCCAAAGTCGCGCAAGCCCGCGTCGCACGTGCCCGTGTTGCTGAACACCTGCACGCAGTTGCGACGGTCGAGCAGGTTCGAGATGCGCAGGAAGCCGGAGTAGCGCACCGAACCCACACGGAAGCCCTTGTCCACCAGCAAATCCATCTGCTGCGTGCTCGGCCCGCGACCGGCGTTGATGTCGGAAGCGTTGGCCTGCGCACCGATCTGCGCGAACGAGGCGGCACGCACCGGCGTGTACGGCAGGCCGGCACGCTGGCTGAACGTCAGCGTCGCGCGTGAATTCCGCAGCATGCGCCCAGCGTTCAGCGGCAAGCTCGGGATGTCTTCACGCACCTGCAGGAACACCGTCGCGTTGAACGTGAACGGCTGGTCGATGTCGGCCACCGTCTCCAGCAACTGCTGACGGTTGGACTCGTCGGACCGCTCGATTTCGTTGGCACGATCTGGCGGGCGCGAGTTGGTGGTCGCACGCGACATGCCGTAGTTCACATCGTAGCCCCAGCGGTTGGCGAGGCGGCGACGGAACTGGATCTCGATACCGCGCGACGTGAGGAAGTCGCCGTTCACGAGCACGGTGTACTGCGGCAGCGACCCGTCGTACGTGGAACCGATGTCCTGCAGGGCACGGCTCGGACGCAGACCGGACAGACCGGTCTCGGAGCGGTTGAACACGGCCACGTTGATGCTGTAGTTGCGACCCAGCTCCGAGCTGTAGCCCACTTCGTACGACTTGGCTTCTTCCAGCAACAAGCTGGGATTGCCCACGAACGCGGGATTGTTCGTGCTGATGTTCGGCACGCACTCGTTGGTGCCCGGCTTGACCGCGTTGGCGGAGCAATAGCCGTCAGCTGCACCGGCCACCGTGCCGATACCCGTGTTGCGATAGCCGTTGCCGTACAGCGGCACCATGGTGTAGCGGCCCGCATTGAAGAACACCTGCGACTTTTCAGTCAGTGGGAACGACACGCCCACGCGCGGGCTGAACGCGGTACGCGCCTTCGCCTTGCTGAAGTCGTCAAGCTGTGCGATCGCCGTGGCCGTATCGAGAAAGACCGAGCGCTGCGACACAGGATCGATCGGGCCGGCGGCGCAGCCCGCCAATCCGTATGGCTGCCCCTGCGCGTTCACCAGCTTCTTACCACCGATCGTCGCCCCGGTGCACACTTCGCGCGCCGTGGTGCCGTTGCTCGGGTTGAACGGGTCGGTGAAGCCCAACCCCTGCGCGCGTCCGTAATCGAACCGGCCACCGAGGTTGATGGTGATGAAGTCGTACTCGATGCGGCTCTGGAAGTACGCGGCGGCCTCGACGGGCTTGGCGCGATACACCTGATTCGTGGTCGGCTGGATACCGGAGTTCTGACCGAACGCGCCAATATCCTTGTAGTTGATATCGTGCTGCACGAACTGCGCGCCGAACTGCAGATTGTTGTGGTCCGTGATCTGCGACTGCACGTCGGCTTTGTACGTGCGCGTGGTGAACGTCTCACCGCCGTACACACCGTCCACAATGCCTGCGTCCGGTACGCGATCGCCGCCGGAGACACCGGGCGCCGGGCTCAGGAAGCCCTGATTAAAGTTGGGGCGGAAGAACGGCCCCGGAATGCACGAACCCAAAAAGTACGGGCACGTCACGCGCTCAAAGTTCGTCTGCGCCGCACGCAACTGCACGTTGCTGCGACCAAAGCGCTGCTCCAGCGACAAGACATACAACCGGCCGCGATCACTCACCGACGGCTGCATGATGTCCTGCGACAGACGGTTGCCGCCGTCGGTCAGGATGTTCAGCGAGTCGGCGCGATTGTTCACCAGCGCCAACGGGTCGCCGCGGTAGTTGAAGTACAACCGGCGATCGTAGTTGCGGACGGCACGCTCGGAACCCACGCCCGTGAATTTGATGGTGGTGTTGTTAAATGGCAGGAACGTCATCTTGCCGACCACCTGCGAGTTCTGCGACCCACCGTATCCCTGCCAACCACCGTTCAAGTCACGGTTCGACGGCGGCAGATCGTCCGCGCGCAGCGGCGGCGCGTTCACCGTAAACACGTCGTTGTCAAACTCCAGCACGCGCTGCGCCTGACTCTGCACCTGCCCTGACACCGCGTACCGCAGCTTGCTGTTCGTGCCCGGCACGGGGCCGGACAGATACCCGCGCAGCAGGTTCAATCCAAGCAGTTCATCCTGCCGGTTGTTGAAGAGCGTACCCGGCAGCGTGGAGTTCTGAAAGTCGATGGAGCCGGAGACTTCGGATCCGCCTTCGCGTACGGCCTGATTAATGACGCCGGACAGCGCGTTGCCGTACTGCGGGTCAAGACCGCCACGATTGAAATTCACCTGCTGAATGGCCAACGCGTTCAGGCTCACGGCGTCACTGCCAAACAGCGGATTGTTGATCGGCACACCGTCGATCATCGACAACGTGGCGCCGCCACGGCCGCCGCGCACGCGCACCGGCTGCGTGGTGCTGCGCTGCTCTTCGGCGAGCGAGATAACGTTGGTGTTGGCCGGCACCTCGGTGAAGCCTTGCTGCAGCGACAGTACGCCGGCAATGCTCGTCACCGGCAAGCCCTGGATCTGCTCGGCGGTAATCACCGACTGCGATCCAACCTGGCCGCGCTGGATCAACGGGGCCTGATCGGCCTGCACCGTGACCGCCTGCAACGTCTGGTTGGAGGCGCGCAACTTGAAGTTTTGATCGCGCGTCGCGTCGATGGAAATGTTGACGCTCGTCGCGCTGACGCTCTGATACCCGAGCCGGCGCGCCTGCACGGTGTACGTACCCGGCGGCACCTGAATAATGAAATACCGGCCGGTCGCGTTCGTGATCGCGCCAAGCGTCGTTCCCTGAATCACCACAGCTGCCCCATCAATGGGCTTGCCCGTCTCCGTATCGGTGACGACACCGGTCAACTTGCCCGTCTGGGCTTGGGCGATGGCAATTGGCGCTGCAAGGGCTGCGCCCAGGAGCGTCGCAAACAACCACCGTCGACGTCCAAGAAACCTCATCTCATCCTCCGGAGGGTTTTGCCACGGGTCGAACGTTCCACCTGACACTCGCCAGGGCCGAACGCGTACAACGCCGGGCAAGCACCGTAGAAACCATTTGACTGGTTCGCGGGTACTCACTCGACACTGAAATGACCGGACACGCGCGGCACGCGCCGGTCGAACTGTACAGGACTGAACAGCAAAACTGAGAAAAAGAGGTCACGCGCCACCTGGACTGGCGGCAACGACATCCCATCGAGGGGACAGAGGCGGGACAAACGGTAGAATAGCTCAACCCGGGTCGCGGCGACGAACGCCACGCTCCTGCTGGTGCATCCCTGTATAGCCCATTGCTGAGCGATCACCAAAGCGCTCGGCGGCAAGCTATTGCTGGCACCGAGAGTGTCAATGTCAGCTTTTGCGTGGATAATCGGCGCGGCGACCATCAGGAAACGGCCCGCCCTGACGAAACACATTCGGGTCGTCCCACACCGCGTCATCCGAGCCCACGCTCTGACGTAACAGCACGAGCGTGCCGTGGGTCACCCGATTTCGCCGATTGACGTCCTAATGGCTGTTTTTGGTCTCATTCTCCGAGGCGAGGTGCGCTCGCTCGCCCGTTCCAACGGCGTTCGCCGCTTGCCACGGCGATACCTAGCGTCGTTTACTTGACCCGCGAACGATACGTGCGGGACAGACGGAGGGTCGCGCCGCTCCCGAGTACGAGCAGACCGTCCCCGCCCGGCAACGGCGACATTTCGCGCACGCGATCCATATTCACGACCATTCGGCGGTGAATGCGCACGAATTGGCGCGGATCCAACCCGGACTCAATAGCCGAGATGGTGCCGCGCGTCCGGTACCGCTGCTCCGCGGCATGGACGAGGATGTAATTCCCGTCCGCTTCGAACCAGTCCACATCGGTGAGCGGAATGAAGCGTGTTCGACGGCCTTCCCGCACCAGCACACGCAGCGGCCGCCCGTCCGCGCCCAACTTGGCCGCGTCGCTGCCCTGAGTCAGATCGAGCACCCCCTCTCCCGTCCCCGCCGCACGACCGCGCGTACGACCGACGAGCTGGACCGGCACGGCCGATGTCTGCCGCCAGCCCGGGATGGGCGATGCCGTTCGCCCGAACTGCAGATGCTCGCCCGCGCCGACCAGCGCGGACAACGTGCGCGCCGACTGCTCACGAACCGTCGCGGGCTCGTACGACGCACTCGAGGCGCGCCATGCCTCATTTGACTCGCCGCTCGCAATGGTCCACGCGTCACCGTCGCGCAGCGGAAAGCCACTACCGATCGACGACGTCGATACTGAGCTCCCAGCCATCGTGGCCGGCGCGGCGGCCCGAGCCGCTGCCGTCGCGCCAATCAGACGCTGCAGCTCTTCCGCCGTACGCAACAAGGCCAGCTGCAGCGCACGATTGCGTGCACGCGCCATCGCGTCTTCAAGGCGGCCAACGTGCACGGGCGCCGGGACAAAGTCCGTCGCCTGCAGTTCAAAGGCGCGCACCGCATCCTCCTCGCGCGCCGAAACGAACACCACACTCGATGGACGTTCCGACGGCGCCAGATTCGCCACGAAATCAAAGCCAGATTGGTCGGCCAGCATGGCCGCGACCAGCGCGACATCTGGCGCCTGGCTCAGCAACGCCTCGCGCGCCGACTTGGAGTCGCGGTGGACGCCAAGTACTTCAAATTCGTTCGCCGCAGGCAACGCAGAAAGCTGCGGCAGCAGATCAGACGGATGATCGCCGAGGAGAACGACGCGTATGGGCATGAGGCAGTCGGAAGTGCGCTCGTGAAATGCGCTCGTAAGTACCCGGCGGGCAGGATGCCGAGTGGCCGAGACCAGCCACTGGCCTCTGCGGTACTACGGCTGAGCGCTAACGGACGTTGTAAATCGGTCCGGATGCACCAAACATTGTAACGGCATTGCTTCCACCATTCCCGCCGACCGTGACCGTCCCGCCTGCGGCCTCTTAAACCGGCCACAGCGGCGGTTCGCCGAACACCGTCCTGTTCGACGAACCCCGCCGGGCGCTCGCGACCCGAAGGCCGCGGTCTTCCCTTGGTTCGTTACTGCCGCCCCGTCACTTCGGGGTGGCGTTCTCCGTGACAACCCGCACCTGGTCGTCTACGACCTGCAGAAACCCACCTTGTACGGCAAACTGCCGTTCCCCTTCGGAGGTTTCCAACCGCAGCGTCCCCTTACCCAGCAGCGTCATCAACGGCGCGTGCATCGGCAGGATGCCCATTTCGCCGTCGAACGCCGGCGCACTCACCGAGCGCGCCGACCCTTCGAACAACACCTT
>JBBQSM010000211.1:0-6594 GCA_038234895.1 Gemmatimonadales bacterium
AGATGCGTGACGGCCCGGCGGTACGCGGCGCGATCGAGCGGCACCGGCAAGTCGAGTTCATCCGCGCGCACACCAAGACCGGCGCACGTCAGCGCGACACGGTGCGAATCGCCCGCGAGCTGGAACTCGGGCTCGGTGGGACGCAGTGCCTCGAAGCGGATGTCGCGGTCGCTCAGAATGTGAACGCGACCATGCTCCACGCGTCCGTGCACGCGCCCCGCCATCTGCAGAATTTCGTTCGCGCCCAGATGCACGCGCGTCAGCACGTTGCGTCCGCGATCGATCACGTTGGTGAAGCGCGTGTCGTCGATGATGACCGTATCGAGTCCGGGCACGTTCAGCGCGCTCTGCCCAGCCGCGGTCATGGCGAGGAAAAACGGCTTGGGGATGGTGCCTTCGAGGAACGGACGGATCACACGAATGGGTTCGCCACCGTGATAGTGCGCGGCGGAAATGCGCGGGTAGCGATGACGCACCCACTCCGCCGCTTCCTCCACTGACGCACGCGTGGGCAGAAAAATCGCAACGCCACGTTCGGAGCGCGCCAGCTTCGAGAGAAACTTCTCGTCGAGAAAGTTCAGCGGCTGTTTGCGCTCCACGTCGACTTTCGCGGCCTTTTTCGGATCGAACGCCGACACCTGCAGCACATCTGCGCTATTCAGGTAACGTGAGTAGAACGCGGGGTCGACCGTGGCCGACAACCAGATGAACCGGCAGCCGACCCGTTTGCCGAGTGCGAGACAGAGTTCAAGCTCCGCGCTGGTCTGGTGGATTTCGTCCACGATCAGCGTATCGTTGGCCTGAATGTCTCCGTCCTGAAACCAGCGGCGCGCGATACCGGTCGTCACGATGATGACGTTCCACGTTGGCATCTCGGGCGGCGCTTCCCGCTCGCGATTCACGACCCCGACGCGCAGCGCGGCGGTGCCGAGTATGGTCTCGGCAATCGGACGGATAGCGAGCGTTTTGCCAGTGCCGGTCCCGGCCACGATGCCAAACCCGCGGCCACTGCTGGCCAGCGCGCGCAGTTCCGCGCCCTTGGTGCGCTCGAGAAACGTGTCGAGGTGCAGCCCCACCGCGAGCTCGATCGTCTCGCACGCCGCACGGGTCGGCGCGATGACGATGATGCGACCGGTGGTCGGCTTGGCGGCGACGAAGGCGTCGCGGTCCTGCGGGAGATAGCGATCGGAAGGAGTGCGCACACTGCAACTTACCGCGGGTATACAACGGGAGCGACCATGGGCATGTTTCCCGCTGGTGACTCACGATACCTGGAGGCGGTACCAATGGCGGATATGGACAGCGATCGCGAACGTGCCGAGTGGGTAGAGATTGGTTCGTTCGCCACTGGACTCGAGGCGGATATGGCCAAGAACGCGCTCGAAGAGTTCGGTATTCCGGTCCTGGTGCGCAGCAACGCGCCTGGAATCTTCGGCTTCGCCTACCAGGGCGGCGTGACAGGCGGCGTGACGCTGCACGTGCCGTCTCCCGAACGCGAGCGCGCCCTCGCGTTTCTGGATGGGCAGGTCGCGCCACTGCTGTCGTTGATGGATGACGGCGACCTCGATGACGATGGGGTGGACGCCCCGCTGTCCCCCTGAACCGGAGCACCGATGCCGGCGGCGCGTGACGACTACATCCTGCGGATGATCCAGCAGGCGGCAGCGGCCATTCGCCGTTTCCGGTCGCGTTTGGGCAGTGGCGAGGCGGTGGACGACGTAAAACGCGACGCCGGCGAAGCTCTTGGCACGCTGCTCGGACCGCAGCGCGCCATGTTGGAACGGTTGGACGGCTGGTCGGCGGCCAACCTGCTGGGCGACCCGGAACGCGTGCATTTGTGGGCCGAACTGGTGCGCCTGCAGTCCGACCTCGAGCGCGCGGCCGGACACGACGCCGCGGCCAACGCACTGGCCGCGCGCGCCGCCGAACTCGCGCGCCACGGCAAACCGCTCGAACGCACCAACGGGGAATGAGCGCGGCCACACCGCCGTCGGTCGTTCGCTGCCCATGGCCGACCAAGCCGCTCGACGTCGCGTACCACGACGCCGAGTGGGGCGTGCCGGTCCACGACGACCGTGTGCGCTTTGAATTCCTGACGCTCGAAGGTGCGCAGGCCGGGCTGAGCTGGTCGACTGTGCTGGCCAAGCGCGAGCATTATCGGGCGGCGTTCGTGCAGTGGGACGTCGATGCGATCGCGCGTTTCACCGATCGCGACGTCGACCGGCTCGTCCTCAACGCCGGTCTGATTCGGCACCGCGGCAAGCTGGCCAGCACCGTAACCAACGCGCAGGCATTCATGCGGGTGCAGCAGGAGTTCGGCTCGTTTGATCGGTACGTCTGGCAGTTCGTGGGCGGAACGCCACGCATCAACTCGTGGACGCAGATGCGCGACGTGCCGGCCAGAACCGCAGAGTCCGACGCGATAGCCAAGGATCTGCTCAAGCGCGGCTTCAAGTTTGTCGGCTCGACGATCTGCTATGCGTACATGCAGGCCACGGGGATGGTCAACGACCACCTCGTGACCTGCATGCGGTACCGCGAATGCGCTGACGACTAACGCTGCAGCAACTTGACCCGCTGACCGTTCCGGAAAATCTCCACGCGGTCGGCCAGACCGTCCTTGTTCACGTCGGTCCACACCTGCAACAACTCGCCCGCGCCGTCCAGAAAGATCGCGCGCCACGGTGTGCCGCCACGGCCTTGGTCAGGCACGCGCAACTGGAATTCGTTCGTACCAATCCACGTCATCACTTCGGTGTTCGCACGCCCCTGCACGACATCCAGCACTGACGTCATACGCGGCAATGTTTGCGGATAGGCCTGCGAGGCGAACCCTGGCAAATCGTCGCACCGGCCATCCTTGTCGGTGTCCTGACACGTGGGGAGTCCGAATCGAAGGTCGTCACACCAGCCGTCGCCGTCCCGGTCAAGGCAGACCGATGACCCGTACCCAGGCGGTCGCACGTTGGAGTTATTGTTGAAATACCGTGGGTCGTTGATCGCGCCGGTGCCGACGTTCGTACCGTTCGGGCCGACGTACCCGCTATATGACCCCATGGGCCCGTACGGTGACGGTGCAGCGCCCGGATACAACGAAGCCGGCGCAGTGGCCGGCCGGTCTCCATGCAACTGCTCGTCAGTCACCTTCTTGCTCTCGAAGTTGTCCCGCTGGTATCGCGGATCAATCTGCGAGACGTCTGGCGGAACCAACGGTGGCAATTTTTTGTCGCCTGGTCGGGAAAAGCTCTTGATCGGCGGTCCGCTGGGCTTTACGCCGCCCTTTTTCTCCGAGTCCCCGTACACCACCCGCGCATTCGCCGGCTTGTTGCGCACCGCAGAGGCACAGTCGGTTGGCGCAGGCTGCATCGACGCCGGCACACCATCAACCCAGACGCGACACATCCCGGCCGGTGGCTGATACGCCTTGGGAATCGAATCGACCTTGTTCTCCACCTTGCTCGGACGCGCCTGCGCATTGGCACGCGCAGACGGGAGCAGGGCAAGCACAACGGTCGCAGTCAGAACGCGCAGATATCGTCGGGACATCACTTCCTCCAGCGGGACACACACGTCGCCTCGCAGCGGCACGCGACGACTCCTTTCACCCTCTCAACCAAGCAGAGTCCATGCCACGCATCCGCTCATCCGGACGATAGCCTGAGATTCACTGTAAGTATCGGCAGGTCATACACGTAGCGACACCTCTGAGGTTCCGCTTCGATGACAATTGGCAGCAGCGGCCGGCACACGTCTCCGATGACAGACAACGGGCGTCACCGTCTGGTGACGTGCCCGGGCTCAGTCGCCGAAGCTGATTCCGATCATCCGCGCCGCCTGTACCACATCATGCTGCGGATCGACCCGCTTGGTTTCCGCGAGCACGTCCTCGATCGGAATGCACACCAGATTCGGCGACTGCAGCGCGATCATCTTGCCCCACTGCTTGTCGGCAATCGCCTGCACCGCCGCCGCGCCAAACCGGGTCGCCAGCAACCGATCGTATCCGGTCGGCGCGCCACCCCGCTGCAAATGGCCCAACACCATGGAGCGCGTCTCCTTGCCGGTGCGCTGCTGAATGTCGAACCCCAGTCGCTCGGCGATGCCACCCAGTCGACGGTCCTGGCCCGGCAACGACGCCCCGATGATGGAATTTGCCCCACCGCGCGGCTTCGCTCCCTCCGCCACCACCACGATGCTGAAGCGACGCCCCGCCGCGTCGCGCGCCATGATCTTCTCGCACACGCGCTCGATATCCCAATCGATCTCGGGGATCAGAATCACATCAGCGGTGCCGGCCAGTCCGGCGTGCAAGGCAATGAAGCCCGCGTCCCGACCCATCACTTCGAGCACCATCACCCGGTCGTGCGACTCGGCGGTCGTGTGCAGCCGGTCGATCGCTTCCAGCGCGGTATTCACCGCCGTGTCGAAGCCGAACGTCGTGACCGTTTGCGCGACATCGTTGTCGATGGTCTTGGGCACGCTGACGATGCGCATCCCTTTGGCCGCCAGCATCGACGCGATCTTGAGCGACCCGTCGCCACCAATCGAAATGATGGCCTCAATGCCAAGATTGCGCGCATTCTCGACTAACTCATCGGAGCGGTCGATCTCCTTCCACGACCCGTCCGGCTGCTGAATCGGATAGGCAAACGGGCTGCCACGATTGGTTGTGCGCAAAATGGTGCCGCCGGTCCCGGCAATACCACTGACACTCTCGGCGGTCAGCGGGATCACCTCGTCTTCGCCAAGCAATCCGGCGTAGCCGCGCTTGATGCCGAGTACGTCCCAGCCACGAGTGCGGGCAGAGAGCACGGCTGCACGGATGACCGCATTGAGGCCGGGGGCGTCACCGCCACCGGTCGAAAGAGCGATACGCATATCTGATGGAGCGTCGGGTGAGGGCTTCGTAAGACCTGTCAGTGAGTTTTGCTGAATGTACCGCCAAAACGCGCCGCCGCTCAGAACATGCCGAGAACTGCGGGCCGCATCGGGAGGCCTGCCGCCCCCGCCAACTGGCGAACGATCGTATCCTGGTAGGCGGCCACCGCCCGAAGCGAGTCGATCTGCGCCTGCAGATCAGCATTCTCCTCGCGCATCTGCACCAGCATGTTACCCAGATCGATCACCGCCTGACTGGTGCTCATATCCCCGACCGGCGCGATCACGCCCGTACAGGCCGCGGCCAGCGGCAGCACCCCGGCGACCACTAATACGGCGCCTCGGCGACGCCAGTCCAGTGACGAGAAGATCATCGGTACTCCACTCAGGATTCGCGCACCGGCAGTCCGGTACGATCAAGCGCGCCAGGTCGTGCACTGCGGTCACAGGACATGCAGTAAACCGATGATGCCTTGTGCACGCTCCGGTGTGATATAGCGGGCGACCCGAATGGAGGGAACGCTTGCTGAACACGAACCCGCCCCGTCGCGACGTCCGCGGTTTCACCCTGGTGGAGCAGCTGTGGGTACTGCTGGTCAGCGGCATCCTGCTTGCTGTCAGCGTCTCAGGCGGAGCCAGACTGCTCAATGCGACCATTACGCGCGGCGCGGCCAACGATACGGCAGACCTGCTGGCCATGGCGCGCGACCACGCTGTGGCCACGGGTACGCGCACCGCGGTGCACTTCGACGCTGGCGCTGCGCGCGTCGTGGTCCACGCCGCACTCGATACGCTAGCCAGACTCGAATTGGCGCGGGACCGCGCCGTGTTTCTAGCGGCCACCCGCGACTCCATGGCCTACACCGCGGCCGGTTTGGGCTACGGCGCCGCCAACGTGCGACTGATCTTCACCCGCGGCGCCAGTGCGGACACTGTCACGGTCTCTCGGCTCGGCAGGGTCAAACGACGCTAGCCCCGTGCGCGAATGGAGCCTGCATAGGCGACTAGCCGGCCGCCGTCGTCCCGAAATCGAAGCCGGGCACCGACACTCGTGGAATTTCCTGACCGATCGTACGCTCGATCGTACGCACCATACCGATCTCCTCTGCCGACATGAACGTGTACGCATCGCCGGTGGCGGCCGCGCGACCAGTGCGACCAATGCGGTGCACGTAGTCCTCGGGCTGCTGCGGCACGTCGTAGTTGATCACGTGCGTGATCCCTGAAATATCGAGACCGCGCTGCGCGATGTCGGTGGCGACCAGCACACGCACCTTGCCGCTCCGGAAGTCCTCCAGCGCCCGCGTGCGCTGCGGCTGGGTCTTGTCGGCGTGCATCGCCGTGGCGTCCACGTTCTCGCGCTCGAGGTGGCGCACCACGCGGTCGGCGCCATGCTTGGTGCGCGTGAACACCAGCACCGAGTCGATGCCATCGTCCTTGAGCAATTGCGCGAGCAGCGCGCTCTTCCGATCGCGCGGCACGGGATACACGGCGTGCGTCACCGTGCTCGCCGCCGACGACCGGCGGCCCACCTGCACCACCACCGGCTTGCGCAGATACTTGCGCGCCAGCGCTTCCACCTCGGGCGGCATGGTCGCGCTGAACAGCAGCGTCTGGCGATAGCCGGGGATGTCCGCCACGATCCGGTTGATCTGCGGCGCGAAGCCCATGTCGAGCATGCGGTCGGCTTCGTCGAGCACCAGCACCTCGAGATCG
>JBBQSM010000212.1:0-6537 GCA_038234895.1 Gemmatimonadales bacterium
CCAACCTCCGTGCAAGATAGTGCGCGTGATGACGGGCGCCATTCGTCGCCGCAACGTCTCGCACGATCCCACCACGAACGTCCGCCGGAGTGCGCACATGTCCAGTTACAACTCGTCAACCGTTGCGCGTGCGCATCGTCAGCGTCCCCTCACCGTGGCACTGCTTGTGGGGCATATCGGGCTTGTGGCAGTCAACCCGCTGGCGGCCCAAACGGCACCGCCGCGTCAAACCGAGGCGGATGCCTATACGCGCTACGAACTGCTGGCGCCTGGTTCAGGCAAATTCCGCATTCTCTACGACGTCACGGCCACCACGGCGGGGGCGACGTACTATTTCAATCCCATCCGGCAGGGAAGCATTGCCACGGACGAGCGTGTGTTCGATCGCGCGACGGGCAAAACGCTGCGGTTCGACGTGGTGGGCGCCGCCGTGGCCCGCGCGGGCGGGATGCGTGTTGCCGACAGCACGCAGCAGTACATTCGCGTAATGCTCGCACGGCCGGTGCCCGACAGCGGCGGCGAAGCGCGCGTGCTGATCGATAAGACGTACGAAGATGCCAAAAGCTATTTCAACGACGGTGACGCGATCGTCTTCAACCGATCGCTCGGCATCAAACGCAACGCGGTCGTCTTGCCTCCGGGATACGAACTCGTGTCGTGCAACTATCCGTCGCAAATCCTGCAGGAAACAGACGGGCGCATCGCCATCAGCTTCTGGAACAGCACGCCCGCCGAGGCGCCGCTGGTGCTGCGCGCACGTCCGGTGGCGTCGTGGCGCAGCGGGAGTGCGGCGTCGGTGGTCTCGTCTGCCGCTGCGGCCAACGGGGCACGACTCGATGAACGGGCGAAACAGTCGCGCGAAATCGTGTACTTCCTGCAGCAACCGGAGACCCACGCGTTCGATCTGTATCACGACTATACGGAAACGCGCGCGGGCGTTGGGTACTATGTGAACGTGGTGCGGGCAGGGAGCGCCGTGTCCAATCCGTCGGCGCGGAATCTCGATACCGGTGAGTCGCTGCGCTTCGACGTGCTCCGCGGCGACGCGATCACGAAGGCGAACGTCGGTGTTGCAAACGTCACGGCCGCCACCGAAGCGGTCGTCTTTCGTTTTCCGTCGGTGTCACCCGGCGCGTCCACGCGACTGCGCATGTCGGAGACGTACACCGACAGCGTGCGCTACACGGTCGTGAACGGCGAGTTGGTGTGGGATCGCGCCTTCGGCCGTCCGGCGAACGCGGTGGTACTGCCGAGCGGGTGGGTGCTGACGAACAGCAGCGTTCCAGCGACCGTCACCACGCTGGCCGATGGGCGCGTGCGGCTGGATTTCGTGAATCCGCGCCCCGACGAGATCAGCGTGCTCATCACGGCGCGCCGCCGCAGCGCGCGATGAGCCGCGCGCCTGACGGAACCACGCCGCGAGCCAGCACGGATACGGGCGTCGAGCGTCGCACGGTGCACGTGGCCATCGTGCAGGACGAAATCGCACCAACGTTGGCCGACGGTTTGTTGCTCACCGAAGCGCGTACGCGCGAGGCGGCTGCGGCTGGCGCAGAACTCGTGGTCTTCCCGGAAACCTGGCTACCGGGCTATCCGGCGTGGCTGGACTGCTGCCGCGACGTCGGCATCTGGGATCACGGTCCGACCAAGGCCATCTTCCGGCGCATGTTCGAGCAGAGCGTGGTGGTGCAGGGGGCATCGGGGGCTGCACTTTCGCGCATCGCGTCGTCGTGCGGCGTCACGCTCGTGGTCGGGGTGACGGAACGCGTGGAAGCGGGCGTCGGTCGCGGCACGCTCTTCAATACCTTGCTCACCTACGGGCCGGACGGCGGGCTCCTCAATCACCATCGGAAGCTCGTGCCCACGTTCACGGAGCGCATGGTGTGGGGCCCCGGTGACGCGAACGGACTTCGCGCCGTCGACACGCCAGCTGGTCGCGTGGGAGGGCTGATCTGCTGGGAGCATTGGATGCCGCTGGCCCGACAGGCTTTGCACGAATCGGCGGAGTCGATACATGTGGCGGTGTGGCCCGCCGCGCTGGAATCGCACCAGCTGGCCAGTCGGCACTACGCCTTCGAGGGGCGAACTTTCGTGCTGGTCGCGGGGGCGCTGATGCGCGCCTCCTCGCTTCCGCCAGAACTCGAGTGGCACCCGGACAAAGTGCAGTCTGCCGAGCAATGGGTGTTGCGGGGCGGCAGCGCGGTCATCGGCCCGGACGGGCAGTTTGTGACCGTGCCGTCATATGACATGGCGACCATCGTGCACGCCGAACTCGATCCGGGGCGCGTGCGGGAGGAGTCGATGACGCTGGATGTCACGGGCCACTACCACCGGCCGGATTGCTTCGCCTTCGAGACTATGCGGACGCCGCGACGATCCTGACCGGCCGAGGAACGCTTGGGGCGATTGTAGAACGGGGTGTCGTCGCTGACATTACAGGGATGCCCCTTTCCGGTTACGACGCACTTCGCATCAAATTGCACGAGGTTCCCGACGCGGTGCGCGAGCGCGGTGAACTGTTGGCCAATGGGCTCCAGCTGCGGCAGCCACAGGTCACCAATCATGCGATCGCCGCGAGCGTGCGGGGCGGCTACTGGTACAACGTGTCGGTGCGCTGGGAAGACGACCGTCCGCGGGCCGTTCTCTATTGCTCGTGCCCGAACGGACGCGATGGCGAATGCTGCAAGCATATCTGGGCGTTGGCGCGGCACTTCGTGCGGGCGGGGATCCTGCCCGCGTCGGTCATGCCGGCCGAAGACGCGACGACGCTGACCTCTCCTCTCGGGCCGGCCTCGTGGTGGCGACATGCCCTGCCTGCCGTGTTCGAGCAGTGGGCGGCGGACGACCGCACCCGCGTCGTCGTGCAGCCGCCGCGCCGCCGTTCGGCGCCCGACGAGACGCGCATCGTGTACCTCGTCGATCCCAGTGCCGAGTCGGGTAAGCGGCAAGTGGTCTCCGTGGTGGTCGCGGTCCAGAAGCGACGGCAACGCGACGGTGAGTGGGGCGCTCCGAAGGCGATCTCGGTCGCGAGCGAGGCGTGGGAGCTGGCGGCGAATAACGACGATCGCACCGTCGCGCAGCTGTTGCTCGGATCGCGTCCGGCGAATGAGTTCATTCCGATTACGGCATCGGTTGCCCGCCCGAGTTCGCGGTTCATCATTGCCGATGCGGCGATCGGCGTCACGCTGCGACGCATCTGCGAGACCACGCGTGCCAGCGTTCGCTACGGCGCGCAGGATGACTACCAGCCGTTGCGGTGGGTGGACGCCGAGCCATGGTCGCTGGACCTTGCGTGCGTGCGCGAGGCGTCGGATGGCGAGATCGAGCAGTGGCGTTTTACGGGTCGTTTGGTGCGCGGGGCGATGCCACTCGCAGACGGCGACAACGGCGATGAACTTGAGGTGCAAGACGATGCCGCATACGCGTTTGCCGCCGCCTCCGGCATGGACGAGTATGGTCGCCCGGTCCGCGCACTCGCTGATGTCGTGGTGCGCGGGTTGTACTGCTTCCATCACGGTACCGTCGAACCGCTGGCCGCAGGCACGGACACGCGCTTTCTCGAGTATCTGCGCACGGCGCCGCCGATCATCGCCGCGCCGCACGAAATCCCCGCGCTGATCGACAGTCTGATGCAGCTGCCCGCGAACATGCGCGTGCGCTGGCCGGCGGGGATCGTCATCGCCGAGCGTATCGGCACGCCGATGCCGCACGTGGCGATCGTGGTCGCGCCCACGGCGGTCGGTGCGTACGCGACCGCGTCGGTGAATCTGCAGTTCGCGTACGGGTCACGCCTGTTGCCGGCCAGCGGCGGCCGCGATCGCTTCTTCGAGCACGATACGCGTACGCTCACGCACCGCGACCGCGAGGCCGAGTCGCGCGCGCTCGCGCTCATCGAAGAGCAGGGAGCGCAAAAGACACGCTGGAACGCGCCGAACATGCCGTCGCACGAGATTCCGGTCACGCGCGCGATCACGCTGGCGCTGGCGATGAATCAGCAGGGATGGCACGTCACCCTCGACGGCGCGACGCTTCGCACCGACGTCCAGACGTTCGTGCGCATGAGTTCCGGGATCGACTGGTTCGATCTCGATGCCGGGATCGAGTTCTCCGACGGACAGAGCATTCCGCTGTCCGCGCTGCGCGCCGCCCGCGCCGAAGGCGTGCGCATGCTCACGATGGAAGATGGCTCGCTGTTGGGCGTGCCTTTCGAATGGGTGGACGAGATGGAACCGGTCGTCGCACTCGGCGAGCGCGCGGGAAAGAATTATCGGTTCCGCGCGACGCAGGCCGCGCTGGTGGACGCGTTGCTGGCCAGTGCGCAGACGGTCGACGTGGACGTAATGATCGAACGGATCCGTCACGAACTGCGCAGCTTCACCGAAGTCGAGTCGGTCGATCCGCCGGATACGTTCGTGGGCACGTTGCGCCCGTATCAGCGGCTGGGCCTGGGCTGGATGCAGCTGCTGCAACGGTGCGGACTCGGCGGCGTGCTCGCCGACGACATGGGACTCGGCAAGACGGTGCAGGTGCTGGCCCTGCTCGACGGTCAGCGACAGCTCGCCGCCGGCCCGTCGCTGCTGGTGGTGCCCAACTCGCTGGTGTTCAACTGGCAGCGCGAAGCGGAGCGGTTCACGCCGGGACTGCGCGTGGGCATTCACTTCGGGGCCACGCGCGAAAAGATCACACCGCGTTTCGACGAGTATGATCTCGTCATCACGACATACGGTACGCTCCGCCGCGACGTGACGAAGCTGGCGACGGTCTTCTTTGACTACATCATTCTCGACGAAGCGCAGGCGATCAAGAATTCATCAGCCGATGTGACGCGCGCGGTTCGTGCATTGCGCGGTACCAACCGCCTCGCGTTGAGCGGTACGCCGGTGGAAAATCACCTCGGCGAGTTGTGGAGTCTGTTCGAGTTCCTCAATCCCGGACTGCTGGGCGCGGCGCCGGCGTTCCGTCGCTTGCTCTCCGCGCCAGCTACCATGACCAGCGCGGTTCGCGGTCCCATGGCGCCCGACGCCAAGTCGATTGCGGCCGTGGCGCAGGCGCTTCGTCCGTTCATGATGCGGCGTACCAAGGCGCAGGTGGCGACCGATCTGCCGGCGCGTACCGAGCGCACACTGTACGTCGAGCTCGAAGGAGATGAACGCGCGAGTTATGACGCGCTGCTGGCCCGCATCCGCAACGATCTCAATGCGACCATCGACAAGGTCGGACTGGGCAAGGCCAAGATGCAGGTGCTGGAGGCGCTGTTGCGCCTGCGACAGGCGGCCAGCCATCGCGGGCTCACCGACCCCACCAAGCTCGACGCCGAAAGCGCCAAGCTCGATGCGCTGGTGGACGAGTTGCAGGAAGTGATTGAGGGCGGACACAAGGCGCTCGTTTTTTCGCAGTTCACGTCGTTGCTGGCGATCGTCAAGCGACGGCTGGATGCGGCGGGGATTGTGTACGAGTATCTCGACGGCAAGACGCGCGACCGCGAGTCCAAGGTCGATCGCTTTCAGTCGGATCCCGACTGCCCGGTGTTTCTCATCAGTCTCAAGGCCGGTGGCACAGGACTCAACCTCACGGCGGCGGAGTACGTGTTTCTGCTCGATCCGTGGTGGAATCCGGCCACGGAAGCGCAGGCTATCGACCGTGCGCATCGTATCGGGCAGAACCGGCACGTCATTGCCACGCGACTGGTGGCCAAGGACACGGTCGAAGAGCGAATTCTCGAACTGCAGGCCGGCAAACGCGCGCTGGCCGATGCAATTCTTGGCGGGGAAGCGGGGCCGATCGCGGGGCTTGGGCGGGAGGAGTTGGAACAGTTGCTGCGGTAGTGGGCGAAAGCGACGTCAGTCGCCGGGGAGCATGGCCCACAGTGCGGGGCGGCCCACGTTGCAATGCACAGCACGCGAGATTGGCGACAGCGAGGCCCAGCTGAGCCAAAGTGCGTGGCGTGCGAGATGATGCGCGTGTACGAAGCGCACGGTCGCCGAGTCATCGCTCGATGACATGGCAAGCAGGCGGGCGTGTCGCGCCGTGCGTGACGGCACGGGATGAAAGATCGTTTCCACGCGCGCCGAGCGCTGTGCTTCGTCGTCTTGCCAACGGTCCAATCGATCGATGGATTCGCGCACGGCGCTGGTGCCGACCTTTTGCGCCGCGGCCCGGTCGACGGCAAACACGGCGGCGCGAGAGGGCGAGGGCAGTACCAACACGCCAACAAACGCCCAGAGGGTCATGCCTGCGACCATGCTCAGCATGCCCGCCGCGGTCGCCACATCGGCGCCAGTGAGCTCCAGCACGAGCGCGAGCCCCAGCGTATTCCACGCGATCGCGCCCAGCACCCCCCGTCGATGCGCACCCGATTCGGCAATCACGCGGCGGCGATACAGCGCCGCCACCAGCGCGTGCTCCGGGAGTTGCATCCAGCGCTGCGGAATGACCAGCAGTCGCGCGCGCACGCCGGTCCATCCACCGACGAATGCCTCATCGGGAGAATCGATGAGCACGAGGCGGTCGGGGTCGAGCTTGGCGCGTTGCGACGCG
>JBBQSM010000213.1:0-6481 GCA_038234895.1 Gemmatimonadales bacterium
CGCAAGCCGTGGAATTCGTTTCGCAATGCGCATACGTTCCGCGCACATGACCGAACTGCTTGCCTCCGACATCGTCGCGCGCGTCGCGACGGAACTCTCGCTCGCACCGCAACAGGTGCGCAGCACTCTCGCGCTTTTCGCCGAAGGCGCCACCCTCCCGTTCGTCGCGCGGTACCGCAAGGAAGCGACCGGCGGACTCGACGAGGTGCAGCTGCGCGATGTGCGCGAGCGCGCCGAGTATCTGCATGAGCTCGAGGACCGTCGGGCGGCGATCATCAAGAGTGTGGACGAGCAAGGCAAACTCGACGATGTATTGCGCGCGGCGATCCTGTCGGCCGACACCAAACAGGCGCTCGAAGATCTCTACCTGCCGTACAAGCCCAAGCGTCGCACGCGGGCCATGATCGCGCGGGAACGTGGACTGGCGCCGTTGGCCGAGGCGCTGTGGGTTGGCGGGGCCGACGACACGGCTGCGTTGGCGATGGCGGCCACGTTCGTGCTGCCGGAAGTGGACGGGAAGCCGTCGGAAGTGCCGAGCGCCGACGCGGCGTTGCAGGGGGCGCGCGACATTCTCTCCGAGCAGGTGTCGGAAGACGCCGTGATTCGCGGCTGGGTGCGCGAGATCACGCGCGCCAAGGGTGTGGTGAAGAGCACCGTGCTGTCGGACAAGAAGAGCGACGAGTCCAAGTTCAAGGATTACTTCGACTTCGCCGAGTCGTTGGGCACCATTCCGAGTCATCGCATGCTGGCCATTCGCCGCGGCGAAACGGAAGGCGAGTTGCTTTGGCGTGTCGAAGCGCCGGTGGAAGAGATCAATGCGCGGTTGGCGCGCGACGTCATCGGATCGCGCCCCGCCACGGGACAGCTCACGGCGGTGGCCGCGGACTGCTACCGCCGCATTCTGTCGCCGGCGATCGAAGTCGAACTGCGTGTCGAGCTCAAGACGCGCGCCGACGATGAAGCGATCACGATTTTCGGTCGAAATCTCGAGCAGTTGTTGCTGTCGTCACCCGCCGGCGAAAAGAAAGTGCTGGGGCTCGATCCGGGATTCCGCACCGGTGTGAAAGTCGCGTTGGTGAGTGCCACAGGCGCACTGCTTCACACCGACACATTGTATCTGCATCAGGAAGACCGGTTTGCCGGCGCCATCCGGTCGCTGGTCACGCGCTTCACGCCGGAGCTCATCGCCATCGGCAACGGCACGGCCAGTCGCGAAACGGAAACGTTGGTGAAGGCGTCGTTGCGCGAACTGGATGCGCCGGTGGATGGCGCGCGTCCGCAGGTGGTGGTGGTCAACGAAGCGGGTGCGTCGGTGTACTCCGCGTCGGACATGGCGCGCGCCGAGTTCCCCGATCTCGATGTGAGCATTCGCGGGGCCGTGTCGATCGCGCGACGGTTGCAGGATCCGCTGGCCGAGCTGGTGAAGATCGATCCGAAGAGTATTGGTGTGGGGCAGTATCAGCACGATGTGCATCAGACCAAGCTCAAGCAGCGGCTCGATGACATTGTGGAGAGCTGCGTGAATCGCGTGGGTGTCGAGGTGAACACCGCATCGGCTGCACTGTTGGCGTATGTGGCCGGCATCGGGCCCGGGCTGGCGCAGAGCATCGTGACGTTGCGCGATCAGCGCGGGCGGTTGGCGTCGCGCGCCGATCTGAAAGATGTGCCGCGGTTGGGTGCGAAGGCGTTCGAGCAGGCGGCGGGCTTTCTGCGCGTGCGCGGTGGCGTGCATCCGCTCGATGGGAGCGCCGTGCACCCGGAGCGCTACGCACTCGTCGAACGCATGGCGAAGGACATCGGCGCGAATGTGAGTGCGTTGGTGGGCAACGACACACTCGTCGATCAGATCGACCTGGCGAAGTACGTAAGCGATGGCGTGGGCATGCCGACGTTGCGCGACATCGTCGCCGAACTGAAGAAGCCGGGGCGCGATCCGCGGTCGGCGTTCGAACCGCCGGCCTTTCGCGAAGATCTCAACAAGCCGTCCGATCTGTTGCCCGGCATGGTGCTCGAGGGCGTCGTCACCAACATCGTGGCGTTCGGTGCGTTCGTAGACATCGGCGTGCACCAGGACGGGCTCGTGCATGTGAGCCAGATCGCCGACCGTTACGTGAAGGATCCCAACGATGCGGTGAAGGTCGGGCAGAAAGTGAAAGTGACGGTGCAGGGGATCGATCTGGCGCGCGGCCGCATTGCGCTGAGCATGCGGAGCGATGGCGGCGTGCCCAAGGCGCCGGGCGCAGCCGGCGAGCGCCCGGAGCGCGGTCCGCGTCCCGAAGCACGGCCCGACGCGCGTCCGTCAGGACAGCAGCACGTGTCGGGCGGCAAGCCGGGGCCATCGCGCGGCCCGTCCGGCGCACCGGGCAAGCCGGCGGCCAAGCCGTTCGTGCCCACCAAGGGTGCGGTGGCGCCGAACGGGATCCGGTTCAAGTAGCGTTCGCTGGGCGGTGATCGGGGCGGTGATCGGGGCGGTGATCGGGGCGGGAGCGTTGCCGGCAATTTGCGGTACACTATGTGGTATGCTTGGCGGACGCCGTCGTTCGGTGTTCGCACGGCCTTCGCACCACACCCGCCCTCGGTTTCCGTCATGCCTGCTTCGATTGCTGCCCCCACGACCGTCTCCAACCGCGTCGCTGCTCCGACGACACCCGTTCCGCACCATGCGCGGTTGCGGCGAGCCGTGACGACGCGCCTGTTGCAGGGTGCGCTGTCGTTCGCGAGCGTGGTCGTGCTGGCCGCCTGCGCGACGGGCAGCAGTGCAGGTACCGGATCCGGCGGCGCGACCGCGAGCACGATCCCCACCCGGCCGCCGTACGGGCCGGTGGCGCCCACGATGACGCCCACGATGACGCCGGCCAGCGTCGCGACGCCGCGCGACGTCGCCGCCGACCGGCGCTGGGCCGACTCGGTACGCACGACCCTCACGCTGCGTCAGAAAGCCGCGCAAATGGTCTGGGTCTGGTCGCTCGGCGACTACTCCGCCACCGATGCGCCGGCCTGGCTGCGGCTGCAAACGCTCATTCATGACCAGGAGCTGGGCGGCGCGATCGTGTCGGTAGGCGGACCGTTGGACATCGCGGCCAAGGTCAACGCCATGCAGCGCGCGGCCACGCTGCCGCTGCTCATCGGCGCGGACTTCGAGACCGGTGCGGCGTTCCGGGCGCGCGGTGGTTGGTTTCTGCCCAATGCCATCGAACTGGGCGGCGCCACGTCGTTTCCCTACCAGATGGGGATCGGCGCCACGCGCGACACGGCCCTCGCGTATGAAATGGGGCGCGTCACGGCGATCGAAGGGCGTGCGCTTGGCGTGCACTTCGGGTTTGCGCCGGTGCTCGACGTGAACAACAACCCCGGCAATCCGGTCATCAGCGCCCGCTCGTTCGGCGAAGACCCGGCGATGGTGTCGCGCATGGGCGCCGCGTTCATTCGCGGCATGCAGGATCACGGCATGCTGGCCACGGCCAAGCATTTTCCCGGGCACGGTGACACCAAACAGAACTCGCACCTCGAGCTGGCGCGCGTGAATGTGTCCCGGGCACGATTGGACAGTGTGGAGCTACGTCCGTTTCAGGCCGCCATCAACGCGGGCGTGCGCAGCGTCATGACGTTCCACGGCGACTTTCCCGCACTCGATACCACGCGTACCGCCGCTACGCTCAGCAAACGCGTGATGACCGACCTGCTGCGCACGCAGATGGGTTTTCGCGGTATTCTCGTGACCGATGCGATGGACATGAACGGTGTGTTGGCCAACATGACCATGGCCGAAGCCACGCAACGCGCCGTTGCCGCCGGTAACGACGTCATTCTCATGCCCACCGATGTGAAGGTGTCGATTCAGGCCATCGTGGACGGCGTGAAGTCGGGCCGCTACACCGAGGCCCGCATCGACTCGTCGGTCACGGCGCTGCTGATGACCAAGCACGAGATGGGATTGCACCGGTCGCGTGAGATGGACCTCGAAGGGTTGCGCGCGGTGGTGGGTGTTGCCGCCAACAGTAAGCCGGCAGCGGTCGCCGCGGAAAAGGCCATCACGCTGGTGCGCGATTCGCTGTCGCTGGTGCCGCTGCGTGCATCGCGCACGAGCCGGGTGGTGAGCATCACGGTCACACCGCGTGCAGACCTGAGCGCGGGCCGCACCTTCGACGCTGAACTCAAGAGCGCGTTTCCGCAGTTGCTCTCGCTCACGCTCAGCCCGGAGACGGTGGCCGACAACACCGCCGGTGCGGCGGCCGGTGGCACCGGCGCGTACAGGATCAATCCCGAGCCCGCCCTGTTGCCCGCGTCGGTGGAGAACGCGCTCGCGATCGCGCGCGGCGCCGATCTGGTGCTTGTCTCGAGCTACATGGGGGCCAGCACCAACACCGCGTCCATGACTCCCACCCAAGGCGTGCCGGAGCTGCTCAACGGACTGCGCGCGGCCAAGACCAAGGTCGTGCTGGTATCGTTTCTGAACCCGTATCTCGCCCAGGGCATTCCGCTCACCGACGCGTTATTGATGGCGTGGAGTCCGTGGACCTCGTCACAGCGGGCCGCGGCACGCGCACTGCTGGGCAAGGCGCCAATCACGGGGCAACTACCAATCACGATTCCCGGTGTGGCGCCGTACGGGGCTGGGCTCAAGCGGTAAGCAGCGCGCGTCTCGTAAAGGCAGCGGTCGTCTAGTCGATCGCCAACGCGAGCTGAGTACAAGCGGCAATGCGTGGCTGCTGCAACACCGTCGCCGCAACGCTTGCCGCACCGGAAATAAGCATATCGGCGCCGCTTCGCGTTCCGTAGAGTGCGTGCACGCGGGCCGGGCCCTCGCGCATGAGCTTCACCAGTGCATGTTCCGACGGATAGCGCGCCAACGATGCATCAGCGCGATCGATCGCACCGCTTACATCACTGCGCATGCCGAACAATACCTCGCGCACACTACCGCACGACGAAAAGGCAAGCTGATTCAATCGCTCGAATCGTAACGCGCGCGGCAGTTGCGGGTCGCTGGTTTCAGCGATGACGCGTGCACGAATCTCGTTCGCCGAGGCGACGGAGCGCGCCGGCGTGACACCGGCCGCGGTACGCGTGGGTAGCGGAGCCGACAGGGTCAGGCCACTCGCGTTGCCCGTTGCTTCGTACAGCTGATGCAACCCGTTGCGGCCGATATCCAAAACCACGCGTCCGATCAGCGCATCGATGCTGTTGGTACCGTTGTCGATGAACATGAAGCCCAATGACACAATGCTGCGCAACGCCGCCTCCGCGCGCGCGGGCTCACCCAACGCCACGTAATACGCGGCGCGCGACACGCCCGCATAGGCCAACGCCTTCGTGTCTACAAATCGATGCACAGGCATGGCCGGCGCGAAGGCATCATCCCGAAATGGCAACACGAACTGCCCGCCCACCAGGTCCACCCGTGGTGCACTCGTTACGCGATCAAACTCGTGCCAGATCGGCGCCTCGGCGACACTCCGCAGGTAGACCATTTCTTGGGTGGAGAATCCGCCGGTGGCGCGCGTGACCACATCCGTGGCAACCACGGCGTCCTGCCCCACGTTACCCGCCGCCGGAAACATGCCGATGGCCTGTGACCGGTCGAGCCATGGACGTGCGAACGGTGTCGCGACCGGATGTTCGGGGAACGCCGCGCTCAGGAGTTTCGCTCCGTGCGAACGCGGCGCCTGCATGGCGTGAAAGGCGGCGCCCGCTTCCGCGGCGGACACTGCGGCATTCCTCGGCGACATCAGCGGTCGCAGCCGGTCCACATCGGTGAGTCTGCTCGTGACATGGCTCAGCCTCTGGTCCATCGAACGTGCACCAAGAAATGCCGACGGTCCGCGTACCGCGATGACCACCAACGGCAGCGCTACCACGAACGCCAGTCCGATCGCGGCCTCGCGCACGAGCCGTGTCGCGCTGCGCCACCAGCCGCTCGTCGACGCCGCACTGGGTGCGTTGGCCTGTTCTTGTGCATTGTCACCCGGTACGCATTGGCCCGCCGCGCCACCGTGTCCCGCTTTCGCCACGCGCCCAGCAGCGCCGTGCATTCGCGACGCGCGCTGCCAGTCCTGCGCTGGCAGGTCAGGCGGCGGCGCGTGATGATTGAGCGCGTCTTGCGAGTTCAGTGATCGAGATGACATGGGTGTGTCTTGGCGTGTGTAGGCGTAACCGTGACGATGAAGGGACGCCGTCAAACGGGCGTCAGTTCGACGTGCTGCGGAAAGCGCAGTAGTGCGTGCACTTCGTCCTGCGCGGCAATCATGCGCTCCACGTCGGCGGAGACATCGGCGGCCAGCTCGAGATGCGTCGTAAATGCCTCGAGCGACAGTGCGCCAGCGTGCAGTCGCAGCAGGCTCAATCGAATGGTCTCGAGCGCACCAACTGTTTCGCGCAACCGCTGCTGCACCAGGTCGCGTTCGGCGCGCAGCACTTCGCCGGCGTCATCCTGAACGTTCACGCTCGGCGTCTGCGCGACATGTTGCAAACCGTGATGCAC
>JBBQSM010000214.1:0-6367 GCA_038234895.1 Gemmatimonadales bacterium
CGACAGCAGACAGTCCTTCGTTTCGCGCGTTCCATTCAGCAACAGGTTCTGCATGCCGGCCGCCACGATCGGATCGGTGGTGTTCGTCGGATCGAAGACGAAGGCGCGGTCGTTGCCGTAGCTGTCGCCGTTCACATCGCCCGCGACGAGCGGGGTATACGCGGTCCCCGAGCGAATGTTACCGTTCCAGCTGACGCGTACGGTGTTGAAGAAGTTGTAGCCGAGGCTGTACTGAAGCTGGTGGCGCGAAAACGAACCGCGCGACCACTCCGAGCCTCGTGGATCGCCGACGGTACTGTTGAAGCCCAGGAACTCCTCGCGCACGTCGGAGAGCACGTACGACAGGCCCCACGAGAGTTGTGAGTTGAACGCGATCGGGCGGATGCTGAACGTGAGCTGCTTGCTTTCCGAGTCGAGATCGGACGTTTGCTGCGTCACACGACCGAAGGCGGTATTGACGCGAGAGTCACGCCACGCAATCTGGCCGGTCAGCGGTACGATCACCGACGGTGCGACATAGATCGGACGTCCGCCCTCATCGGCCAGCGTGAACCGTGTGACGCCCGGGAAGTTGAGGTCGATGTTGCCGCTCTGACGCTGATTGCGCGACCAGGTGCCGTCGACGGTGGCGGAAAGGCGATTTTTCAGGATAGCGCCGCTCCACTGCAGATTGGAGCGAAGCGAGCGCTGCGCCGCGTAGTCGGGGCTGAAGAGCGTAACGTTGGGCGTGTTGTTCGAGAACACGGTGCCGTTGGTGCCGTCGGCGCAGGTGGTCGGAATCGAGTTCTGATCGACCGCGTACTGACTCCAGTTCGCCACCGGCGCAGCAGCGCCAACGCACGTCAACTGCAGGATGCCACTCGGCAGTCCCGTATTGTCGATCGCGCCGCCGATGAGCTGTGTACCGGGCGTGTTCTGGAAAACACCCACACCGCCGCGAATCACGGCACGGGGCGCGCGCACCATACCCGGCAGCAGCGCGATCTGATCCGCCTGCCCGTACGTCCACGAGAAGCCCACGCGCGGGCTCAGATAGCCACGGCTCGGCACGTCGGTGTTGTTGCGTTCGAATGCGGAGGTGACGGTCGGATTGGCCGTTGGTCCGTTGAGAAACTTGTTGGCGTCGAAGCGCAGTCCGTACTGCACCTGCAGATCGCTGGTCGGGCGCCACGCATCGCCAAGCGACACCGCACCGACGAGCTGACTACCATCACGCACGCGCGGGGAGAGCTGGCGCGTGAACGACGCCGGAACGCCCGCTTCGAGATCGGCCAGCGAGTTGTACTGGAACGTGCCGAACTGGTTGTTGGTCAGATCCTGCGAGTAGGCGTCGCGACGCAACTCGGTCGTAAACTTTACACGATGGCGGTTGTCGCTGGAGAACCACGAAAGCGTATTAGCACCGCTGATCGTGCTGTTCGTCGACGATTGCAGGAACGGACTGCCGCCGAATGCGAGATTGCTGACCGACTGTGAGCCGTCGGCGAGTGCTGAGTTGACGCGCACCGAACCAGCCGGCAGCAGATAGAATGGGTCGGCGCTCTGCGAGCCGAGCGACAGACCGACATTCGTTTCCGTAAACATGCCCTTGAAGCCCAGCAAGCCGCTGTGACGCAGCTGCGTGCCCATGCTGTAGTTAAGCGACGTGCCCGACCGCGACGGTGTGGACAATGACGTACCGCCGAAGCCACCGCCCGTTGGCGAGTTGCGGTTGAAGTTGCCTGTGAGCGTGACCGCAAACGTGTTGCCGCGCGTGGAGTTCGGCTGGACATAATCGAAGCTGCTCAAGAAGGAGCCGCGATCGTTGGCCCGCTGATCAGGAAAGCCGCCCACATTGAACGGGACCTGCTGCGCACCGAGCACCTGCAGGAGTCTCACGACCGAGTCGGGCGCCACACCGACCGTCTGGAAACCGAGCGCGCTCGAGCTGAGCAACGTTTGTAGATCGTTCAGGCGGCGGTCAAACTGAAACGAGGTGTTGTAGAACGCGACGTCGGGCTTGATCGGGCCGGACGCCGATGCGCCGAGCGACAACGCCGTGAACTGCTGGCCCGTGGCGATACCGGCACGATCGACCCACTGCAATTGCGGCGCATTCAGATTGGAGCTGAAGGCGCGATTCATGAAGTTTGAACCCGATCGCGTGCGCACCTGCAGCTGGCCGCCGGAGAAGCCGCCGCGCGACACATCGTACGGGGACGTGCTAAGCGAGGTGGAGACCGCCGCATCACGTGGTACGGATCCGTCGCCAAACGCGAGGCCGTTGAGCTGCGTGTTGTTCTGGTCACCGCCAAGGCCGAACACGGAGAATGCGTCCGCCGCACCGTCGGCGCCGGGGAGCAACTGGACACCCGGGATCGCGGAGGCCATGGCCGCGAGATCGCCCATCTGGTCTGCGTTGAGGAACCCGGGATCCGCATCGACCGCGCGCTCCGTACCGCTGACATCCGACACTGTGTCGGTCCGCGACACCGCGGCCCGCTCCGACACCTGGAACGCCTCGAGCGTCACCGCGGAGGGTGACAGGCGCGCGTCGGCGATCAGAATCTCCTGATCGGCCGTGCGCTTGACCTGATAGCGACGCTGGCTGAAGCCGACGGACGAGAAGGTGACCCAGTAGTCGCCCTCGCCGCCAGGAAAGGAAATCGTGTAGCGGCCGTTCCGGTCGGTCCGGACCGTCCGGCTGACGTTGCCCGACAACGTCGTTGCGGTGACGATGACATTCGGGACCGGAAGCGTATCCGGTCCCATCACACGCCCGCGGATAATGTCTACCTGCTGCGCGGACAAAGGCGTACTGACGAGGACAAACAGCAGCGCGGCCGCGGCGGAAATCAGTCGAAGTATGTTCACAAAGTAGTTGGACGGTGTCAAATCGAAGTCGTTAAGGCGCATGCTCGCGCTAACCGGAACCGCAGCGCGGAAATGCGTCCCTCGCGCCTTCTGCTTTGAGACGCGCAACCCCGCCAAAGCGCTGAAGCGCTGCGACGGGCGACGAAACGGTGATGCCGTCAGCGGGCGGGCAGACTATCTTGGCCCCATGGAAATTCTCCGCGACCCGCTCTGGAACAACATCCGGCTCGACTCGCTGGCGCTGGCGCTCCTCGACACGCCGGTGGTGCAGCGCTTGCGCTACGTGCGGCAGCTCGGCCTCGCCTTTCTGGTGTATCCGGGCGCCACACACTCGCGCTTCGAACATGCACTCGGCGCGTATCACCTTGCCGGGGTCGCGCTGCGCCTGCTCGACGAACGTGGCGCGCTCGCCGGAGTTTCCCTGTACCAGCAGCAGCTGGTGCGCGCGGCCGCGCTGCTGCACGACGTCGGGCACTACCCCTTTTCCCACGCGCTCGAGGAAATCGGCGTCACGCATCACGAGGAAGTCGCGCGACCGCTGGTGCTCGACGGACCCGTCGCCGACGCACTACGCGAGACGCTTGGCGAGGACGCGCCGCGTGATGTCTTCGCGCTCATCACCGGGCGGTCCGGCAGTCCGCTGCAGGGCCTCATCTCCGGCTCGCTCGACCTCGACAAAGTCGAGTATCTCAAGCGCGACGCAGCGATGTGCGGTGTGCCCTATGGCGAGATCGATGTCGACCGGCTGATCAATTCCCTCGTCATCGTGCCGCATCCCACCCATGGAGGGCCGACAGTCGGCGTCCACGAAAAGGGGCTGTCCGCGCTCGAATCGCTGCTCTTCGCGAAGTACCAGAAGTATCGCAACGTGTACTGGCATCACGCGGTCCGCAGCGCCACAGCCATGTACAAGCGGTTGGTTGCCGTGGCCATCGACAGCGATGCCGTGCCGCGCGATGCCGTGGCACGCTTCACCGACGAAGGGCTGCTGGTGCATCTCGAAGCGTCCGCGTTGCCCGCCGAGGCGTCCGCCCTGCTGGCCGGCTTGCGCGGGCGGCGGCTGCACAAGCGCACGTACGAATGCCCCGCCGCCACCCTGGGCGACGAAATCGGCGAGTGGATCGCGAGCGACTTCCCCCTCACGCGTCGCGTCGAGAACGCGCTGGCCGCCGAACTGGGGCTGCGGCAGGGCGCCCTGCTGCTCGATTTCCCGGCCAAAACTCAAATGCTGGGCCTGGAGCTGCCCATGCTGCGACGCAGCGGACGCGTGGAGCAGCTCACCGCGGCGGGATGGGAAGGCGACATCAACTTGCCGCGACTGAGCGACGAGCTCTATCGGAGTGCGCGCCGGCTTCGCGTTTTCACCGCCGATCGTTCGCCGGTGCCGGAGCGGTCGGTGCTGGCCGTGCTGCGACTCGAAGCCGACGAAGTACGCGTGCGACTCGACGCGCGCGTACCGCTGCTCGGCTAGTCCCCCGCTACTTCGCTTCGCCCCGCTCGCACACTGACTGTCCCGCGCGCGCCGCTTCCAGCATCTCTACCGCCTCGGTGACGATCCCCACGCCGCGGTTGCGCTCGTAAAACGCGCGAATACCGGCGTGCAGTGAGTCACTGCTGACCGCGCTGCGCACGTCATGCGCCCAATGGCGAATCTCGCGGGGCAGTTCAACAATGCAGCCTTTGTCCCCGCCCTGTTGGTCGAGCAGTACGATCGTGGGAGTGGCCGTCCGTCCGTCCATCGAGCGGTGCGCCTGTTGCACGGGACGTCCCGGTGTCGGGAGCACGATGCGGAGCTCCAGTCCGGGGACCTGCTCTGCCAGTTTGGCCAGATAGGGTACGGAGTTCATTGAATCGCCGCACGCGTCGATCGCGATCACCAGCAGCTTCCAGTCGCCCCCCACCGCGCGGGCGCGCGCGAGCAGCGCCTCATCGACGCGAGCGCTGTCGGCGATACGCAGCCAACCTTCACGACGTGCCTTGGCCGCGGCCAGGAACTCCGGAAAGGCACGGCCGCTGTCGTAGAGCGAGAGCAGCGAGCTGTCTGCCCGGGCGGTGCGCAGCGTCGGTGCGGCGGCAGGGCACACGATGGACGACGGCATGGCAGACACCACGGCAGACGCCGCGCGTGGCGCCGGCGCGCGTTCCGTCACGGAGGGCACGCCCGGCAGCGCGGCGGAGAGCATCAGTGAAAGCACGAGCGACATGCGCTACTCCTTGGTGCGACCGTGAGCCTCGGCGAGCTTCCGGCCGATGGCGCGATAGAACGCCGCGTCCAGCGGCTTCTCCTCGCCATCGAGGGAAAGCGCGCAACGTTCCAGTGCGTAAAGAATGTTGCCGAGGTAGAGCTCCGCCAGTGCGCCGACCGTTTCCGGAGCGGGGGGCATCGGCGGCGGGAGATCAGCCACGCGGCGCGGCGGCGGTTTCGCCGGTCGTACCGGTCATGCCGCCGTAGACCTGCTGCACATGCACGACGATCGCCGTGATGTTGTCCAGACCGCCGCGGCGATTGGCCTCGGTGATCATCGCATCGACCATCCGCCCGGGGGTGCCGCGGGTCTCGAGAATCTTCTTGAGCTGCGGGTCTTCGACCATGCCGGTCAAGCCGTCGGACGCGATGACGTACAGGTCACCGTTGCGCAGTTCGCCATTGAGCACGTCCGCTTCGACCACCGCATTGGCCCCCACGCATCGGGTAATCACGTTGCTGTACGGGTGATAGCGCGCTTGCTCGGGGGTGAGGAATCCGGCGTCCACCTGTTCCTGCACGTACGAGTGATCTTTCGTCACCTGGCGGAACACCCCGTCGCGCAGCAGGTAAATGCGTGAGTCGCCGATGTGCCCCACGATCCATCGGCCGCCTCCCATCATGAGACACGACGCGGTCGTGCCCATGCCCTGCTTGTCGGCCTCGACGATCGTGCGCTCGTAGATGGCGCGATTGGCAGACCTGAGTGCGTCGCCCATGCGGGAGAGCGGATCGGCGCCGGCCAACTCGCGGACCTCCGCCAGCTCCCGCGCGACGATCTGCACTGCCATTTCACTGGCCACCTCTCCGGCGGCGTGGCCACCCATGCCATCGGCGACGACGAACAGACCGCGTTCCTGATCGTGGTCAGAGTAGAGGCTGTCCTCATTACCTGCGCGAATGCGCCCGACGTCAGTGCCGGCGGCGACCGAAAGCTGCACGATGGTTAGGAGAGGCTCAGTACCTAGAGAGAAATCACAGGGAAGACGAAGCTACCCGAGAGTCGCGCCCGTTGGCAAGCGCGCCGACGTGGCGGATGGCACAGAATCGCCGCCCGCCGGCGCGCCCGACGTTTCGCCCCGAGCATCGCCCGCCTGCAGCCGGAACAGACGCTCATAGAGCCCGGCACGGTCGAGCAGCGCGCGATGCGAGCCCCGTTCCACCACCTCGCCATGATGCAAGACCAGAATCTCCTCGGCTTCGAGGATCGTGCTCAGACGATGCGCGATCGCGATGGTCGTCCTCCCCTGCATCAGCTCCGCGACGGCA
>JBBQSM010000215.1:0-6332 GCA_038234895.1 Gemmatimonadales bacterium
CCAGAGCAGTTGGTCGGCGTGCATGTCCGCCACGAACAGCGACTGATGCAGTGTCTTCCCCGCCTCCGACAGCGGCGGCAGCGCAGTCGGCACGATCGTGTTCATCCGGCGGTCCACGATGCCGGGCGCCAGGTACACCGCCACCGTGAGCACGATCGCCAGCACCATGACGGTGATGGTGGCCGTGCGAGTCCGGCGTGTCATCGTGGCCCGCCTGTCATCGTGGCCGGCGTTTCATCGTAGTCCGCGCGGCATCGGCTCACCCGACATTTCGCGACCGTTCGGCACCTGCTTGCTGACCATCGCGCGCAGGTCGCCGCATCGCTTGAGCGCCGCGCTGGATTTCGCATCGATAGTGTCGGCCAGTGGGATGTCATTCACGCGCATTGTGTCCGACTGCGTGATCGCCTGCGCCCACCGCGCATCACAGCTCGCGCGGACCACATCGATGCGGGCCAGCCGCTCGATCCCGGCATCGGCGGCTCGTGCGAGGAAGAGCCACGAGCCGATGCCCAGTGCGAGCGTGAATCCCAGACCGATCAACGCTCGCCGGCGAAAGAGTGCCTGCTGTTCCTGATACGCTTCGCGATCAACGTCGCGATTCACGTCGTCATCCATCAGACCGACCCATACGACTCATCACCCGTTCCGCGAAAGACAAGACAACCGCACCGCTGCCCCACGCGGTGACGCGAATCGTCAGAGCCGTGTCGTGGGCATGGTTGGGAGGAAACGTGGCGCACGGCGCGCGCGCGTCGCCTGCTCAAACGCATAGGCCAGCGCGATGAGCCGACCTTCGGTCCACGCGCCGCCGATGAATGATATCCCGAGCGGCAACTCCGACACGAACGCCATCGGTACCGTGATGCTGGGGTAGCCGGCCACGGCAGCGACGCTCGAATTCCCCCCCGAGTACCGATCCCCGTTCAGCGGATCGGTCGGCCACGATGGCCCATTGGATGGCGCCACGATCGCGTCGAGCTGGTGCTTTGCCACGACCGCATCGATCCCCTGCTCCCGCGAGAGCGTGCGACAGGCGCGCAACGCATCGCGGTAGGCCGTGTCCGTCAACAACCCCTTGGTCTGGGCGCGCTCCATCGTTTCCTGCGCGAACCAGGGCATCTCGCGCGAAGCATTCGACTTGTTGAAGGCGATGAGCTCCTCGAGCGTCTTGTACTTGGTGGTCGCACCGCGGGATCGCAAATACGCGTTGACCCCGTCCTTGAACTCGTACAGCAACACTTCCAACTCGGCTTCGTCGTACTTGCCCACCGTCGGCACGTCGGCCGGGTCGACAATCACCGCGCCCTGCTTGCGCATCGCCTCGATGGCATCGTTGAACGCGAGGTCCACGCCTGGATGAAAACCGGCCATGTTGCGCGCCACACCAATGCGGGCGCCGCGCAGCGCGTTGGCATCCAGAAACGACGTGTAATCGGGATTGCGCTTGCCGCGACTCTCTTTGGTCACCTCGTCGCGTTCGTCCACCCCGGAAATCACGGTCAGCAGCACCGCCGCGTCGGCGACGCACCGCGCCATCGGGCCCGCGGTATCCTGCGTGGCCGAAATCGGAATGATGCCGGCACGGCTGACGAGACCGACCGTCGGCTTGATGCCCACGAGCCCGCAAATCGACGACGGACAGATGATCGACCCGTCCGTCTCTGTCCCGATACCGATGGCCGCGAGATTCGCCGAAATCGCGCTACCGGTGCCGGAGCTCGAGCCGCAGGGATTGCGATCGAGCAGGTACGGATTGCGCGTCTGCCCCCCGCGCCCACTCCACCCGCTGGTGGAACGCGTCGAGCGGAAGTTCGCCCACTCGCTCAGGTTGGTCTTGCCAATCACGACCGCGCCCGCCGCGCGCAGCAGCTCCACGATGTGCGCATCGCGCGGCGCCGACGATCCGGCCAGCGCCAGCGAACCGGCCGTCGTGGCCATTTTGTCCGCGCTGTCGATGTTGTCCTTGATCAGCACCGGAATGCCGTGCAACGGACCGCGCACTT
This sequence comes from Gemmatimonadales bacterium, assembly GCA_038234895.1. Taxonomy (GTDB): domain Bacteria; phylum Gemmatimonadota; class Gemmatimonadetes; order Gemmatimonadales; family Gemmatimonadaceae; genus Gemmatimonas. The sequence goes on from JBBQSM010000215.1 coordinate 2,007, forward strand.
CTCCGCGCTTGCGCTCCGCATCCATACGCTCTGCGATGGCCAACGCGTCGGGATTGCGCTCGATGACCGCGTGGAGTGACGGCCCCGATTCGTCGATCGCCGTGATGCGCGCCAGATACGCCGCCGTCAGCGCCTGGGACGTGAGCGTGCCCGCCTCCATGCGCTGCTGCAACTGCGCGACGGTCACCTCTTCGTAGGCGAACGGTCTGGGTTGCTGCGCCTCCCGCGGTACCGCTTCGCGCGGGGTCGCCTCGCGACGGGGCGTAGCCGGCTTGGCCGGGCGGCGCTCGGTGGGGTCTTGCTGACCGGCGGCCGTCTGCGCCGCGTGCAACACGGCCGGCGACAGGGCGGCCGCAGCGCCCGCAGCCAGCGCCCGCCCCATAAACGCACGACGATGCAGCGGGAGCGCGGGGGCGGTCGCGTCGGTCGGGTCGTCTACCGGCTGACCCGTCGATGCGTCGGACTCATTGATGGCCATTCATGCTCCTCAGACGGCGGCCAGCGCCGTCTCGAAATCGGTCAAGAGATCGCGCACGTCCTCGAGCCCGATGCTCAATCGGACGAAACCTTCCGACACATCGTCTCCACCCCACCGCGCCCGACGCTCGGCACTCGTATGAATGCCGCCGAAACTCGTTGCCTCATGAACCAGCCGGGACGCAGCAAAGAATCGTTCGACGGCACCCCGGTCCGCCAGCGTGAAACTGATGACAGGACCGAATCGTGCCATCTGTCGCGAGGCGACCGCATGCGACGGATCGGTTGGCAGCCCCGGATAACGCGTCATCGACACTTTCGGATGCGCGTCGAAGTAGTGCGCCACCTGCAACGCGCTCTCGCACTGCCGCGTGAGCCGCACGTCCAGCGTCCCCAGCGAGCGGTGGGCCAGCCACACTTCCATCGGACCGGGAATAGAGCCCATTCGCGTGCGCCACGTGCGGAGTGCGTCCGCCCACATGGGATCTTTCGCGGCCACATGCCCGAGCACCACATCGGCGTGGCCGGTCATGGCCTTTGTGTCGGACACGACCGCAAAGTCGGCCCCCAGCGCGAGCGGGCGTTGGCCGAGCACTGTGGCAGTGGTGTTGTCGACCGCGACCAGCGCGCCCACATCGTGCGCCGCCGAACAGAGCGCGGCGATGTCGCACACTTCGAGGCCGGGATTGGTCGGCGACTCCAGCCACAGCATCGACGCGCCTTGCAACAGCGCGCCCTGCGCGTCGCCGGCGGTTGGCGCCATGACCACGCTGATCCCCTGCGCGGCGAAATACTGCGTGGCGATCAGTCGCGTGGTGTAGTAGCTGTCGGTGGGCATGACGATCGTTTGGCCCGGCTTGAGCACCGTGGCCAGCAGCGACGACGTGGCAGACATCCCCGACGGAAAGAGCACGCACGGTCCGCCCTCCAACTCTTCCAGCGCCGCTTCGTAGCGCGACCACGTGGGGTTGTGATAGCGACCGTAGGTGAACGGCGAATCGGCGGGGTCACCCGCGGCATGATACGGCGCCGCGAACGTCGGACCGGGGAGATACGGTGCGCCCGGTTCGGCGTGCGGCAATCCCGCGCGGACTACGCGCGTGGCGTCATGCATCGGCAACTCGGGGGGCGGAGAGGGGAGTGGTGCGGAGCTGCGTGTCCAGCCAATCAAACGTGACCTGCAACGTCTGCTCACGCACGGGTGATCGCGAGAGGTACAGATCGTGGATACCACCCGCGCAGGCACGTAACGTGACGTTGGCGCCAAGTCGCGGCCCGCGCGCCTGCATGTGCGCCACGTTCAGTACGATGTCATGCGACAGGTACTCGTCTTGCCAGCGATCCGTTGCGAACATCGAGGCGCCCGCATGCAACAGCAGCACCGGGCAGGCGATCGACAGACCGGTGGCGACTTCGTTCTGTGCAGCGCGAATGGCTCGCACCCACCCCAAATACACCGGAAAGCCCAGCAGCGGCTTCCATTTCAGGTCGTACGACCACTCCCCGTGAAACGTTGCCAGCAGGCTTTCGCCATACCAACGCGGTAGCCCGGTGTTGTCGGCGATTTTCGGCAACAGCGCACCCAGCGCCGCGCCGATCGCGAGCTTTGTGCGTGCCGACGCAGGTACGTTGAACTCGAGAAACGGGCTGTTGAGCACCAGCGCCTGCACGCGCGCACGCCTGGCGCCACGATGCAGATACCGCGACGTGATCAGGCCACCGGTGGAGTGACCGAGCAGCACCAACGTGTCGTGCTGCTCTTCGTCGCGAATAATGTCGATGGCTACGGACAGTTCGAGATCATACTCGCTTAGATCGCGACAGTAGTTCGGGCGATTACCATCGCGCATTGAGCGGCCGTAGCGGCGTAGATCGAGGGCGTAGAAGTCCCAGCCGCGCGCCGCAAACGCATCAGCCACATGGGCCTGAAAGAAGTAGTCCACGAAGCCGTGCACGTATAACACGGCCCGGCGCGCCTGTGGCGACCGGTCGCGCTTCCGCCGCACGAGCGTCGCGCACAACGGGCCGTCGTCTTCCGGCGGGAGCGACAGAGTGGTGCACTCGTAGCCCGCGAGCGCGCCATCGTCGGCCCACTCGCGAGCGTGCGTCACGCCCGTGGCGGAAATTCCGCGTCGTCCAGCGCGCGTGCCTCGTCGATAAGCATCACCGGAATGCCGTCCTGCACGGCGTAGACCAACTGGCTTTCGCGGCACACCAGGGACTCCGGCGGACCGGGCCAGTATTCCAGCGGCGCCTTGCTCTTCGGGCACACGAGGATCTTCAGCAACTCGGGGGACAGCGACACGGCTCAGGCTCCACGCGGGCGAAAGGGGGCGGGCGCCGCGGCGCTCGTCGTGAGGCGCGGTCCACCGATCAACTCGATGCAATATGGAATCGCTGCGAAAATCGCGCCGAGGCATTCTTCGATGGCCGCCGGTTTGCCGGGAAGGTTGATGATCAGCGAGCCACCGCGCGTCCCCGCGAGCTGCCGCGAGAGGATCGCCGTGGGCACCGTGCGAACGGACACGGCGCGCATCTGTTCACCAAAACCCGGCAGCAGTCTGTCGCATACCCCCATGGTGGCCTCCGGCGTCACATCGCGCGGGGCGGGGCCGGTTCCGCCCGTGGTCACGATCAGCGGGCAGCGCGACTCGTCGGCCAGGGAGCGCAGCGTCGCCTCGATGAGCGGCTGTTCGTCGGGAATGACACGCACCAGCGGCTCCCACGGCGACTCCAGCCACCGTTCCAGCACCGACACGATGGCCGGCCCGGACAGGTCTTCGTAGACGCCTGCACTGGCCCGGTCGGAGACGGTGACGATGCCGATGGGGATGCGAGCGGCGGAAGGAGAGACAGTCATCGGGGCAAGTTAGTGTCTGTCGGCGGGGTGCCTACCCCCACACGTCGGCAAACAATCGCAGCCAGTTCCCGCCCAGAATCCGTTCGATGCGCGCGCCCGAATGGCTGCGCTGCGACAGCAGGTCGGCGATCTGCTCCAGCCGTCGCGGCGAGTTGAACTCGGGGACGTAGTTGTAGATGTCTTCCGATTCGCCCGGCGCGGAAATCCCCAGCGCACGCCGTTCCCGCACCGCGTCGGCATGCGTGCGCCGGAAGTCGAGCGTGAGGTCGAGCGGGGTGACGCTCAGATCGCTCCCGATCGCCACATGCTCTTCCCCGCACACGTTCACGGCATGCTCCAGATGCGCCGCAAAGTCTTCGCGCGACGGCTGCCCCACACCGCGCAGGAACGGCATGAGATAGATCCCCATCACGCCGCCCTTGTTCGCCAGCGCTCGCAATTGCGCGTCGGTCTTGTTGCGCGGTACGCCATTCACCGCCTGACAGCCCGAATGCGTGAACGCCACCGGTTTCGTGCTGGCTGCGATCGCATCGGTGGTGGTGCGCTCGCCCACGTGGCTCAGGTCCACCAGCATGCCGACCGCGTTCATGCGCGCCACGACGTTGCGCCCGAACGCCGACAGCCCACCGTTCCCGGCCTCCAGACAGCCGTCGCCGATGAGATTCCGCACGTTGTACGTGAGCTGCAGGATGCGCACGCCGAGCGCGTGGAATGTGTCCACGCGCGTGACATCGTCTTCCAGCATGGTGCCGTCCTGAAAGCCGAAAATGAATCCGAGCTTTCCGTCGGCCTTGGCGCGCGCGATGTCACTCGCGGTGGTGATTTTGCTGAAGACGCTTGGATGTGCGGCCAGCTCGCGTTCGGCGAACGCCAGACCGCGCACGGCATTCAGGAAGGCCGCCGGCCCGCTGCCTCCGACACCCAGCGTGATGTTCACCGCCGTGATACCGGAGGACTTGGCATTCGTGACCATGGCCGGCGTGAAGGGC
>JBBQSM010000216.1:0-6305 GCA_038234895.1 Gemmatimonadales bacterium
GCCCGGGTAGCCGTTGCGGTGCAAACTCCACGGGCGCTCATTCGGCTTGGTCGAGAGCGAACCTTGGTAGTACAACTGATGTCGCTTGACGCGCTCGAACAGATTGAACCAATCGCCTTCATCGGGCCAGAAGGCGTCGACGCCCTTGTTCACCAGTCCAACATGCTGTCCCCAGTACGTCTGAATGTGCGACCCATCGAGCGTCTCACCGGGTTTCGCGGGGATTGTGCCGTGCAACGTGGGCAGCTTGTCGCGGTCCCACGGCACCATGTGCATCACGACCTTCACGTTGCGCGCATGCATGTCCGACATCACCGCAGCGCCGTCGCGGGTAAACACGTCCGGGTTGAAGTCGAACGATGGCTGCTTCGTGTTCCAGCCCCGCGGCGTGAAGCCGGTGCCGAGATAGATCACCGCATCCAGCGGAATGCGCTTGGTGCGAAACGTGTCGATGACGCCCAGCATCTCCTTGTCGGTCTCGAGCGTGCGATGCGACTGCATGTAGCCGAGTGCCCACTTGGGCGGCAGCGTCGCGGGGCCGGTGATGACCGCGAACTCCTTCATCAGGGCGGTCGGATTTTTCCCGTCAAAGACGAAGACGTCGAAGACACCCGGCACCACACTCGCGACCGGAGGCAGTCCCTTTCCCTGATTCAACTGCTGGTTGCGTTCCGTCTGCGGCGCGCCGTCGCTGGGCGTTGGCTGCCACGGCACGAGTCGTCCGCGCTGCTTGTCGCGCAGGTCCACCTGTCCCCACGGCGTTGGTACGAACAGTCCCCAGCCTCCCGTGCCCACCAGCATGGTCACCGGATTGCGCGAGCCATAGGCGTCCGCCTGCCAGCGCGGCTCCATGGTGTCCAGCGCACCGCGCCGGTCGAACTGAACTGGCTGTTCGCGCCACGGCTTGCCCCGCTCGGGGCGAGGGCCGCCTTCGCCCAAGCCTAGCACCGGATGATCATCGAGTGTGAACGAGAGCGTTCCGTCGGGCTCGAAGATGAGCGTCTGGACCATCTCACCGTTGGCGCGTGACACGACCACCGTGAGCGGGGTCGGCCGCACTTCCACGCGGAGGGCGCCCACCTGTCGTCGCATGGGCGCACCGAGACTGCGCAGGCTGATTGCCGGCGCAGGATAGGCCCGTTCGGCCAGCGCCGGCGAGAACGGAAGCGGCTCGCGTATGCCCACGGGCGCCAGCGTCACGCGTACGCTGTTTGCTCCGGCGAGGCGAATATCGAGCTGCGCCGGCTTACTCGCCGTGGTGAGCGTTTGGGCCTGCGCGACGGATACCGTCATCGCCAGTATGCAGGCCGTACCGAGATAGTGCGTTAAGGCGAGTCGCATCAGGGGTGCCCTGTGGTTACAGGTCTTTCGTGCGGGTCGTGCGCACGCCGAATACCGAGGCGATCCGTCCGTTGGCACCGGTGGCTTGGAACCGCACCGTCACCTTGGCCTTGCCGCGCGTCAGCGTAGACGGCAGCGGATACTGCGCATCCCAGAAGCCGGTCGCATCACGATTGGGTTCGAAGCGCGCCACCGACCTACCGTCCACCAGTACCTCGAAGTTGCCGGCGGCGGGCGGTAAACCGAGGTCGTTGAGGTAGGTCACCACGACCGAGGTGTCCGCGGCTGGGTCCACCGGCAGATCGAACGAGAACCACCCCGCGCCCGCACGATTCGCCCGACCCGCCGCACGCAGAACCGGCCGCTCCAGCGGCTCGCTCTGATAGTTGCCGTCGCGCTCCGGCTGCATTTCGCCCGGCTGCACGAAGCCGATCGTCGCTGCTTCCAGTCGCCGCACACGCTCGCGTTCCGCCGCGATCGCCGCCGCGCGATTCTCGAACTGCGTTGGCGTCAGCACGTCGAAGTACACACTGTAGCGACGGCGATGCGTGCGATAGAACGGAGCCAGCGACACATCCTCGCCCGCGCCGCTCGTACTCACCCCGATCGACGGAACGCGACCCACTCCCACCGCCGTGAAGTCGCCGGCGCGTGACGCAACCGGCTGCAGCCACTCGGTCAGCGGCTTGCCTGCGGCGACCAGCACGGGCACCGGCGGCGGCGGCGGTGGAATCGTGGCCGCACCATCCGCCGTACGTCCCCGACCTTCACGACGCGGCCCATGATCGCCGGCCAGCGCCAGTGGTCCCCACATGATCGCCGAGACTGACGGATTGTCCGGCGTGGGTTCGAGATACACCGACTTGGGAAGCGTCAGCTCAACGGTGTCGCCGCTCTTCCACGTGCGCGTCAGCTCCACGTACGTACTGGGCTGCGCACGCGCCTCCTCCACCGCCGATACCCGGCCGCCACCGCTCGCCCGCAGCTCCGCCAGCGTCGGTTGCGTGAGCACCTCACCATTTACGCGGATACGGAACCCATCACCGGCCCACGTCGGGCGTCGCACCGCCAGCGTGAACGACGTGGGCGAGGGCATGGTCAATGTGAGCGTTGCGCTGTCGCCATCGGGGAAGCTCGTTGTTTGCGCAATGCGTACACCGCCCTTGGACAGCTGTGCGGTGGAGGGCACGAACAGGTTGACCCACACCGTATCGGCCGACTCGAAGTACACCCCGTCGCCATGCAACGCGTGACTCTCCATGCCCGAGCCCACACAACAGGTGAAGCTGCGTAACATGTCCTGGTACTCCTGCTGCACTCCGCGTCCTACGGGCACCATGTACGATGTGCGCCCGTCTTCCGGGTCCATCGACGCGAGCACGTGATTGAACAGCACGCGCTCCGCATGATCGAAGTAGAAGGGATCAGGACGGAACGAGAACAGCCGGCGCGTCAGCTTGAGCATGTTGTACTCGTTGCACGCCTCGCAGGTGCGTCCGTCCACACGCGCCGCGATGGCATCGGGCGGGCCCCAGTACTCGGACAATCCATGACCGCCGGTGGCGTAGCTATGGTGCTGCGCCACACGATCCCAGAAGAACGCCGCCGCCTGAATATCCGCCGTATCGCCTACATAGCCGTAACGGGCCGCGTTGCCGATCATCTTGGGGATGTTCGTATTGCCGTGCTTCCCCGCGAGATTGTCCTGGTGCCGCTTGAGCGGGTCGCTGAAGCCGCGATGCTCGAAGCGGTACGACAGGTCGAGCCACCGCTTGTCTCCCGTGTCGGCATAGAGGTCGGCGAAAATTTCGCCCATGCCGCCAAACTCCGTCAGCAGCATCTTCTGTACTTGCGCATCGGACATGGGCGCGAGAATGCGCTCCGCCCACGCCGCGTATTTGAGCTCGAGCTCGAGCGCAGTCTTGTTGCCGGTGTGGCGGTACGCGTCGCGTAACCCCGCATACGTTTTGTGCAGCGTGTACCACGGCGCCCACAGTCCGTTCAGGTCGAAGCCACCACTGCGAATGTCGCCCTTGGATGCAGCGCCGAACGCCTCTCTCGCCCCTTCGAGCGCGCCCAGATACCCGTCGCCGTTCTTGTCCTGCACTGCTTTGAGTTCGCGCACGATATAGTCCGCGCGTTCCTGGAAGCGCACGTCGCCCGTGGCCGCGTACTGCAACGCGACGGCGGAGAGGTAGTGACCGGCAATGTGCCCGGTGAGGTTGCGACCGCCACCGTCCCACCCCGTGTATCCGTCCGCCTTCTTGGGCAATCCGGCACGTTCGCGGTAGTACGCGAGCATGCGGTCCGCCTCGAGTTCGAGCAGGTACTTGCCGTTCATGTCCTGCGCGTGCCTGAGCGGCCCACCGGTCAGTCGCACCTTGCCCAGCGGCACCGGTCGCGCGCGCAGGAGCTTCGCCTCGAACGCCCGGATCGAGGCCGGCGTCTCCGGACCGTCCGGCGCACCGGCTCGGGATTCGAGTGCCTGCGCCACACCGCCGTTGGCGAGCGGCCCGAGGGAAATCGCCGCTGCCGCCGTGGCAGAGCGTTGCAGAAAGTCGCGTCGGGAGGAAGACATCAGCACGATCTGGTGGCGGGGGCGGGCGCGGACAGAAGGGAGGTCCGGATAGGATATTGTATACGATCTGTCCGCCAACTCATTATGCAGCCGACCCCGAATGGCGGCAAGGCGCGATCCGGGGTCGGCGACTGCGGGCAGGTGCTGGACGTTGCGCCGTGTCCGGCAGCGTCAGGCCTGTTCGACCATCCACACGAGCGACGCGACCGGCGGCGGCGCCGGACGTTGCGGCGGCGTTCCGGGTGCGGGCGGAGTGGCCGCTGCCGCGACTGGCGGACGCGGAGGCGGCTCCGGCTCACGATTCATCCGCGCGTAGTGCGGGATCGCCAACATCGGCGAACCATCCGCGAACGTGCCTTTGATCGTCATCACGCCACCCAACAGATCGGAGCGCCATTCCGTGGTCAGCCGCGCGTTGGCCGGCAGTGCCTTCTCCACGCTCCCGCAGTCCACCTTCTCGATGTTGTAGACCAGCGGTCCGTAGCGCAGAGCAACCTTGCCACGCGTCGCTTCGATTTTGTCGCTCGCGCGCACCCGCTGCACTTGCATCGGGACCTCGAATTCGAGCGTGTCGCCCGCCGCCCAGGTGCGCGTGATCGTGGCGTAGCCGTTCTCGATCGTGGGCTTGGCCGCGGCGCCGTTGACTTTGATAGACGAGAGGCCGCTCACCTTGGGCGTGTTCGCGTACAGCTCGCTGACTTCGCGGTTGGGGACACGCACGCGCATGCTGAACCGTGTGCGCGCTTTCGGATTTACGGTAATCGCGACTTTGCCGTCCCACGGATAGTTGGTCTTCTGCACCATTTCCACATCGGTGCCCGCCACATCTTCCACGGTGATGGTGCTGCCGGCAAACAAATTGACATGAATCGCGTTTGGACCCTTGGCGTACATCCACGTGGGCATGGACAGCAGCGTGCGCGGAATATTGCCCACGCAGCAGGGCACACTGTGCCACGAGCTGCGCAACGAGCGCGCGTCGAGCGGATTCGGGTAGTAGAACGTTTTCCCGTCCATCGACAGGCCGCCTAGCAACGCGTTGTACATCGTTTCCTCAAGCAGGTCGAAGAAGCGCGCATCATGGTACGAGAGACCCAATTTCCAGTTGAAGAACATCTGTCCGCAGCTGGAGCATGACTCGCAGTACGCACCCTGACGCAGCGAGTAGTCGGGGCCGAACCCCTCCGAACTTTCACCGCTGCCGATACCGCCGGTCACATACCACTTCCGGTGCGTGATGTTGTCCCAAATAGACTTGACCGCACTCCGATAGTCCGGATCGTGCGTTTCCATCGCCACGTCAGCCATACCCGAGTACGTGTAGGCGGCGCGTACGGCGTGCCCCACCGCCTCGTACTGCTCGATCACCGGCAGGTGGCTCTGGTCGTAGTCTGAACGCTCGCGTTCGTTCCGCGCGCCATGATAGCGGTTGTCGAGCAGGAACTTGCCCAGCGCGATGTACTTGTCCCCCTTACCCTGCCCCTCGAGCTCGTTGATGTAGCGGCCAAAGCGTACGAGTGCCTGCTCCATCTCTTGATGCCCATCGTACCAGGCCTTCTTGGGCGCCGGCCCAATATTGTCGCACCAGCAGTCCGCCAACTTACGCGCCGCATTCAGCAACCGCACATCCTGCTGCTTGGTCATGGCGTGGTGGGCGATGGCCGCCTCGAGCAGATAGCCCGCCACGTAGCCCTCATGATCGGCACGACGCTCCCACCGGTTGAACGGACCGGGACCGCGATCACCGCCCGCATTGCTGATGCGTGGCAAAGTGAACGCGGTCTGCAGGTAGCCATCCGACTCCTGTGCGGCGATGACGATCGGAATCCATTCGTCGAGCGTCTTCCGCATCAACGCGTGCGACGCCTCGATCTCCGCGTCCCCCTTCGCGTCGACCATCAGCCCGACGCTCATGGCTTCCAGCAGGTTGAGCGGATACGCGTTCGAAAACACATAGCCCTTGTGTTGGCCATGTGCCTCGCCCCGCAACTTCTTCCCGGCCTCGATGAAGTTGTCGATACCGCCAGCCTGCACGTCGGTACGACTCAGCTGCGTGATGCAATGCGGGATCCAGCTCGTGAGCAACGCCTTGGCGCGGTGATCCCACAGCGGACTGTCGATGCGGTACGGACGCGTTTGCACCACGTCGAGCTGCTGCTCGGGCGGCGCCTTCTCGACCTTCACGGTCAGCGTGGAATCGGCGGTGCTTTCACCATTCGTGGCGCGCAGCCGCAGCACGTACACACCGGGTGACGTGAACGTGGCCGTCGTCTGCAGAGCGGTAGGACTGGCGAACGTGACACGCCCCGGTCCCGACACGCGCGACCACACAATCGTGGGCGCCGGTCCGGTCGGCGGAGGCGGCGCGGCGGAGTCGGCTGGCGTG
>JBBQSM010000217.1:0-6239 GCA_038234895.1 Gemmatimonadales bacterium
GGGCCGCGCTCCGCCCAGGCTGGTGCCGCTGCCGGCGAGCGGAGACAGCTTGGTGAGATCCTGAAAGCGCCGGTTCTGGTTCGGAAGCTCTTTCACCTGCTGCTCGCCGATGCGCGTCACCGCGCCGTTGCGCTCCACCACACGGATTGGCTCAGCGGAAACGGTGACTTCGGTGAGCTGGACCGTGCCGGCCACGAGTTTGAAGTCCGCCGTGACCACGCTGCCGATGTTGAGCATGATCCCATCGCGCGCGCCGGTGCGGAAGCCTACTGCACGGGCAGTGACACGGTAGGGTCCACCGAGCGGGAGCTGCGTCGCGACATAACGGCCGCGTTCACCACTTCGTACCACGGAGAGGAAGCCGGTGGTGGTGTTGCGCAGCTCGACGAGTGCACCCGAGACGGCGACACCCGTGCTGTCAGTCACGACACCGCGAATACTGGCATCCGTGCCTTGTGCATGCACGGCGCCCGTTGAATAAAGGAGTGCAAACAACAGCGCACCCGATGCGCTGGCGAGTCGGCGGAGGATCGGAAATCGCATGGCAGCAGGCGGAAGGGAGTCAGCACGAGGAATGAACCGTCGCCCAATAGTCCCCTCGCTCTGTCACGATTTCCCGCATGCTCGCGTGCCATCGAGGCAACGCTTTGTCACGGACGTATGGTCATCGTGTGTCGGACGTCGACCCGCGTGCGACCGCATCGGTGTCCATGGCGGCTGCCCGCACACACGTCAGCGGCCGAGCTGCTCCTCGATCACGGCGGCGAGGCGATATGCGGACAGCGCGAGGCGCTGCCGCGCGATGCGGGTTCCCTGCGCCATGTATGCGTCAGTGAGTAACGGCGGTGCGTTTCCATTGCGCGGCGGAAGATCGTAGGCGACATAACGCGCAAGTGCCGCGCTCTCGTCGGCCCAGCCGCGCAGCATCGTGGCGAGCGCTGCGCCCTGCGGAATCGTGAGCGCGTCATCCGGTTGGCCGTCCGCGAGCGGAAGGTCGCGCGCCAGCCCCGCCGCCACGTCATCGATCGGTAGATTGCGGGACGGGCGGCCCACCCAGCCATCCCACACCGCGTGCAGGTTGATGGAGTCGCGCTCGAAGCCCGACAACTGCACCCAGACGCGATTGGCGCCGGCGTCACCGTCAGGATGCGCCGCGGTGGATCGCGAGGTGCCATGCACCGGCTGGTGCAGGTCACCGACGATGTGAACGATCCAGCTCAGATTGTACGCGCGGACGCTGCTCGGCACCGCTTTGTCCCGCAACGACTCCGCCATGACCGGAAACGCGGTCGTGACGTTCGGCTCGGCGAGGGTCAGGGTACGCGTGCCGTCGATGGCGAACGAGCGCGTCAGGTAGTGCCACCCGTCGCGACTGGCCATGGTGGGGAAGCCGGGGAGCAGCGTCGTCGGCGTTGCGGCTGGATCGGTCTCCCGCCAGAAGCGCGCGTCGCCACGAATGCGGTCCGGCCAGACCGAGGCCCGCAGGAAGACTTCGCGGATGCCGGCGGCTGTGCTGATGTCCACACTGTCGCCGAGCACCGCAATGTCGGGGTGGGAGCGCAGGAGTTCATCCACCCGCACACGTGTAGCAGGGCGCAGGCGGTCATAAGCGATGGCGGCCATGGCGCGGTGGCCGGTGGCGTCCCAACGGCGGACGGCGGATGCGTGCGCAACGATTGGAGCGGCTGCAGGAGCGGCGGCTGGAGCGGGCGACGAATGTGTCGCGGCAATGAGCAGAGCGAGCACAAGGAGCGTCGCTCGACGTTATGTGGTGGGACAGTGCTGTGGAACGACCTGGGCGATTGGATACGGAGTTGAGACAGTCGCGCCACGCGCGAGCCGCGGAATGGCAATGGCGCGACGGCGCGCGTACGTCACCGGGTCACGGTCGGGAACCCTGGCGTTGCGACGATCTGGGTGAAGCGTTGCGATGCGCCCGGAGGAACGCTTCGAACTCCGGGGTGCCGCGGAGGATTTGCAGTTTGGGATTCTGAACGAGCGCTCTCATGGTGAGGCCCGACAGCGGGTTCGCGAGCCCCGCTTCGAGCCACTGAATCGCCTTTGGTATGTCGCCGATACGGGCATACGTTCCGGCAACAAGGGGAGCCTGGCTGACGGAGATAAACGGATACTCCGAATCGTCGAATGCTCTTGCACTCGACAGTGCCTTGTCCAAGGTGCCGCGCGCCTCTGCTGTTCGGCCCACATTTGCTTGCGCGAAGGCAAGCACGGTGAGCAAAAAAGGCTTGTCAGCGCCCAGCGCGCGGCCAACGAAGAGTCGTCTGACCGAATCTGAATAGATGCGCGAGCGATCCTGATCGCTCATACGAAGAAACACGTCACCCTTGCTGTCGAGGTAGTAGGCAACACTGTCAAAGAAGGTCGCGACGTTGAGATCGCGTGCGGACAGAGTGACGAATCGCCTTCCGTATTCCAATGAAACGTATGAAATCTCATTCTCCAAATGCAGCGAGCGAATTCGCAGCCGCTTAATGGCCGTCTCTGCGGCCGCTGTGGCGGCGACGGAGTCCCCGAGCACGTTTTCGATGGTGACGCGCAGCGCCCATCCCCGCTCGTCAGTGGAATCCAGCTCGACGAGCGCATCGGCACGACGGCGCGCGACGTCGTACTCCCGGAAGTTAAGCGCCATGCTCGCCGCGGCAAATAGTACGTTGCTGGAACGAGGGTCCAACGTGACCGCACGAGTGATGAGCGCATAGGCGCTGTCATATCGCTGCGGGCCGAGAATCGAGAGACCGGCCAACTGCAACACCGTGGCATCGTTTGGCGCGACAGAGACCGCGCGATCAACGATTGCCGCCAGGCCGACCGTATCTCGGCTGAAAAATAATCGGAAATACACATCGCCAAACATCGCCATCGGATCGTTGGGCGCTCGTTGCATTGCTTGTGAGACCGCAAGTGCAGCGCGTTCTTCAGCAGTTGCATTACCTGGTGACAATCGGGCTTCCTCCACACGTTGACGTGCCAGGAATCCCCACGCTTGCGCAAAGTTTGAATCGAGCTGCACTGCGCGCTCGAATTCGACTCCCGCCCGTTGCAACTCGCCCGCCTTGAAGGACTCGTATCTCGAGCGCGAGGCCTCATCCATGAGCGCAAGCCCGCGCTGATACGCAGCCAGCGCCTGCGGATTGTCGGTGAAGCGCTTGGCCAGCCGTTCGCGCTCTTGTGGAGCCAATTGCACTTCCATCGCACGTGCAACGTCCGTAGCGATGGTGCCTTGCGCCGTGAACGGGTCATCGGGCGTGATGACAGTCGGCGTGCCCGTCCACTCCGTAACACCGGCGCTGGCGTTGACGAGCGTCGGTGTGACCTGCGCGCGCCACGTCCCCGTCGTGCTCTTGGCCCACCTCACCACGCCCTGCACGAGATACCGTACACCAAGCTCCTTGCCGATCTGCTTCGCCGGTTTGGTGCTCAGCCGATACTGCACCGCGCTCCGTCGATCGATGACGCCGAGGCTCGAGAGTGCACTGAGCTTTGCCGTCACTGCATCCGAGAGCCCGTCGGTGAAGATGGCCTGCTCGTCGGCACCAATGTTCTCGAACGGCAGCACGGCGAGCATGATCGGCTCGCGGGACCTCGGCGCATCTCCCGACGCCCCGTTGCGCTGCTTCGAGAACGTCAGCCAGCCCGCGATCAGCGCCACGCCGATCACTGCCGCCGCGGCAAGTGCATAACGCGTGCGTACCGTAGGCGCGAGTGGTGTTCTGTCGAACGTGCCCTCGAGCGCATGTAGCAGCTCAGCCGCCGTCGCCGGTCGGTCCGCCGGCGCCTTCGCCAGACAGTGCATGACGATTTCAGTTACTGTCGGCGACAGGCGCGCATCCAGCGGCACGAGCGGGGGCGCGGGCTGCGCCATGTGCGCGGCGATGAGCTGCTGCGCCGTGGTCTTGCCGGCAAACGGATGTGCGCCGCCAAGCAGTTCGTACGCGATGACGCCCCACGCGTAGATGTCGGCGCGCGCGTCCACCTCGTCGCCGGCCGCCTGTTCCGGCGCCATGTACGCGGGCGTGCCCAGCGATGTGCCGGCCGCTGTCAGTCCGTCGGCTTGAGCGCCGAGTGGTGCGAGCGTGCGCGACGCTTGCACCGCCTTGGCGATGCCGAAGTCTGTCACCACCGCGGTGCCGCTCGACAGCAGAATGTTTTCCGGCTTGATGTCGCGATGCACGACACCGCGCCCGTGCGCGTAGGACAGTGCCTTCGCCACATCGCACAGAATGCTCGCCGCTTCCCCCGTCGACATCGGACCCGCCTGCAGTCGCTCCCGCAGTGACGCACCCTGCACAAACGGCATCGTGTAGAACGGGAGCCCGTCGGGCATCATGCCGTCCGAAAGCACCGGCACGATGTGTGGCTCCTGCAACGCTGCAGCGAGTCGGATCTCCCGTGCAAAACGCTCGGCGCTCAGGCCCATGGCGAGCTCTGGCGAGAGCACCTTGATCACGATCCCGCGCGCCAGCCGCACGTCACGCACAACGAACACCCGCGACATGCCGCCACCACCAAGCTCACGCTCGATGACGTAAGCGTCGCCGAGTGTGGTCTGGAGCTGGTCGCGCAGTGCGTCGGTCATGTCAATGAATCAGGTTGATCAGCCCGTGAGCGCGACAGTCGCGCCGACTCCCGATAGTATGGAGCACGATCGCGGCACGCGCGACGCTACCCCACCCGCGCCTGCGCCACAATCACCGTATGGTAGGGCCCCGAGGTCACGTGCGCGCGAATCGAATGCGATTCCACCTGCAACCCGGCGTGCTGCAGCGAACGCACGAACCGCGGCTCCGGCGTGGCCGACCAATACGCCAACCGGCCGTCGGGGCGCATCGCCTCGACAGCGCTATGAATGCCATATTCGGAGTACAGCCGCGCGTTGCCCGCCGTGGTGAGTGATTCGGCACCGTTATCCACGTCCAGCATGATTACGTCGTAGGCGTGCCGCCCCGCACGCAGCAGTGCGCTGACATCGCCATGTACCAGCTCGACGCGAGAGTCGATCAACGCATCATGCGCCAGCGCAAACTCGGGGTTGCGGTTCCATTCGATCACCTCGCCCATGATCTCCGCCACCGTGATCGTGGCGTCGGCGGGTAGCAGTCGCAGCGCTGCGCGCAGCGTGAACCCGAAACCCAAGCCGCCAATCAGCACGCGCAGCTGCGGACGGTGCAGCACCGGCGTACAGGCCATCTCGGCCAGCTGCGTCTCGGAGTTCGACGCGCGCGTGGACATGAGATCCACACCGTTCACGCGCATGAGATAGGCGCCATCATGGCGGAAGAGCGCGATGATCGAACCGTCAGGCGACTTCGTTTCGGCGAGCTTCTGGAAAGGTTTCACGCGCGCCCCCGCACCACACCTTCCACCACACGTGCCGGATCAAAATACTGGGCAGCCAACGAGAGCACGTCCTCCGCCGTCACCGCAGCGATACGCGATGCGTATTCCCGCGACTCGTGCAACCCGTCGCCGAACAACCACCCGTCGACCATGTCACCCATCACGCTGCCACCCGACTGCTGCGAGATCGCGTGCGTGCCGATCAGATAGCGCCGCGCCCGATCCAGCTCCTCGGCCGTGGGGGCGGCGTCACGCAGTTTCGCAAACTCGGACATTAGCCCGGCGCGTGCTTCCTCCTCACGCGCGGGCGACGTGGCGATGTACGCCGCGTAGCAGCCCGCCACCCGCCGTTCGATTGGGAATGCCGTGACCGTGTACGCGAGCGACTGCTTGTCGCGCAACTGCTCAAAGAAGCGCCCGCCCAAGCCGCTGGCCACCGCCGACAGGACGCGCGCGGCAAAGCGCTGCGGATCGGTGCGATCGGGGCCCGGGAACAGCAGCGCGATGGCGGTCTGTTGCTTGTCGCGCGTGTCCGAGGCCACGCGCACGCTGGGCGACCAGTGCACGGAGGCGGGCGGATGATCGTCGCGCCACGCCAGCGTGTCGAACTGGCGCATGACCAGCGCAGCCACTTCCTCTGCAACAACATCGCCGACGACCGCGATCACCGACGCCGCGTTCGCGATATGCGTGGTGTGAAATGCACGCGCCGCGTTGGCGTCGAATGCCTTGAGCGAGTCGGTCGTGCCGATCACCGAGCGCGCGTACGGATGCTCGCCGTACGCCGCGGCGGTGGCGAGACGCATGGGCCAGCGATACATGTCGTCGCGCATGCGCGCGTACTCCGCCTGCGCGAGTGCGCGCTCCGTGTCGACCGCCTC
>JBBQSM010000218.1:0-6238 GCA_038234895.1 Gemmatimonadales bacterium
AGTCACCGGCAATGTCGTGCATCTCGCATTCGGACCCAACGACTCCAGCCTCGTGGCGACCAAGGCGAGTGGAGAGATTTCCATCTGGCCGCTCTCGGCGACGGGCGTGGTCGGCACCCCCATGGTGCTGCATCACACGCCACCCGTTCCCAATCTGTCCGACTACGTGCCGACGGCGCGCACGGTGATCTCCAACGACGGAAAGCGACTGACATCCATCCTGACGCAGTCAAGCGGTATGCCGCGGATCGGGCGTTGGGATCTGGACCCGGCAATCCTGCAGCAGCAGTTATTGCACTCAACGCTGGTGTGCGTGGACGCGGTCACCCGCCGCCGTCTGCTGCCCGGTGAAACGCCTGCGCAACTGCGGGCTCGTACTGAGGCCTGCGAACGTCGCGCCGGCCGCCTGCGCTGACCGCCCACCAACGCGCAGCGGCGACGGTCAGTCGAAACGGTTCAGCAAAAAAAGCTCGGTGCGGCTCGATTCCCGCTCAGTTCCCGCGCACGATGATGGTCGCGTCGTAGCCACCGGGGAAGCGCGCCGTGACTGTGTACTGGCGTGGTGTCGGGTCGGTGGCCAGTACAACCGATCCCACACCATTGGCGCCGGTGACTGCGGTAGCCGCGGAGAGTGTGCCGCCTGTGGTGCTCCATGTATGCGCCAAACCGGCGATGCTATTGCCGTAGCGGTCGAGAGCGCGCACCTGCAGCGCGGTCGTACTCGTCCCCGCAGTCACGGACACGAACGGATCGGACACGACGGCCAGCGAGCTCAATCCGGCGGCCTGCGCGATGGCGGTGAAGACGACCGACACGCCGGTGGGGAGCGTCGCCGTCAGTGTTTGCGTGCCGACCGTTGGACCAAGCGTCCACGAGGCGAACGCCACGCCGCTGCCGTCGGTGGCCGAAACATTGGTACTGACAGAACCGGCGCCCGTCGTCACGGCCCAGCCGACACCGAATCCTGCGATCGGTGCCGACCGCTGATCGGTGACTTTGACGCCGATGGTTCGCGCAAGCGCGCTCGCGACCGGCGCCCGCTGTGAATCCACGCCCGTAACGGCGGTCATCGACGGGATCAATGGCTCCACGTTCGTGGTCGATTCTGCGCCAGCGCAGGCGCTCGCGACCAGCGCGAACGTGGCGACAGCGGTACGCGGTGCGTGCCGTAGAAAAGTGCGAATCACGTAGCGATCGGAGTGTCAGGTGGTGGCGCGCGTGAAGCAAGCGGCGACGGAAGACCCCCGCCCCTCAGCGGCATAAACAGTGGACACGTGAACGGCATCGCGCCCTACGAGCAACAAGCGAAGTGACTGACCCCACTGTCTCTGCGAATTGTATGTCGCTGCAGGCAACAGAGGAGTGGGGCGGGACTACACGCGATCGGACGGTCGATCGGGTACGGACCGGACGTGCGGGAGCTGATCCAGCGGCATGCCGGCCTGTAATTCCGCTGCCCGATCGTGCGGCAGTGGCGCCGACGGTCCTTCGAAATCGAATGGCGACGCGACCGCCGGCGGCTGCGCCGGCGTTCCGCGTCGGAAGAAGTGGATCGCGAACCACACGGCTCCGGTGACGAAGCCGGTCGCGAGCGCCCAGATGATGAGTCGAATCATGACAATTCTCCGTAGGGTAGGACACGGGGCAACGCAACCTGGTCCACACGGCGTTGCCACAAATCCTGCTGCTCCGCCCATACGGCCGTGACGCACCGAAAGTTCACCACGAGGACCGACCCGATCCAGCGACGATTGTCACTGGGAGCGGCTGGTTGCGCCATCCGGCATCGCTGGCCAGAGTCGGAAAAGCCGACGCACCACCCACGGTTCGCCGCCCTCCTGCTCGATCCAGCAGATGGTGGGAAAGGTGATGGACCGCGGTGCGGCCAGGGCGGCGTGACTGGCGGCGACGTTGCCCGGCGCGTGCGGATTTCGGGGATGTGCGAGCGTGAGATGCGCCGTTGGTTCGGCAACAGACGACGAGCCAAGCACGTGTGCGCGCAACCGGTGAAAGTCCGGCGCGCCACCGGTGCAGGGCAGGAGCACGCCGTGGCCCTCGAAGGATTTCGGTGCGCCAAAGCGAAGCGTAAGAGGCGAAATGCACGCCTGCCTCAATCGCTCGGCGACGAGATCCGGTGACAACGGTTCGACCTCTTCGTCACGGGCGAGCGTCACGTGCGCACGAATCAGCCGCGACTGCACCGGATCGACGTGCTGGCGGATCACTTCGATCAGCGCGGCGCTGACCTCTGGGACGAACAGCGAGAGTTGGCGGCGCGGTGCGGTCGACAGTCGGATGGCGATGGCTCCGTATCGTGTGCGCTGGGACAAAGTTGATTGGGCGCGGCACGGGCTGACAGCCAGAGTGACTGCGCGCCAAAACATTGCCCTATAGGAACTTACATACATCACCGGAAGCGGAGTATCTGTCGTATCGCTTTGGATCCCGGGCGACCGCTCCACAGCGAGTCGAGCACTGCCGACACTCCATACTGGCTACATTGCAGGTCGCCTGACCGGGCACCCACCGGTGTCGGCGCTCGCACCCCCCGCCGCACCCATGTCGAAGTCGCTCAAGCTGACGCTGGACCTCCTGATCGGAGCCGTCGCACCGGTCGTGATTCTCAAGTACGGAACCGCTCCACTCGGCACGCTCACCGCCTATCTCGTCGCGGCGCTCGTGCCGGTGGTCTGGGTCCTGCTCGATCTGTTCGTCATCACCAGGCGCTTCAACTTCATCTCGAGCTACAGCGGCTTCTCCGCGATCATGCGTGGCGCGCTGGCCTTCTGGTACGTCTCGGGCGCGCTCTTCGCCTTCAAAGATTCGGCCAGCTACATCCTCGCCGTCCTGATCTTCGGCGGGTCGGCATTCATGGCGCGCCCGGTCACCCGCGCCATCGCGTTTCAGGGACTGGGACCCGACACGCCCGAGCGTGAACGCGCACTCGACCGGTTGCTCGATGCTCCGACGGTTACCTCGTCGTTGCGTCGTGCCGCGCTGATCATCGGCGCCACGAATCTCGGTGCCGGATTGGTGAACTACTTCATCAATCTCCGGATGGTCGTAGCGCCCTTCAACACGCCGGCGTTCAACGACCAGGTCGCCCACGTCAACGCGATCACACGCGTGGTGCTCGTCATCCCGGACATGCTGGCGCTTTTCTTCGCCTTTTCCATGATGTACAAGGCCATGTACGCACTGCTGCCGCCGGAGAACGGACCCGGACCGGACGGCGGCGAATTCTGGGCACTGGTCGAGCGGCGCGAAGCGAGCATGCAACTGAGCAGCCCGACCCTCGCTGAGGAAGCAGTGCGGCACGCGAGCGCCAACCGTCAGGCGCGCGAAGAGTTCGGGCTCTCCTAGCGGCTCCGGCGACTTCATCGCATTGTCCATTCCATGTCGATACGCGCGTTCCCAGCCAGTACCAACCATCCGTGGGGTCGATCGCGGGGCGCGCGTCACGCCATCGGTCACCATGAACGCACGCCACAGTTCGTCATCGACGCGCGCGATGGCGCACCGGACATGTTCGTGGACATGGGCGCCACCGATTGGTCCACGCTGTCGTGGAGTCGGGTCGGGCGCCCGTATCGCACCGAGAAATGGTCGCGCGCACGGCGCGACTACGAGTCCGCCAACAACACGCCACTGCCCATTGTCGACGGTTGGCGACTCTTCAATACGGCGTTCCACCAGTTTTTCCTGACGGACGTCCCCGACGCGCAGCGTGCAGCGCGGGCACAGCTCGCGCGGGCGATCACGCACGTGGATTTGCACGAGGCGCAGCACGCACTCGAGGATCTCGTACGGATCGCCGGATGGAACAGGGTGATGCGTGTCGAAGACGCGGTCTGGGATCCGCGCGGGAAACGTGCGCTCTTTGCCGGCATGGAGCTGCGCAAACCTCGCATTCTCTTTTTGGGCGCGGCCGACGGGTACGAGGCAATGCAGCTCGCGGCGATGTATCCGGGCGGCGAGATCGTGCTCGTGGACTACGACGAATTCTGCGCCACCGACCGCTTCGGTAAGTTCCCGCTCGATTATCCGTTCCTCGGCGTCGATCCGAGTACCGGCCACAAGCGCATTTGGTATCGCGATGAAATGCCGATCCGGTTCGAGGTCGCGGACATTCGCGAGCTTCGGTACGGACGGGAATTCGACGTGGTGGTCAGCATCGGCCTGCTCGAACACTTTCCCGACGCGCACAAAGCCGAGTGCATCGCCATGCACCGGCAATTCCTGAAGCCGGGCGGCTATGTCGTGATGACCACGCCGCGCAACCAGCTCAAGACGCGCCTGTACTACAACATCATGTCGGACTTCATGAACCACGGCTACCGTGAGCTCATGGACATGCACCAGATGGGGCTCTACTGCTACGAGAACGGCCTCGATATCCTGCGCGCCGGCGTCATCAAGGCACATAACGGCCTCATCATGAAGCTGAGGTAGCTGGCAGTTGCGCACCGCTAAGGCCGAACGTCGCACCGAATGTCCGACGCTCGGTGATGGTCCCCAGCAGATCGATGTATAGCGGCAGCGCACCGCGCACGGGAATCCAGACACGCGGCGCGTAGATCGGGCCCCAGTCATTCTGCGCATTCTGGCGGACGCGCGGCGCACCAAGTCGCGCACCCTCGATGCGACGACGCCAGAAGATGAGCGTTTTCACCTCCAGCGATGCGTCGGCACGTCGATCCACCTGCACGACGAGCACCGCGCCGAAGAACAGCGCCGGTGCGACTAACACCAGTCCGAACAGCACGAGCGCGGGCGCCGCGAGTTGGAGGCCGAGCAACACTGCTCCGCCGCCGCCGAGCAACGCTACCGCGATCATGAGGCGCCAGACCCACGCGATCGCGCCATACCGGTAGAGTGTCGTCACTGAGTGCGCGGTCACTCGATCTCGTCGGTCATGATCTCCTCGTTTTCATCGTCTTCCTCCGCCTCGACGAACTCGGCCTCGCCGTCGACGGTCACGTCCATGACGGTGTCGCCATCGGCGGATGCTTCGACGACATCGAGTGTCATCTCGTTTGCGGACTCAGCAAGACTCGCCGAGAGTGGCGCAAGGATTTCTGCGATCCGTGCGCCAGCGTCGGTGATGGCGCTTCCGGCGCTGGTGGATACGCCACGCACCGCGTCGCCTGCGCTCTTGGCGATATCTCCCAAAAATGAATCAGCCATCGGGACTGCTCCTGGTGGAGGGATGAGAAAGCGATCGAACCGTGCGGGACCCGATCAACGCGCGTCCCGCGCTACTCCGTCGTGGTGTCGGCCGATGTGTCGGACGCAGACGCGGACGAATAGCTGCCGCCGGCGTCGGCGGTATCCGCCTGGACCATCGCCGTTTCCGCGTGTGCGTCTGCCGTTGCAGCCAGTTGGTCGGCGTGGGCGAAGTCACCGTCTGCTGCATAGGCGGCGGCGTCGTTCGCGTACGTCGTGGCCGTCTCTTGGTTGTCGCTCGCGTTCTCGAGTGCGCGCACGTCGTCGTATTGATTGTCCTGCTGCGCCTCAATCGTTGGATGCGCCGCCTCCGCCCCGCGTTCGTCGGCGACCTTCAGATCGTACTCCGCGAGTCGCGCCATGTCCTCGGCTTTTTCGTAGTCGCCGGCTTCCACGGCGATCGCCTGTTCGTGCCGCGCCTCGTCCACGCGATCAAGCGCGTCGTCGGCGGCCTGCGCGTCGAGTTTGGCGTCAAAGATGTCCATGTCCGTCAGCGTGCCTGCCGCGAGATCGTCCGCGACGGTCACGGTGACCTGCTCCGCTTCCTCTTTGGAGAGGCCAGCGATCTCGAGCTCCAGCGCATCCTGCACGCGCTGCTGCGCTTCAGCAGCCTCGGCAGCTTCCGCGGCTTGCGCTGCGTCGCGTTGCGCGAGTTCCTGTGCTTCCGTTTCGATGTCGGGCATACGGTGCTCCCAGAAGTGAAGGATCGGTGAATGGGTCGGTGAAACGGTCGGTGCCGATCAACTGCCATCGGCGTCGGCCGTGGTGGTGGCGGGATCCGGCGTGGCGTCGACCGTGGGCGCCGGTTCGGGCTCGGGCTCGGGCTCGGGCTCGGGTTCGGGTTCGAGCTCCGCTTCCGGCTCCGGTTCCTGCGCCGGCCCGGCGCCGCGCGGGTCGGGCGTCGCATCTTCGACGTGGCCCGTGGCACTCGAGCCGCGGTCGTGATGCGGGTCGGTGGTGACGGTGGCACCAGTCGCCACAGCGGCGGACTGTGACTGCGATTGTGACTGCG
>JBBQSM010000219.1:0-6237 GCA_038234895.1 Gemmatimonadales bacterium
GTCCGCCGCTGGCACGTCCGCGCTGCGAGCAGTCGCTGGCCTTCGCCGAACGCTACTGGTGGCTCGCCGATCCGCTGCTCAGCGACACGGTCAATGAACGCCACGACGCGCACTACGAACGCATCGTGCGCCGTGTGTTGCATGAGGCGTTTCCCACCGACGGACGGTTCCATTGGCTGCCGCAGCGGGGGGCGGACGCCGTGACGCGCATGCTGCTGCGCTACGGCTGGCCCGAGGCATCGGTGTGGGGCGGCAAATCGGAGGACGTCAGTCACTCCAGTTGGCTTCGGGGCCATGACTCGGACGAGCAACCACCGTACACCACGTTCGAGTACGCGCGCAATCGCGTGCAGACGGGGCCGAATCCATTGGCGATCGAGCGCCCGTTCGCGGCGCCGGACAGTGCGTGGCAGCTCGCCGACCCGGACGACGGGCGGGGCCGCGATGCGTGGTGGCCGCAGGAGCATTTCCGTCGCTATCGCCCCCTCGTGCAGTTGCCAGGGTATCAGGCGTCGATGCTGCGCCGGTCGGATCATGCGCGGCTGGACGTGGCGGCCGATCTCGATTCCGTGCTCCTTCGACCGCTCGGCGCGCGCGCATCGGCCGTACTGCTCACGTCGGGTGCACCGGGGCAGATTGTGCGCGTGGACAGCGCCGTAGCGCGTGCGGGCTCGACCCTGCGCACGAGCGGCCTGATAGACACGGCACCGACAGTGCTTGCGCTTGAACTGCGCGCCGCGGAAGCGACGGGCATCGATGCGCGAACCCGCTTTGGCATTACGCCGCCGCCAACGTTGCAGAGCATGCGTGCCGGCGAGGTGGCGGTCTCGGATCCGGTGTTACTCGACGCGCCCACCGACGCGACGGAGCTGTCACTGCGTGGCGAAGCGACACTCGATCGCATGCTTGGCACCACCCGCATTCGCCGCGCCGATCGCGCGCGCTTGGGCGTGTACTGGGAGAGCTACGGATTCAGCGCCGAAGAGCCGGTCACGGTGAATGTGCGCATCGAGCGGCGTGAAGAGGTCGGCGCGATAGCGCGGATTGGTATGCTCTTGCGACTGAAGAGCGATCCCAACTCCACGGTCGATATCTCGTGGCGCGAGCCCGACATCGCACGGCGCGTGCGCGTGGTGCCGGGACCGGTGCTGACGCACATCCGCACCGTCGTGCTCGATATCGCCTCGCTGGCCGACGGGCGCTACGAGTTGGTGGTGGGCGTGGCGCGGGCGGGGCAGGAGCCGGTGATCGGTCGGCGCGTGTTTGAGCTGGTGCGGTAGGACCGCGCGACGAGCCGAGTGCAGGATGGCGCGAGCCCAACGTGCTAGCCAAATCGCCCCGCGACGTAGTCGGCCGTACGCTGGTCGTGCGGCGCCGCAAAAATCCTATCGGTCGGCCCGAACTCCACCAACTCGCCCATCAGCATGAACCCTGCGTGCGACGACACGCGCTGCGCCTGCTGCATGTTGTGCGTCACGATGACGATGGTATACCGGTCCACCAGCTCGCGCATGAGAGTTTCGACGCGCCGGGTAGCGATCGGGTCCAGTGCGGAGCATGGCTCGTCCATCAGCAGGACCTCGGGGCGCGTCGCCAGGGCGCGCGCGATGCACAACCGCTGCTGCTGCTCTGCAGGGAGAGCGAGCGCATGGTCGTCAAGGCGGTCCTTGAGCGACTCCCACAGGCCCACACCGCGCAGCCCTTCTTCGACCGTTGCGGCCAGCGCTTCGCGCGATGGCTTGCCATGCAGACGCGGTCCGTAGGCCACGTTCTCGAACACCGACAACGGGAACGGATTCGGACGCTGAAACACCATACCGATCCGACGCCGCAGCTGTTCGACATCGGTGCGTGTGCCATACACGTCATCGTCACCGATCGTAACGCGACCGCCGATCCGAACACCGGCAATCGTGTCGTTCATCCGGTTGAGCGAGCGCAACAACGTGCTCTTGCCGCATCCTGATGGTCCGATCAGCGCCGTGATCTGTTTCTCCGGAATCTCCAAATGCACCGACTTGAGTGCGTGGAAGTCGCCGTAGTGCAGCTGGAAATCGACGACGCGAATCTTGACCGGGTGTCCCGCCGATTCCGTCATCCGAATCGCCCGTCGAGATAGTCGCGCGTTTCCGCACGTGCTGGTCGTGCGAACAGATCAGCCGTCGGCGCCGTCTCAATGCGCTCGCCCATCAGGAAGAAGCTGGTGACGTCCGCCACGCGCTCGGCCTGGTAGATGCTGTTGGTGACGAGCACGAACGTGATCTGCGACTTGAGCGTGCGAAGCGTCTCCTCGATGCGTGCCGTGGAAATGGGATCGAGTCCACTGCACGGCTCATCCAGCAGCACCACGCGCGGGTTGGTGGCGAGCGTGCGTGCGAGACAGAGCCGCTGCTGCTGACCGCCGGACAATCGCGTCGCCATCAGCGACAGTCGATCGGAGACCTCGTCCCACATGTGCGCCGCCCGCAACGCGCGCTCGACGATGCCGTCAAGCGTGGAGCGATCCTGAATACCGGCAATGCGCGGCCCGTAGACCACGTTCTCGTAGATCGACCGCGGCAGCGGCTGCGGCGTGGCGAACACGATGCCGACGCGCCGCCGCAACTGCGAGAGCGACGCCGGATCGCGTCGCACAGCGTCGTCGGACAGAATTTCGTCGTCGCCGATGCGGATCGAGCCGTCCGCCTGCGCACCGTCGAGTTCAACGCTCATGAGATTCAACGTTCGAAGAAACGACGTCTTGCCTCCGCCCGCCGGCCCGATGATGCCATGAATGGTACCGGCCTCGATCACCAGGTCGGTGCGCTGCAAGGCGACACGCTCGCCGTAGCGGATGGACACGCCTCGCGCAGCGATCCGGTCCGGCCCTGCGGCGTCGCTCATCGCAGCTTCCGGGTGAATTGGTGCATCAGCGTGTACGCCACCACGTTGATGAGCAGAATGGTCACGACCAACACCGCCGCCGTCCCGTACGCCTGTTCGTCCGAGATACCCTCCATGGTCAACGTGTAGAAATGCACACTCATCGTGCGTGCGGAATCGAACGGCGACCGTGGCAGTTCCAACGCAACGCCCGCCGTGAAAATGACCGCGGCGGTTTCACTGATCGCGCGCCCCACACCGAGTACGATGCCGGTCATCACACCGGGCGCCGCCACGGGCAGGACGACAGAGCGGATCGCATCCCACTTGCTTGCGCCAAGCGACTGCGCAACATGCCGGTACTCGCGCGGTACGGCACGCAATGCTTCTTCACTGGTGCGGATGATGGTCGGCAGGATCATCACGCCCAACGTGAGCCCGCCCGACAGAATGGACCAGCCGAGGCCAAGCGTCGTGACAAAGAACGCGAAGCCGAACAGACCGAAGATGATGGATGGGATGCCGGCGAGGCTTTCGGTGCCGCGCCGGATGATTCCGGACAATCGGCCTTCGCTCGTGTATTCGGCGAGATATACCGCGGCGCCCAGCCCGAGCGGCGTCGCCACCACCACGGCGGCGAGTGTCACGTACAGTGTGCTCACGATCGTGGGGAAGATCCCGCCCTCCTCGCCGGAGTGTCGCGGTGCATCGGTGAGAAACGTCCAGGAGATTGTGCCAAGACCGCGCTGCATCACGAACACGATAATGAACACGAGCACACCGACGGTGAGTGCGGTTGCACCCCACAGCCCGACGCGCGCGATCCGCTGCGCAATGCGTGGCCCGTTCAACGTACGTACGTCGTCCACCGGCGCACCCGTCACAGCGAGGGCTCCATGCGACGCCGGCCCGGAACACTGTCACCTAACAACTCTGCCAGCGCCTCCGCGCCGCTCGCCGCTCCCGCAACGTCCACCGCGGCGACCGTTGCCCGCTTGCGTCCGCGCACCATGCCGGCGATTTCGTTGAGACCGAGACTGATCACGAAGAGCACGATGCCCGTCGCGAAGAGCGCCTGCGCGTGCACCCCGCTGGCGTATCCCATCTCCAGCGCGATGTTGGCGGTGAGAGTGCGAACAGGCGCGAGCAGCGAGTGCGGCACTTGCACGCTGTTCCCGGCGACCATGATGACCGCCATCGTCTCGCCTACGGCACGCCCCATTCCCAGAATGACGCCGGCAACAATGCCGGAGCGCGCCGCCGGCAGCACGACACCGGTGATGGTCTGCCACTGCGTAGCGCCGAGCGCCAGCGAGCCTTCGCGAAAACTCCGCGGCACCGCTTCGATGGCATCGATCGAAATGCCGATAATGGTGGGGAGCACCATGACGGCGAGAATGATCGACGCTGCGAGCGCGGAATAGCCGGGACCACCCAGGAGTGGCGCGTTCCGGATAAAAGGAACCAGCACCTCCATCCCGATGAATCCGTACACCACCGACGGTACGCCGGCGAGGAGCTCGATGGTTGGCTTGAGCACCGTGCGAGCGCGCGGTGGTGCCATCTCGGCAAGCGTGATCGCGCATGCAAGCCCAAGCGGTAAACCGATCACCAGTGCACCTGCGGTCACCACGGCCGAACCGGCAATCATCGGCAGCAAACCGTATTGCCCTTGGCTCGGCGCCCAGGTCAGTCCGCCAATAAACGCGAGCGGACCCTGATCGAGAATGACCGGTAGTCCTTCGCGAAAAATGAAAATGGTGATGAGCGCGAGCATGCCGACCGCGGAGGTGGCGGCCAGCAACAGGATTCGTTCGATGAATCGGTCGCGCACGCGGATTCTCAGAATGTGGAAACGGGAGCCAGCCCTTCGGCGCGGGCAATCTCCTGCCCGCGAGGCGACAGTACAAACGTGAGGAACTCCGCAGTGGCGCCTGCGGGCGGGCCCCGCGTCAGGAACAGAAATGGACGCTGCAGGCGGTAGCTCGCATCCCGGATCGACTGCTCCGTTGGTAGCACGCCGTCCACTGCTACGGAATGCACGCGTGCGTTCAGCTGGCTGAACGTCACGTAGCCAATGGCGTGCGGGTCCTCGGCTACCATCTTCCGCAGGCCCCCGGAATACGCGGTGACGAGTGCGTCCCGCGCGATACCGGCGTCAGCACCCATCACGATCTCCTGGAACGTGTCGCGCGTCCCCGATCCTTCCTCGCGCGTGATCACCGTGATAGACGCATCGACGCCCCCCACCTCGCGCCAATTGCGCACCATGCCACCATAGATGCCGCGCAACTGCGCCAACGTGAGCGCCTGTACCGGGTTGTCGGCGTGCACGATCACCGCGATGCCATCGCGGGCGACGACCGTCTGGACGAGGCCGTCAGTTTCTTCTGGATGCAACTGGCGGGAACTCATGCCGATATCTGCTGTCCCGTCGCGCGCCGCTTTGATGCCCGCCGTCGAACCACCGGACTGCACCGTGATGCGCCCAGACTGGTAGGACTCGGCCCATCGTTCCGCGAAGGGTTGAATGGAGGTGGATCCGGCAAGCACAACGTCACCGCGCTCGCCCATCGCGGCTCGTGTGCAGCTGAGCGCAATCAACGCAGGGAGCAGCGCGAGCCACCGCGTGCGGGAGCGCAGGAAGGCGTGCGACGTCGTCGGCATGGCGATAGAAGTAGTGTCGTCTTGTCACGAACCGGTGACGACGTTCGCCCGCATCGACCACCTGATGATGCGGAGTGCAACGGTGTCGCGTAACCGCGTCGGTCACGCGTCCGTGACGCAATCGTTCGCGATCCGGGACCATTCGGCAACGAGAACAGAACACGGGCTTGGAATAGTGACTGTGCTGCTCGCTCTCCCGGGCGGCACGCGGCACCTCCAACCCATCGATCCCATGCGACTCGATCCCCGTTCCGCTGCGGTGCTGTATTTCACCGCCGCCTCATCCATGCTGTTCCTCGCTTCAACGACCGCCTCCGCGCAGCAGGCTGGCGCGCGCGACACCGCGCAGGCGCTCGGCAAAGTCGTCGTCACCGGTGTAACCGGACGCGGCAGTGCACGCGCGTCATCGGCGGTGGACAGCAGCGTGCTCAAGCAGATGGCACCAGGCACGAGTGCCCTCAAGGTCATTGAGCGGGTCCCCGGTGTGAACATGCAGTCCGCCGATGGTTTCGGCATGTACGAGTGGTCCAATCGCATCACCATGCGCGGCTTCCAGAGCGCACAGATCGGCCAGACGATGGACGGCATTCCGCTTGGCGACATGTCTTACGGCAACTGGAACGGTCTTGGCATCGGTCGTGCCGTGGATGCGGCGAATCTCGAGTCCGCATCGGTCACGCAGGGCACGGGCGCACTCGGCACCGCGTC
>JBBQSM010000220.1:0-6220 GCA_038234895.1 Gemmatimonadales bacterium
GGGCGTGATATCAAAGGTGCCACCCAACGATGATC
The DNA here is from genome assembly GCA_038234895.1 of Gemmatimonadales bacterium. Taxonomy (GTDB): domain Bacteria; phylum Gemmatimonadota; class Gemmatimonadetes; order Gemmatimonadales; family Gemmatimonadaceae; genus Gemmatimonas. Next base: position 36 of record JBBQSM010000220.1, read on the forward strand.
CCGCACGAACGTCGTCCGGGATGGCGAATAGCACGCGGGGCGGTTGAGCCACGAAGGACAAACCTGGACTGATGCTCACGACATGCATCTTTCGGTTGCCGACGTAAAACAGCTCGCGCCCGCTGTGTGCCCAGACCGGAGCAGAGCCACCGCCGCTCGATAGCTGCCATCGACCGCGGTTGACGTCCGGGTACGGGCGGACAAACACCTCTGTGGCACCCTGCTCATTCGACACGTACGCGAGCCACCTGGAATCCGGCGAAAGTACCGCGCCGGTCGCATCGAATCCTTTCGCCACGACAGTGCGCACAACGCTGTCGACAGCCGAGCGCGACGCGCGTGAGCAACGTGAGCGCAATGCGGGTTCCGTCGGGCGACAGGGCGAGGCCCCAATCCACCTCCATCAGGCCGCTGTACCGGCCCCCGGTGTTGATCTGCCACGTAGAATCCACCGGCTCGACGTGTCCGGTGCGATCAACCCATACAGCGGTGGCATTCGGGACTGGGCCAGGGGCGAATTCTGATCGACCCAGCACATAGTACGCGGTCCCTTCGTTCGAGATCAGAAACCCCGGCGCCTGAATTCCATCGAGAACCGCTACCGCTGGCCCGGTCGGTGCAAGGCCCTCGTTGTCCCACGGTGCGGCCATGAGCGTACCACCGCTCGTGAGGTACAGCACGTGTCCGGTTGGCACATACCAAGACCCGATGGCGTCATCAAACAGCGTGCGCACCGTATCGTGGCGCGCGTCGTACACGTACACGCGACTCGGACGACAGCTGACCGGTCCCACACACTGCGTATGATGGGCCGTGAACAACACGCCCCGCGAGGCGGGGAGTGCGCTTGGCAACCACGGGAACCGTTCGCCGAGCATCGCGGTCGAAACGATCACGTCCGATCTGGCAGCTCCAGACCGAAGGCGGCGGAGCGTGCGAGCCGAGGCGTCGTAGTACACAATCGAACCGTCTTCCAGCCACGCACTCCGATTGTACAACACGGGAACGGAGTCCTCGAGCTTGAGCGATGCGCCGCCCGTGCTCGGGATGCGACGCAGCTGTCCGTCGGCGATAAATCCGATCCATGCGCCGTCGGGAGAGAAGAACGGCCCCGAGCCTCCTTCTGTACCTGACAGTGGCCGCGCGTCGAGCTCGTCGCGTCGCTTCACGTAGAGTTGCCCGGGTCCGGTCAGCGGGCTGCGGAATACCAATGACGCGCCGTCGGGCGATAACGCCGCTTCAACGCCGAACGTAATACCATCGAGCGTGCCCGTGGCACCGAGCGACGTTGCATACCGCGCAACCGGCATCGTGCCACTTGGACGCATCCAGCCCCACGCAGCCACGACAGTGGCAAGAAGCGAGAGGGCGACCAAGGTGGGTAGTGCGATGCGGCGGGACGTCTGCGCTCGTGCGCTGCCGGTGGTTGTCGACGTGACTGGCCAGGTGAACGCCGGGTCGCGAAGGGCTTGAGCAAACGCTGCTGCCGTGTCGAAACGATCGGCCGGAATCTTCTCCAACGCTTTGGCGAGAGCGGCTGAGACAGGCGGGGATACTCCCTTTCGCAGCTCTCTCACCGGTCGGGCTGGATCGGATACGATCTTCATGATGATCGCTTGCGCCGATGGCCCGGTGTGCGGCGGTTCACCCGACAGCAATTCGTACAGTACCGAACCAAGCGAGTAGACGTCCGAACGGTTGGTGATGTGCTTGTCGGCCGTCGCCTGCTCGGGCGACATGTAGTGCGGGGTTCCCAGCGACAAGCCCGTCTCCGTCATCCGGCCGCCGGCCGCGGCGCTTACCGCCAGCGCAATGCCGAAGTCCGCGACGAAGGCGCGACCGTTGCGCAGCAGAATGTTCTCTGGCTTGATGTCCCGGTGAATGACACCCTGGTCGTGCGCGTACTGCAACGCGTCTGCGACCTCGATGGCAATGCGCACCGCATCGTCGATACCGAGCTGCTGCTCGCGATCAAGTTTTTCTCGGAGCGTCTCCCCTTCGATATACGGCATTACGTAGTACAGCAAACCCGTTCCGTCGCCGTACGACGTTGCCGTACTGCCACTGTCGTAGAGCGGAAGGATGTGCGGATGTTGAAGTCGCGCCGTCGTCTTGATCTCTTGCAGAAATCGGTCGGCACCGATCACGACGCCGAGCTCGGGCCGCAACACCTTGACCGCCACCTTGCGGTCATGCTTGAGATCCTCGGCCAGATACACGGTCGCCATGCCGCCTTCGCCGAGCCGACGCTCGATGCGGTAACGGTCGGCGAGGGCAGCGGCGAGATGATCAGGGATGTCATTCATACGCTTGGCCATACGGCATGCAGCGTGCCCCTGCCTCGTGGGCTGGCCCTACTCGTTGGTTGACGACTTATGCGGTTCGGACAACCGAGCCGAGCCACTGCGCCAAAGTACCCCCTTCAGCCGGCGGCCGTCCAGCCGTCGACTGAAGCAACGACGGGCGCTTTTTTACCAGAGCTACGCGCGGCCGCGCGGCCCCGGCCTGAGCGCTCGGATGATGAGCAACAGCACCACAGCGCCGACAAACGCGACGGTGATGGTGGCGATGATCCCACCGAACGGCAGGGAAACACCTAGCGTGGCGAAGAGCCAGCCTCCGATCACGGCTCCGACGATACCGACGATAATGTCTCCGATCAGTCCGTAGCCGATGCCGCCCACCACCGCGCTGGCTAACAAGCCGGCAACGAGTCCAACGACGATCCACGTGATAATGTCCATGCAGCGCTCCGTGTGCCTGAGTCAAGAAAGATTTCGCAGTCCGGCGCACACTAAGTAACCGCGCGCCGATCTCGGGAACTGAAACGAGTGCGGTGATCGTGAGGCCCGAAACGGCCGACGATCTGAAGTCCTGCCGCAGCACTCGTCAGCTCGACGTGTGTGCTCTGCACGAATCGCGCCGTCATGCGCAGCGGCAGAACGCCGTAGCCGAAACGACGGCGGAGGAGTTCCTGACGCCCCGTCGTCCCGCTGCCTACCCGTCAGCCTACCGTGCGCAATTCATCCGCTCGCCGCATGATTTCCAAACCACCGCCGCTCCACCAAAGCAGGTCAAGTTCAAGCTCTCGTGCTCTTAGCGCTTGCGGTCAGCGGATCTCGAAGGTGATGGTAGCCCATTTGGACTCATAGTCCACACGGCCATCATCAACGGGCACCATGTGAATGAATTTGACGTACCACCGACCGGCTTTGCCGACCTTCACGGCCACCACGCCATCGGCATTGCTGCGCAGCGATTGGATTGGAAGTCGAACATCACCGGTCACACCGGCGCGTCCTCCCACCAGCACCAGCTGATTGGCGACCGGTTTGCCGTCGATGAGACAGCGAAAGCGCATCGTCGCACCCGGCCGGACTTCATACGGGTTCTCAAGCGGCACGAGCTCGGCGGGATGACCCAGCACCGAGTTCCACCCCGTTGATCGTGTTGGGCCCACCTGAAAGATCGCCTTGATGTGCTTGGAGTATCGTTCGCGAGCAGCGCGTTGTAGCGACCCATCCTTCGTGCGCGCCGCGAGCACGTCGGGAATGCCGTCGTCTGCGAGATACTGATTGAACGCCTTCGCGTCGAGCTGAAACTCTGTGGGTTTGGTAGACAGGCTAGCGACATAGGTTCCGGCATCGTTCGTGGTGTAGTTGAGCCACGACGTGTCGCCGCGCACGTCCCACCGCGCGCTGTCGATTGGCGAGCGACCGCTCGGCGTTGTAACACTCAGCTCCGCGACACGCGCCCATTGAATGGAGTTCTCGCTCTTCGAGAACGTTCCGTTCAACACCGGCATCCGAATGGACGATCTCGGCGCCACGTAGTACGACGTGAGCTTCCAAAACATGTCGTGCGCGAACAGCGAGGTTGCACAAAGCGTGAGCAGGATCGGCAGTACGGCGAGTCGACGGTGCATGACAGATACCCGAGTACGAAGTGATGAACGAACACGCTGCATACCACATGAAGCTTCTCGCGTCCTCAAACTCGAAATCCAAGCGGCTTGACGCCCTCAGCGAAGCTGCAAGCGAATCATACAGATCGCGAGCGAAGCGAGCCTCGTTACCTCGGTTGTCGGCTTCAGCGTGTGCTAGGCGGCGGGACCCGTGCTGGTGCCTTCCGGCACTCGGACGGCGAGCGCAGCAACGAGGACAACGCCGACGCTGAGCGTCAGCGCCCACGACGCCCAATCGAGCATGTGCCATCGTGCCGCCAGAGTCCGAAGGGCCTCGTCGACGACGTCGCTGTACCCTGCCCCGACGACCGCCGCCTGCGCCGGGCCCATGACGAAGACGGTGAAGAGACCGGCCGCGATGAACAGGGCCACGGCGGCGAGGAGGAGACGACGTCGCGGCGTCCGCCAGTTGCCCACCAGCGCGATGAGGAGAAGGCCGAGGGTCACGGTCGGCATCACTTCCCAGAACGGGCCGCTGTTGTACCCGTACTCGCCGGCGTACATGGCGAGTGATCGCGGCGGCGCCTTTGTGACTGTGCCCACCACGACGGCGACCGCGAAGAGTTGGGCGCCGGCCTGAAGAAGAGCGCTGACGACGGCCGGGATCAGCGAGAGATTGGGAACGCTCGATGTTCTCATCGGTGTTTGTAGAAGGACTGTGACGTCCGCCCCGTTTGCGAACCGATCGCAACTAGAATTTAGGCGGTGTTGGCGGTCTGCGTTGCCTGATGGTGTGCTACAAACTCGTTGGGGGTCAGGTTTCCCATCGAGCCTTGCGGACGAATGCTGTTGTAGTCGCGACACCACGCGTCGATGACGCGCTTCGCGTGGTCGAGCGAGAGAAACTGATGCACGTTCACGCACGCATCGCGCAAGCGCCCGGTGAAGGATTCGATGTGCCCATGGTCCGTCGGCTCGCTTCGCCGCGTGAAATCGAGCGCGACCCCGCGGTAGAACGCCCACGCGTCGACCGCCGTTGCGGTGCACTCCGTCCCGTGGTCGACCGTGAGGGATTTCGAAAAGTCGGCCTCGCCAATCCGGTCCTCGAAGGCGCCGACGACGTGCTTCCCCGCGGGCGACTGTGCGCCAGCTCGCGAATCCGCATTCGCAATGCGATCCGCTCGTCGGTGCTGCCTGGCCGATACCACGAGGTCCGACGGAACCCCGCCAGCCGACACGCCCGCACGATACTGGCCCCACGCGCTGATGCCGAGTTGGCGGCTCACATCCCTCACGGCCGTCCCGCGCTCGGCCTGTCGCTGCGCGTACGTGATCTGCGCTTCGCTGCACTTCGATGTCTTCACGATCCAACTCCTTCCCCGATCCGGGGGGCCGGACCGCTCACCTAACGCCCAATCACCCTCGTTTCAACCTGCCCAACTTTTCTGGAGGGACGTCGTTATCGTCTGCACGTCCCCGAGTCGCGAACCCGCGTGTCGCGCCGTACCTTCCGCTGCACGCCTCTCAGTCGCACTAGCGGTCGCTCACCCCGACACCGGAGACTGCGAATGACATTCTGCGTACCATCGCCGTCTGACTCGTGCTGATGCAGACGGGACTCGCCGACAACGTGCAGCAGTCGGTGTCGGACGTCCAACTCTGGTTCACGACGAACCATTCGCGACTGGTCGTCGCCGCATCGCTGCTGGCTGCCGGGCTGGTGCTCGCCTTTGTGCTCCGCCTGCTCGTCGTGCGCATCATCACCGTCGTCGAACGCGCGGTGCCCGGTCGCGCCTTCAGCACGACGTTCGCCGGGATCGCGCGTGAGCGACGCATCGCCGATATCGTCGGCGGTATCGCGTTCTGGGCAGTATTGCTGTTCTTCATTGCGACCGCCGCCAATGCCCTCGGTGTGCCGCTGCTCAATAGTGTCGTGGGCAGTTTCGCCGAGTTCGTGCCGCGTGTCTTTGCGGCCGTACTGATCCTGATCGTCGGATTGGTCGTGGGGAACGTGGCGCGTGGCACGGTATCCGCCACCGCCGCAAAGGTCGGTGGATCGATCGGATCCGGGCTCGGTCAGGTAGTGCGCGTCGCAATCATTCTCTCGGCCGCGCTGATTGCATTGGCCGAGATGGGTGTTGATATCGCCATTCTGACCGCGTTGTTCTCGGTGGGACTGGGCACATTGCTGGGCGGTTTCGCGCTGGCGTTCGGTCTTGGTGCACGGACCGCGATCAGCAACATCATCGGCTCGCATTATCTGCGAAAGACATTTGCGATC
>JBBQSM010000221.1:0-6218 GCA_038234895.1 Gemmatimonadales bacterium
GTTGCCCTTGCTGTCGGTGGCGATGCTGTGCACCGCGAAGAACTGGCCGGGCTGGCGACCGCCGTCGCCGAAGCTGGTGAGGATCTCGAGCGACTGGCGATCCATCACGTACACGCGCTCGTTACGTCCGTCGGCGAGGAAGATGTACTTCTGGGCGGCGTCGCGCGAGAAGGCAATGTCCCACACCGAGCCGTCGCCGCGCGTGCGCGGTGCAACCTGCACTTCCTTCACGAACGAGCCGTCCTTGCGGAAGACCTGAATGCGATCGTTCGGCCGGTCGCACACGTACACCAGCCCATCGTTGGTGGGTTCGGCGCAGTGGACCGGATTGCGGAACTGCTTCACCAGTGGCGCGTCGGGATTGTACGGGCCCAGGTTGGCGTCGTCCGGCTTGTTGCCGTACGCGCCCCAGAAGCGCTTGATCTTTCCGGAGTTCATGTCCACGACCGCCACGCGCTTGTTGCCGTAGCCGTCGGCCACGTAGGCCTCGCCCGCCTTGTTGTCGAACGAGATTTTGGCGACCCGACCGAAGTGGCTGGTGTCGTTGCTGTTGGCGGCCTGCTTGGAGGCGCCGTACTGCGCGATGAACTTGCCGTCGTGCGTGAACTTGAGGATGTGCGAGTCGCGCCCGCCGTTGCCGCCGATCCAGACGTTGTCCTTGTCGTCGACGGCAATGCCATGGTTGGACGACGGCCAGTCGTAGCCATCTCCCGCGCCGCCCCACGCCTTGACCAAGTTGCCAGCCGCGTCGAACTCGACCACCGGCGGCGCGGCAATGCAGCACTCCGCGATGGGATTGGCGCCGCCGCCACCAGCTTCGGTCCGCTGGTTGAGCGTGGAGTCGCCACGGTGGATGATGAAGACGTGGTCGCGATTGTCCACGCCCACGCCGATCACGGAGCCGAGCACCCAGTGATTGGGGAGCGGCTTGGGCCACATCGGATCCACCTCGAAGCGTGGCGCTTGTACCGTCTGCCGGGCGTCGGCACGCAACGTCGCCTGTCCCACCGCCAGCGCGAGGACAGTCGTACCCAGCACCCCCCAGACGACCCGTTTCCGCGTTCCTGTCATTCGATACTCCAGATGATGCTGCCGATGATGGTGCAGATGATGGTCCGCCCCGTGTGCTTTCTGCGGGCCAATGATAAGTTCGAACAAGGTCGTGTTCGATGGTACTGGCGGCGGTGCTACGCCCACCCGCTGGCGCGCCCCTGAACTAACCCCCCCTCCCACCGCTGTCCAGAGACAGCGCTCTCCCGCGGCGATCCGTCTCGCCGTGATCCGTGTCGCCGTCATCCGTCTTGCTGTTCGCGTCCGTTCGTTGACGACCCTCATGCCGATCGCCACCCGCCGTTCCGCCCTTCCCGTATCGCGTCCCCTCGTGCGCATGACCGTGCTCGCGCTCGGGCTGCTGTTGTGGCGCGCCGTGACGCCGTCGGCGCACGAGGTGCCGTCGAACGTGATCGTGCGCGCGTTCGTCAAGCCGGAAGGGCAGCGGTTGCGTGTGCTGGTGCGTGTGCCGCTGGAAGCGATGCGGGACGTGGAGTTTCCGTTCCGACCGGTCGCCGCCGGCTCCGGCGCCACCGACGTCCAGCTGCTCGACCTGTCGCGGGCCGACTCGACGCTGCGCGACGCCGCACAACTCTGGGTGGCCGATGCGCTCACCATTTACGCCGACGACAGCAAGCTCGACGCGCCCACGATCGCCGGCGTGCGTGCGGCACTGCCGTCCAACCGTGCCTTCGCCTCGTACGAAACGGCGCTCGCCGAGTTCTCGGCGCCGGAGTTGCCGGCCGCGACCGAGCTGCCGTGGACGCAGGCCATGCTCGACGTGATGCTGGAGTATGCGATCACGCGCGACGATGCCGAGTTCGCCATGACGCCCGCGCTGGCACATCTGGGCGTCCGCACCACGACGGTACTGCACTTCGTGCCGACCACAGGCAGCGCGCGCGTGCTCACCTACGACGGCGATCCCGGGTTGGTGCGCCTCGATCCGTCGTGGTGGCAGTCAGCGACGCGCTTCGTGGCGCTCGGCTTCGAACACATTCTCGACGGCATCGATCACCTGTTGTTTTTGTTGTGTCTCGTGATCCCGTTCCGCAAAGCGCGCCCGGTGATTGCGCTCGTGACCGCGTTCACGGTCGCACATTCGATCACCCTGGTGGCGTCGGCTGCCGGATTCGCGCCCGACGCGCTCTGGTTTCCGCCCTTGGTCGAAGTGCTGATCGCGCTGTCCATCGTGTACATGGCCTGTGAGAACATCGTCGGCGCAAAAATCGAGCGACGGTGGCCGCTGGCCTTCGCGTTCGGTCTCATTCACGGCTTCGGTTTTTCTTTTGCGCTACGCGACACCTTGCAGTTTGCCGGAACGCATCTGGCTGTGTCCCTGGCCGCCTTCAACGTGGGAGTCGAGTTGGGACAATTGGCCGTCTTGGCCGTGGCACTGCCGGTACTGCACGCGCTGTTCACGCGCGTGATGCCGGAGCGTATCGGCACGGTGTTGCTGTCGGCGATCGTCGGGCACTCGGCCTGGCACTGGATGACCGAGCGGTTCGGCGAGTTGCGCACCTATCGCATCAGCTGGCCGGTCGTCGACGCGTTGTTCATCGCCGACGTCATGCGCGCGGCTGCCATCGCGCTGGCACTCGGTGGGCTGACGTGGGCTGTGTCTGGCCGCGTCGGGCGCTGGCTGTCGCCAACGCAGCGCAATTCGGCACTCGTGATGGCGCTCGCTGCGCTGACGGTGTTTGGTTCGCCGAGCACGGCGAGCGCGCAGCCCAGCGCACAGTCGATGCGCAGCACGGTGAGCGGCGTCTTCACGGCCGAACAGGCCGCCGGTGGCAAAGAAGTCTTTCTCGGCGCGTGTACCGGCTGCCATACGAGCGCATCGCACACTGGCACGCTGTTTACCAGCAAGTGGGCCGGACGTCCGCTCGCAGAACTGTATGCGTACGTGAGTGAGCGCATGCCCAAGGCGACACCGGGCAGTCTGAGCGAGGACGAGTACGTGATGGTGGTTGCGTATGTGCTCAAGCTCAACGGCATGCCGGCAGGGAAGTCGGAACTGTCGGCGGATCCTGTCGTGCTCAACGCCATCCGGTTCGACACTATGGCCGCAGACGGCGGCGGCCCGCGTCCGAGTGCGCCGGGCGGACGCCCCACGCGAAACACGCAGGTGCAGCACAGATCGCAGTATCCGCAGGTGTGGCGCCTTCACGCGGGACCAACACGCAACGCAATGGAGCAACGATGATGCAGCAGAGAACGCGGCGAACCGCGGGGATTGCCGTGCTGGCGTGCGCCGCCATCGGTGGCGTGTTGTTGACGCAGGCCGTGCGTAGCACGGCGCAAACCAAACCGCTCGAGCGCGGCAACGCGTACGGTGAGTGGCGCTACTGGGGGGCGGACGCGTGGAGCACGCGCTATTCACCGCTGGAACAGATCAACGCGCAGAACTTCGACTCGCTGCAGGTGGCGTGGCAGTGGAACGCCGGCTCCTTCGGCAAGGACGAGTACTATCGCACCACGCCGCTGTATGCGAACGGGCGCCTATTCACGGTGGCCACCACGCGGCGCATCGCCACGGCCATCGATCCGACGAACGGCGAGACGTTGTGGATGTGGCGTCTCGATGAAGGCATTCGCTGGCAGAAGGCGCCGCGTCAGTTTGCCGGCCGTGGACTGGCGTACTGGAACGAAGGCACGACCGAACGTGTCTTCGTCGTCACGCCCGGGTACCATCTCGCGTCGCTCGATGCCAAGACGGGCCGTCCCGATCCGGCGTTCGGCAAGAACGGCGTCGTGGACCTGATGGAAGGGATGGGCTACCCCATGGTGCCGCTGGCGGTGGACGACTCTGGTCCGCTGATCATCAGCGACGCGGCGCCGATGCGCCGAGCCAAGCCGGGCGAAACGTGGGATCCCGTCACCAAGACCGGCGCCGATGGCACCGTGGGCATCGATCCCGCGGCAGGGCAGGTCGCCGCCAGCTCACCGCCGATGGTGATCGGCAACGTGCTCGTGGTCGGTAACTCGTCGATTCACGGCTACTACCCGATCCGCACACATAACGTGCCCGGCATCATTCGCGGCTTCGATATTCGCACAGGCAAGCAGCTGTGGAAGTTCAACCTGATTCCGCAGCCGGGCGAGTACGGCGCGGACTCGTGGAAGAAGAGCTCAAAGATTGGCACCGATGGCGTGGGCAAGAACGATGCGTGGGCGCCGTACGCGGCCGATCCAGAGCTTGGTCTCGTATACATCCCGGTCGGCATGCCGCTCATGGACGAATACGGTGGACACCGTCCGGGGAACAACCTGTTCGGCAACAGCTTGGTCGCGCTCGATGCCAAAACGGGACTGCGTAAGTGGCATTTCCAGATGGTGCACCACGACATCTGGGACTACGACACGCCGATGGCGCCGAATCTGCTGAACGTGACTGTGAACGGTCGCGCGCGCAAAGTCGTTGCGCAGACCACCAAGCAGGGGTGGGTCTACGCCTTCGATCGTGCCACGGGCGAGCCGATCTGGCCGATGCCAGAAACGCCGGTGATGGAGAGCGACGTGCCGGGTGAGCAAGCGTCTCCCACGCAGCCGATTCCGAGCAAGCCGGCGCCGTATGCGCAGCAGGGACTCGTGGAAGCGGATCTGATCGATTATACGCCGGCCATTCGTGACTCGGCGCTCAAGGTCGCGCAGACTTGTCGCATGGGGCCGTACTTCATTCCGCCCTCGGTGGCCGATGGCAGCGGCAAGTTCGGGAAGAAGTGCTCGTGGTACGCGCCCGGTGCGAGCGGTGGCGTGAACATCGATGGCGGCGCGGCAGTCGATCCGGTGTCGGGCAAGTTGTTCGTTGCATCGATCAGCCCCTTGAGCACGGCCACGCTGGCCAAGGATCCATGCTCGGAATTCAACTACAGCTCGCCGCACGACAGCTGCGGGCTGCTTGGCGCACTGCCTGCGCCAGCCGGCTACCAAAAGAGCGAGGGCGGACGCGGTGATGGTTTTGCCGGACGCGCAGCGGGCTCACGGATCGGCGGCGTGTCGATCGTGAAGCCCAAGCCGCTGGGTGGTATTACCGCGTACGACATGAACAGCGGCGACAAGTCGTGGTGGACATCGAACGGTGGCATGATCAAGACGACCACCCGTGATCCGATCTTCAACGGCGTGACACTGCCGGATGTGGGTGCCGGCGGGCAGGCACAGGTGATGAACACCAAGACGCTGGTGATTTACGGCACCGGTCGTGGTGGTGGCGTCCCGGGCCAGCCGCCGCAGTTGTTTGCGGTGGACAAGAACACCGGTAAGCAGGCAGGCGCGGTCAAGATTCCCAGCAAGACGACCGCCATGCCCATGACCTTCCTGCACAACGGCAAGCAGTACATCGTGTTTGCGACGGGCGCCGAGGAGAGCACGAGTCTCGTGGCGCTCACCTTGCCGGGAAAGAAGAAGTAACGTGCGCGTGATGTGCCTGCTGCCTGCGCTGGTGGCATCGGTGATGCTGCCAGCGTTGGCGCAGTCTCAGTCGCCACCGATGTCCCGGCGCGCGGTCTCGGTGGAAGTTGCGCTGGGACCGAGCGTGGGGAAGGGCGGCCGTCGCGACTACGTCAACGACGGCGGGGCCGCGGCGGAGTTGCTGGTGGGTGTGAGACGCGTGGCCGACCGCCATCGCATGTGGGCGGTGACGGCGGGATCGCGGGGGAGCATCGCCAATGGCGACTCGTGTTTCGTTCGTATCCCGCCTACCGGGGAACCGGGCTGCCGCCCCGACTATCCCACCATGGTGCATCTCGGCGTGCTGGGCGGGTGGGAGCTGCGTCGCTCGGCTTTCTCACTGCGCGCGATGGGCGGTCCGGCGCTGTACCGCGGGTTGGGCGAGTACGGCGTCGGTGCGCAATCGCAACTCGACGCCGCCGTTGGTTCCTCGCACGTCGCGATCGTGACGGCACTTCGGGTGAACGCCGTGTCGCTGCTGTCCGGCGAATCGCTACGCTACCGCAGCCTCACTGTCGGGCTGCGCTTTCGATAGTCGGCCCGTCCAAGCCGCGTCCAGTCGCGACTACTGCGCGACACCCATCAGATATTTTGCGTACCAGCCCACGTAGCGATCGTAGCGGTCCTTCACGAAGCTCGGCCGGGTGATCCCGTGAAACTGTCCGGGATAGACGATGAGCTGACTGGGCACGCCCAGCGACATGAGCGCCTGATAC
>JBBQSM010000222.1:0-6163 GCA_038234895.1 Gemmatimonadales bacterium
GCCGCCGGAGGCCAATCCGCGTGGCTGCTGGAATTGGTTCGATCCGGCACACCAGTCGCGCGGCGCGGGCGAACCGGCGATCATCGCGGGCATGACGAGAGACATCGTCAAGCAATACGGCATTGACCCCTCGCAGGTGCATCTCGTGGGTGTTTCGGCCGGCGCCGCCATGGCCACGCTCACGTCCGTGGCGTACGCTGAGCAATTCGCGAGCGTCACGAGCGCGTCGGGGATTTCGTGGCGCGCGGCCACCACGGTCGGGCGCGCGCTGATGGTGATGCAGCGTGGGGCAGGCGATTCGCTGGCAACCGCCGAAGCGATGCTCACGGCGATGGGGGCCAACGCGCGGGCGTTGCCTGCACTGGTCGTGCACGGCGGTCGCGATGCCGTCGTAAACGCGACGAATGGCGTGGAGAGTGCCACGCAGTGGGTCGCGGTGCACGACGCGCTGCGGCAGCGCGATGGACGGCCCAGATTGATGCGCGCCGCAGATGGGCCAGCGCAGAGCGAGCGTGGATATCAGACGTCGACCCATTTGTGGGTGGATGCCGATTCGCGGGTACAGGTGCAGCACGTTGAGATTGCTGAGCTCGGACATGCGTGGTCGGGCGGATCGACGGCCGGCACGTTCACCGACGCCAAGGGGCCGGATGCGAGCCGGTTGATCGTGGAGTTTTGCCGTGCGCATCCGCTGCGCACTGCGCGCTGACGGGTGCGCATCCAAAGGGCATGCCTGACGATGGCGTGGCGGCGATGAGCAGCGGGTGTGCCGCACAGGAGGAGGCGTCGTTCGATCCGGTCGCGTGGTGGGCGCGTGTCGAGGGGTCGCGTACCGCGTTGATCGAGGCCACCACGGGTGCTCGGCATTCGTACGCCGAGCTGGACGCCGAGGCCGATCGGTGGAGCGTGCGGTTACGTGGGGCCGGTGTGCAGGTGGGAGATCGGGTCGGTGTGTTGGCGCAGAACCGGGTGGAGTTCATTCCGTTGCTTTTTGCCTGCATTCGGGTGGGCGCCGTTCTTGTTCCGCTCAACTGGCGGCTCAGTGCGCCGGAGCTTACGCGCGTGTTGCGCAACTCGGAGCCGCGCCTGCTCTTGGGCGAGGAACGGTTCCGCTCCACGGCAACGACCGCGCTGGCTGGATTCGAGGCCGGTGCGGCCGTGCGCTGGATCGATCTGGATGGATCGGAGTGCACGCGCGCGACTGCGATTGAAGGCGCGGCAACCATGCGTCACCCGTCGCGCGCCGATGACGTGGTCATGCTGCTGTACACGTCGGGGAGCACGGGTGTGCCCAAAGGGGTCATGATTCCGCATCGTCAGCTAGTGGCGAATGCGATCGCGACCACCACCGCGTGGCAGCTTGGCGCGGATGACATCGGGCCGGCAGCGACCCCGTTTTTTCACACCGGTGGATGGAACGTGTTCACCACGCCGTTGCTCTATTGCGGCGGTGCGATCGTGCTCATCGACGGGTTCAACGCGGACGAATATCTCGATCTGCTGGATCGCTTCGATGTCACGGTCACGTTCGGCGTGCCGACGCAACTGGCGATGCTGCGTTCGTCCGCGCGGTGGGGGCGCCCGCTGCCGAAACTCCGCTGGTTCATCTCCGGTGGCGCCCCCTGTCCGCAGCGATTAAAAGGAGAGGTGCGTGCGGCGGGCTATGTCATGCGCGAAGGGTACGGGCTCACGGAATGCGGCCCCAACTGCTTTGCGATCAGCGCTGATGCCGCGCTCGCGCGCCCCGGTTCGGTGGGGTGGCCGGTACCGCAATTGCAAATGCGTTTGCGCGGCGACGATGGTGCGCTCTGCGCTGAAGCCGGAGCGGCGGCGGGCGAGCTCGAACTGCGTGGACCGCAGCTGTTTACCGGATACTTCCACGCGCCCGATGCCACGGCGTCCGTGATGACCGATGATGGTTGGCTGCGCACGGGCGATCTGGCGCGACGCGACGCGGATGGCTGCTATTCCATCAGCGGGAGACGGAAGGAGATGTTCATTTCCGGCGGCGAGAATGTCTTTCCCGGCGAGGTGGAGGCCGCGCTGCTGGATTGCGACGGGGTCGCGGACGCGTGCGTGATCGGCGTACCCGACGAGCGATGGGGCGAGGTGGGGTGCGCGATGGTCGTGCGGAGCGCTGCGACGGCCACTGAGGCAGCGATCCTCGCGGCGCTTCGCACGCGTCTCGCGGCGTACAAAATCCCGAAACGCGTCTGTTTCGTCGACGCGCTCCCGCGATTGGGTTCGGGCAAGATCGACCGCACGGCGGTCGTCAGGCTGGTGACGGCAGGCGGGGGCGAGGTCGCCGCGATTGGGCGAGAGGTCGCACCGTGAGCAAGTCACCGCATGTGTCATCGGTCGATCCACTCCCGGAGCGTCCGCCTTCCGTGGCGAAAGGGGCGACGGTGCGCAGCACCTTCACCTTTCTCAGCGCACGCATCGGCAGCGATGGCCTGTCATCGGTGCTCGACGCATTGCCACCGTCCATCAGGAACGCAGTGCAGTCCGTGCGGCCCACCGACGAATTGCCGTATCCCGCGCTGGTGGCGCTGTGGACAGCCGCCGATGTCGTGGTGCCGCGCAGCGATCCCTCATGGGCCGACGATGCCGGCGCGTTCTCCATCGACTCGCTGGGCGTGCAGCTGTACGGAGGCATTCTCCGCAAGCCCACGCCGCGCGAGTTCCTTACGCAAAGCATCTCGCTCTTTCGTTTGTACTACCACCCGGGCGACATGGAAGTGGTCGAAGACACACCCGGACGCGCCGCGCCGCCGCGGGACTGTCTCTTTCCCAACACGACGCTCTTCTGTCAGCGGCAAACGGGCGGCTTGCGCCGTGCGCTGGAGTTGGCCGGCGGCGATGGTGTTCGCGTGCGGCATGTGCGGTGCCAGATCGAAGGCGATGCCTTTTGCGAGTGGGAAATGCACTGGCAGCAAGAGTCGGCCAAGGGCACCGCTGGCGTGTAGCTGCGGAGTTGGCGAGGATTCGATGCCGCCGATGTCCTCCTCCGATCGCCCTTCCGACTCCCGTTCGTCTAACCGGACGCCGAAACGCGCCTCGCGCTCCTCGGCCGCCGCGTCGCGCGCCGCTGTGCCTCTTGCGGCACCCCAGATCGACCTGTTTCCCGTCCAGCCCATCGTGGACGTGCTCGATCCGCGGCAGATCGTCGGCGCCGCCACCACGGTGACGCACCTCGTGCGGGTGCGACTCGGCCCCAAAGACGCGCCGCATCTTGTCTTTCACGACCGGCACGGCTGGTACTGCGAGTCGCACGGCACCGAATGCGCGACGGTCGCGCTGGCCCGCGCCGCAACGGAGCAGAAGGCACCGTGACCCGGGCGTGCGGCCACCATGGGGTGTACGGCCATCATGGTGCGTGCGGGCATCATGGCTGACGCGCCGATCTGGGCGCCCAGCCCAGAGCAGATCGCATCGGCGCGTCTGACGCTGTTTCTGGAGTCACTGCGTGCGCGTGGAATCGTTCCGCCAGAGGTCGCGGACGCGCATGCGTTGCAGCGGTGGTCTGTCGAGCATCCCGAGTCGTTCTGGGCCGAGTTGTGGCGTGAGGCCGAGGTCATGGCGGACGGTCCCGGGTCGGCTGACGCGCCGTGGACCACGGTGCTGCACGGCGGCGCGCGCATGGCACCGCCCGATGACACGAACGGACCGGCGTGGTTCACCGGCACGCGACTCAATTTCGCGGAGCATCTGCTGCGACGGCGTGACGATCACGCAGCCATCGTGTCGTGGAACGAGTCGGGCGCGCAATCGCGCGTGAGTTTCGCCGAGCTCCGTGTGCGCGTGGCGCAAACCGCCGCTGCCCTGCGCGAAGCGGGCGTGGGCGTGGGCGATCGCGTGGTTGGCTATCTCCCCAACATTCCCGAAGCGGTCATCGTCATGCTGGCGGCGAGTTCGCTCGGCGCGATCTGGTCGTCGTGTTCGCCGGACTTCGGCACCAAGGGCGTGCTCGACCGCTTCGGGCAGATCGAGCCCAAGGTGCTCATCGCGGCCGACGGCTATCGCTACGGGGGTAAGCGCATCGACTGCTTGGCGCGTGTGCGTGAGGTGGCCGCCGCCATTCCGTCGCTCCGCGAGGTGTGGGTGGTGCCGTATCTGGACCCGGCGCCTGATTGCACAGACGTTCGGCAGGCGCAGCGGTTTGATCACGTGCTGGCGCGACACGACACCGAACGGGAGCCGCAGTTCACCCGACTGCCCTTCGCGCATCCGCTGTACGTGCTCTACAGCTCGGGGACGACCGGCCTGCCCAAGTGCATGGTGCACGGGGCGGGGGGCACGTTGCTGCAGCACTGGAAAGAGCTCGCGCTGCACACCGATCTGCACGCCGGAGACGTGCTGTTCTACTTCACCACCTGCGGCTGGATGATGTGGAACTGGCTGGTGTCGGGGCTCGCGGTGGGCGCGACGATCGTGCTGTACGATGGCGCGCCGCTTGCGCCGGATTCGTCGATTCTCTGGCGCATGGTGGAAGCCGAGGGCGTGAACGTGTTCGGGACGAGCGCCAAGTACCTGGCCATGCTCGAGAAGGACGGGAGCACGCCGGGCGCGTCATTCGATCTGCAGTCGCTGCGCGCCATCTTGTCCACCGGCAGTCCGCTGGCCGAGCACTCGTACGACTTCGTGTATCGGGCCATCAAATCTGATCTGCGACTGGCCAGCATCAGCGGTGGCACGGACATCGTGAGCTGTTTTGCGCTTGGCGATCCCACGGGGCCGGTCTATCGGGGCGCCCTGCAGATGCGGGGGCTCGGCATGGCCGTGGACGTGTTCGATGACGCCGGGCAATCGCTGCGCGAGACGCCGGGCGAACTCGTATGCACCCGCCCATTCCCAAGCATGCCGATCGCGTTCTGGAACGATCCGGAGGGCGCGCTGTACCGAGCAGCATACTTCGAGTACTTCCCGGGCGTCTGGCGGCATGGCGACTGGGCGGAAATCACGTCCCAGGATGGACTGGTGATTCACGGCCGCAGCGACGCCACGCTCAATCCGGGCGGCGTGCGGATCGGAACGGCGGAGCTGTACCGGCAGGTGGAGCAGGTGCCGGAAATCCTCGAGTCGCTCGTGGTCGAGCAGACGGTCGGGCAGGGCGTCACCGCCGACGCGCGCATCGTGCTCTTTGTGCGGATGCGTGATGGAATCGTGCTGGACGATGCGCTGCGCGACACGATCCGGCGCCGTGTGCGCGAGCATGCCAGTCCGCATCACGTGCCCAAAGTGATCGTGGCAGTCGCGGACATTCCCCGCACCATCAGCGGCAAGATCACCGAATTGGCGGTGCGCGAGGTGATTCACGGCCGACCGGTCCGCAACGCAGATGCGCTGGCCAATCCGGAAGCGCTGGCGCTTTTTCGCGACTTGGCCGAGCTTTTGTGATAGGTTGCATGCAGTCGAGGTCCTGTACGCGCGTCGTACTTGCAAGCGGAGTCCTGGCATGATGAACCCCCAGCTTTCCGGAGATGAGCGGGCGCGCGCGTGGATCGGCGCGCTGCCGCGGTCGCATATCTGAGCGCAGTGAGGTGACGTCCGTTTTTTCGTCCTTCTCTCACATACGTTCAACCGGAGGCCTCATGGCCACTATGTCCGCTCCCGAAGCCGGCATTGAGCATGACGCGTTCCCGATCAACGGAACCGATTACGTCGAGTTCTACGTCGGCAACGCCAAGCAGGCGAGTCACTACTACCGCAGCGCATTCGGCTATCAACTGGTCGGCTATCGCGGCCCCGAGACCGGCGTGCGCGATCGCAGCAGCTATCTGTTGCAGCAGGGCAAGATCCGGCTCGTGCTCACGACAGCACTGCACGGCGATTCGCCGATCGCGGCGCATGTGCACAAGCACGGCGACGGCATTCGCGACTACGCGCTGTGGGTGGACGATGCGGCCAGCGCCTACGAGACGGCGCTCGCGCGTGGCGCTATTCCCGTGCACGCGCCGGTGGTTACGCAGGACGAGTTCGGCGAAGTGGTCACCGCCGCCATCGCCACGTACGGCGACACGATTCATTCGCTCGTGGAACGACGTAGCTATCGCGGACTGTTTCTGCCCGGGTTCGTGTCCGTGACTCCGCGCTATCAGCCGGCCGACGTTGGACTCAAGTACGTGGACCACTGCGTCGGCAACGTGGAACTCGGCCAGATGAA
>JBBQSM010000223.1:0-6037 GCA_038234895.1 Gemmatimonadales bacterium
GTGAACGCCGATTTCTTCGACGTGCTCACCGGAGAGAACGAGAACAATCAGGTCATCGACGGCGAGTGGTGGAAGGGGCTCAAGGTGACCGACTCGCCGTACGACAGCTACGACAACGTCCACGCGCAGCTCGCGCTCGACGCGCGCGGCCGCCCCACCATCGACCGTTTCATTCTGGACGGCAAGGCGTGGTCGCGGAGCGGCATGCTTCCAATCCTGTCGGTCAACGCCAAGTTGTCGACGGCCATGGAAGGCACGACACTGTACACGCCACGCTTCGGGGCAACGACACCGCGCGATCCGTCCGGCGACAGCACGCGCGTCGCCATCGAGGCACCGCTCACCGCCGCAGGCGCTCATGGCGACACACTGCTTTTCGTGCGGCACGGTGCGGTGGTCTCCACGACCGGGTCGAGCATTCCACAGGATGGTGCGGTGCTCGCGGCGCACGGCGCGCGCGCCGCGGCGGTGAACGATCTGGCTGTCGGCGACACGCTGCGCGTGCTGTTGTCGAGCGTCCCCCGGGTTCCCGGGCACGGGCCGCCACGTATGCTGGTCGGCGGATGGCCACGCCTGCTGCAGAACGGAGTGAATGTGGCGCGCGATGCCGCCACACTCGAAGGCACGATCTCGCGCAACGCGGAGGCGCGTCATCCGCGCACCGCGATCGGTTACGCGAAGGACGGCCGCACGCTCTGGCTTGTGACGGTGGACGGTCGGTCCGCTGCGAGCGTTGGTATGACCCTCGTGGAGCTGGCCGGGGTCATGCGCACGCTTGGCGCGTGGCAGGCGCTGAATTTCGACGGCGGCGGTTCCACGACCATGGTCATCGACGGCGCGGTCGTGAATACACCGACAGACGCCGCTGGCGAACGCCCCGTCGGCAACGCGCTCCTGCTGGTGCAGACGCCAGCCTTGCGCTGAGCGCGGCGGCGGCGGCGCGCTCAGCGTATGCCTGAGGTTAGCTGGCAGTCGGCTCCAGCATCAGCACCACCGCGCCCTGCGCTGGCAGGTCGATCGGCAGCGTCATCGACTGCTGCAGCTTACCGAGCGCACGCTCGCCGTCAGGCGTAATCAACCGCATACTGGCACCTGGAAGGACGCCAAGCGCCTGCGCGTCGAGTGTGAGCTGCACCGTGGTGGCGACGTCGAGCAGGCTTGCAATCGGAATGGCCACGGCGTTGTCCGGTGTGCGCCACGCACCATGCAGCACACCCGGCAGTCGGCGCTCCGCTTCGATAGGACCACCGCGTCGTGCGGCATAAATTGAGATACGGGAGAGCAGGACGGTGATGTCACTGGTGGCCAGCGGGGGCGGTCGCATGAAGCGTCCGCGATGCAGCGCTGCCCATGCCGCGCGACGCAGCTTTGCAAGCCGCACCATGTAGTCGATTTCGTCCTTGCGTGCGGTGAGCTGCTCCGGCAGCATGTTGGCGATCGTCGGTTGCATCCCCCAGACGAACATGCGCGCCTGCTCCATTCGGAACTGTTGCCCGAACCTGCGATCCAGCAAGGTGAGTGCATTGGCGGGGCGGGTAGAGTCGGGCCAGAGTTCATCGTACGGTGGATACGTGAGCGAGCCGTATGTGCCGAAAGTATTGGCCACTTCGTGGTACACCGCTTGGAAGAGCGGCAGCGGTTCCCAGCCGCTGGCGGGATCAGCGTAGCGTTCCTGGCTCACCTGCAACGTGAGAAAGAGATCGAGCGCCGGGAGCCAGCTTTCACCGCCCCCTTCGCCAGCCAGCACGATCGGAGTCGCGCGTGCCCTCGCGCGCAGGCCCGCGGCGAGCGAATCGAAGCCCGCCATCCAATAGTTGCCGCCACCCACCGGCATGCCGGTGCTGCGCCGCCAGTTCACGAGGCTCAGCACCGCTTGATCCATGTAAATGCCGTTCACGCCGTACTGATGAATCACGGTGTCCGCGATCCCCGTGTACGTGTCTCGCCACAGCGGACTGGTGACGGACATCGTCGCGCACGGGATCGGATCGAAAATGTTGTATATCTCGGTCCGGATCCTGCCATCGCGCTCCCGCACCGCACCGCGTTGTGCATCTTTCGACGTCCAGCTCGACGTGGCCGTGCACCAGAGCCGCTGGTTCATGTAGACTATGGAATGCACGCCTTCGTTCTGCGCTGCAGCGACGGCCTGCGTGAACGATGCCGCGCCCTCACGCGGTGGCAGATACTCCGGGAACGAGGTGTCGTAGGGACCGTTGTGCCACCAGTGCCAGAACACACTCACCGGCACGCCCGCGTACCGCTGCAGCGCCAGCGCCGGATCGAGCACCATCGGCGAGCGTCCCCGATTCCAGACCCAGATGCCGGTACTGTCCACCCATTGCGCAACGGTCCCGCGAGCCACGCGGCTCTGACGTGACCACTTCTGGCGGATTCCCCACGACCGATACCACTCGGCAAGCGTCATCCAGTCGCCGCGGAAGACCCCTAATTGCGTGGCATAGGGGACCGTGTAGCCGTCCGCTGATCCGGGGTCGGGGAGCAGATGCGCCGCCTCGAAACCGAGCGTGCCGTCGGTGGCACTGAGCAGTGTGAGCGACTTCCGGTATGCGAGCGAATCATCCGCCGTCAGGCGCATCGAGAGACCGCTCGCCGATGTCACGGCCACTGCCTGAAACGACAGTGCGCCCGGGTACGACCAGGTCTGCGATCTCGCCGTGGACGCACCGAGCGGATCACTCCCAGTCCCGGTCGTGACGGTTGCGGTCGCGAAGCGAGCTCGCGGCTCGTGCAGCTGCTGCCCCATCCACAGCGGCACGATCAGCGTCTCATGATCGCCGAGCCGAGGGAGTCCGACAACGCGCGGATACCGGATGGAGTCGAGTGGTGTGCTGCGCAATCCCGAGAGCGCGAGGTGCCAGAGGCTCGTGCCATCGCTGCCGCGCAGTGTGACGGTTGCTGTCACGACCAGCTGCGGGGCCACGGCGAACCGGCTCCAGGTGAGGCGGAGCGCCGGGAGCCCGGCACTGGTGAAGCGCCGGGTGGTGTGGTGGCCGGCGTCGGAGGGCCGGATCGGCCCTCGTACGCTGCCAACGGCGCGAAGCGACGGGTGCGCGATCCAGAGTGCCGCGTCGTCGTGTGCGGCGGCGGTGAGCGTGCGATTGGCGAGGCGTATCGCCTCGATGCGCCCATCAGCGCCGAGGACGAGTGATGACGCGTCGCTGACGAGCGTATGCTGCGCGTGGACCCGCTCAGCGAATGCAGTCAAGGCGGCAAGGAGCGCGAGCGCGGGGCAGAACGAAGTTCGCATGGCGATGGCGGTTGCGTGCGGACACTGTATCTGGCGGATGCTTCTGGTGCGGCACTCATCAAGCGTTCGCTCGCGCGCAGCGGCTCCATGCGCGACATCCGTCGATCACCCGGCAGAGCGCAAGATCGTCGACGTGCTGGTGCGAGCGCATGCCTGCCGTCCCGAGCTGCCCCCGACACGCGCGCCGTTCAGCAAATTGCCACTGACTTCACTGCTCCCGCCAAGGGATTCACCGGTAAAGCAGATACTGCCCGCTCATCGCCTGAAATGCGGCAAGCTCGGCACTCCACGCCCCGACGATTTCCGCAGGGGAACGCCCCGCCTGCAGCATCGCCTTGAGCCGCGGCGTGGCGACCAACCGGTCGAGTACGGCGTCGTTCCACACGAGGCGGTCCTTGTGCAGCGTGTGCACTGCCCACAGCATCGCCACCCCGGTGCGATAGGGCTCGAACACGTCGCGATCGGTGACGCGCAGCCGGATCCCGCGCAGCGTCTCCCCGGCGAGCTCTGGAGAGCGTCCGTGATACGCCTTCTGCTCCGGCACGAAGGTCACCGTGTCGAAGCTGACGCCGGGGAGTGCGAGTCCGCGGAGCAGCGAGAGCGCACGCTCGCCATCGAGCCAGGCCGCACCGATCATTTCGAACGGATGGTCGGTGCCCCGCCCTTCGCTCACGTTCACGGCTTCGAAGAGGCAGGTGCCGACATACGCCAGCAGCGACTCAGCTGTGAGCAGGTTGGGGGACGGTTTGCGCCATGGAAGACCTGTCTCGTCATACCACATGTCGCGCGACCATCCCCGCATTGGGACGACGTCGAGCGTTACCGTGCGCCCACCGCGGAGCTGATGCTCGCCGTTATACAGGCGCGCCAATTCACCCATCGTCATGCCATGCACGATCGGGACGCCGGCGTACGATCCAAAGCGGAACAGCGCCGCGGAATCAGGAAGAAACCCCTCGTGCTTCCGACCCGTGATGGGATTGGGTCGATCGAGCACGACGACAGCGATCCCCTGCTCGGCGGCGGCTTCCATCACGAAGCCAAGGATGTTGATGTGCTCGTAAAAGCGAGCGCCGACCTCCTGGATGTCGAACACGATGACGTCGACGCCGGCGAGCATCTCGGACGTCGGCTTGTGGTGCGCACCGTACAGGTTGTACTTGGTCAGCCCGGTCGTGCGATCCGTGGCGACCTCGCCATCGCGCGCCGCGGCGTAGTCGTTGGAGCGGATGTCGTACTCCATCCCGAACAGAACGACCAGGCGTGACTCGCGATGTCGGAACAGGGCATCGGCGAGGTGGGTCCCGTCCGACAGCCGCGCACTGTGATTGGCGACCAGTGCGACCGACTTGCCACGAATGAGGTGCGCGTATTCACCCAGCAGGCGATCCGCCCCCACGATGACGGCGGCACCGCTCGAACGCCCCGTCGACGAACGACCGACGACTGGCTGTGGGTCAGTTGCCGACAGTCCGAGGAGCGGGAGCAGCATGGCGAGTATCAATCGCATGGTGGCCTGAGGGCGAGGGGACGGAATGCGGTGGTGAAGCACGTACCACAATACGGGTCGCTCCGGTGAACCGATCGCGGCGGCGCGTGCGAGAGGTCTCGCCCCTCACATTACTCGTGCGGCCCCGACGTTCTTCTGGACCGAACGGTTTGACATAGGCAGCTCGCGTGCCGGTGTTGGCATCCGCCACCCGCATTCCCGCCACTGGAGCAAACGTACTCATGCCCGTTCCGCCAACGGCGCACCTCGTGATTCGATCCATCGTCGCTGCCATCGTCGTCGCCATCGGCAATAGTCACGGTCCCCTCCCCTCTCGGCGCCACGCCGTGTTCACCCAGCACATCAGCGTCCATGGCCCCGTCCTCGTCGTCCTACGCTTCCAACTGACGGCGGATACTCAGCTCGTGGAGGCATCGCTCCAACGTGTACGGATGACGCTCTTCGGCAGCCCGGCGCACTGATCGGCTGGATCCCGTACCGGTCATCGAATCGGCATCACCGCGCACCAAAGCCGAACTCGATGCAGTTCAGCCACCCTGTATTGCGGGTCGGGCTGAGCGGTGCTCGGGGCGCCCCACGGTGCAACGCGCCACGCCTTGCTGTACAAGCGTCGGGAATGGCTGCGCAAGCAGCACCAGGCACGGGTAAAGCCGCACGCGCGACGAGGCCAACGACCGCTGTGCCCCGGGTGTCTTATCATTCTTCTCGCTGCGAGGTCAGGAGTAGAGCCAGCAACGACAACGTATCGGGACACCACCAGTACATTGGCGGCCCACCGAACGTGTTCGCCCTTCATGGCGCAGGCCACGGCACACCGGGCGCTTGCTCCCTCGTATTCGACGACAATTGACGGAGGAGAAGTTGGCCAAGGCGGTTCACTCCGACGTCACGTACACCAGAACGTCGCGTCGCAGCCTCGCATCGAAGGGCGAGCGAAGGCGTGGCGGCCGGCACGTCCTCGCTCGGCAGGCGGCGAGGCGGCATCGCCTCCCATGCCCTCTCGCCGTGGAGCGGCAATCCAGCTGATGCCTCGCAATGCGCCGTGCCACGTCGACAATCGTTGATTCCGCCCCGGCCACGACCGCTTGCGGGAAAGTGGCATGTGCGTCAGTGGTGTCCGGCGCTGGACCTTCACTACGCTCGCTTGGCTCCGCGATGCTTCTTGAGATAGTCAATCCGAGCCGTGACCTTGGCCCTATACGTCTCGAGCGCCTGCTCCACCGCAGCAAGAGCGTCGGTGTCCGTCGTCTTGTCGA
>JBBQSM010000224.1:0-5935 GCA_038234895.1 Gemmatimonadales bacterium
ATTCCCGGGCCGTACAGTGCGGCGCGCTGGGAGCGACTGATGCGCGACATTGCCGAGGAGCACGGCATGTACGCCAGTCTGTCCAATCTCGTGGGGACCGAAGGTGGCAAGCGCTTTTTCGGATGCTCGATGCTGGTGGGCCCCGGTGGCGACGTCCGTGGACGCGCGCCGGTATGGGAGGAATCGTTTCTTTCGGTCACGCTCGATCTCGACGATCTGGTGCGCGCACGGGCTGACGCGCCGTTGCTGAGCGATCTGCGTGTGGCGCTGCCGCATGTACTCGAGAACGTGAAGCGCGTGCAGGATGGTGTCCCCACCGCGTTGGTGTACGACGGCGCCGAGCCCGCTGCGGCCGATCTGCTGCTCAGTGGCCGTGGTTTCACGACGGGTGAGTTTCAGGTGCCGGTTGAGGCCATGGCGCAAGCGAACGCGTTCGCGCGCGCCGTTCCCGATGCACTGCCGGTCATCCGACACGCCATGCGTGAGCATGGCGGTCCGCCACCGCTCGAGATCGACGCCGAGCTCACGGCCACCTGGCTCACGGGATTCCTGCGTGAGGAGCTGGGACGTCGCGGATTTCGCCGTGTGGTGGTCGGCCTTTCCGGCGGCGTAGACTCAGCGGTGACAACCTTTCTGGCTGCGCGCGCACTTGGCCCCGAGAATGTGGTTGCGGTGCGCATGCCGTATCGCACGTCCAGCGCCGAGTCGCTGGAGCACGCGCAACTGGTCATCGACGCGCTCGGCGTCGAAGCGCGGACCGTGGACATCTCCGGGGCGGTGGACGGGTACCTCGTGCATGAGCCGGATGCAGACGGCGGCCGTCGCGGCAACATCATGGCGCGCACGCGCATGATCGCGCTCTTCGATCTGTCCGCACGCTACCGCGCGCTGCCACTGGGCACGGGCAACAAGACCGAACGTCTCTTCGGCTACTTCACCTGGCACGCCGACGATTCGCCGCCCGTAAATCCGATCGGCGATCTGTACAAAACGCAGGTGTGGGCGTTGGCACGGCATCTTGGCGTCCCCGATGTGATCGTCAACAAGCCGGCAACGGCAGATCTCATTGTGGGGCAAACGGACGAAGCGGACTTGGGCATCAGCTATGCGCGGGCAGACGCCATTCTTAACGGTCTGCTGCACGGTTTCTCGCATGAGGCCATGCGCGCGCGCGGCTTTCAGGAAGACGAGTTGCTGCTAGTCGAACGCCGCTTGAGCAGTACGCACTGGAAGCGGCGTCCACCGTCGACGGCGTTGCTGAGCAGTTCGGGGATCGGCGAATCGTATCTGCGCCCGGTGGACTTCTAACCGCAGACGCACCGGCGCCGTCTTCAATCCTGCACGCGCGTGTCCTCCGAATTCCTGGTGTACCTGCAGTTGGGCTTTCGCCACATTGCAGACGTTGCCGGGTACGATCACATCCTGTACGTGGCCGCGCTGGCCGTTCCGTACACGTGGCGCGAGTGGCGGCAACTCGCACTTCTCGCCACCGCGTTCACGATCGGGCACAGCGCGACACTGGCGTTGGCAACGCTGCGTCTCGTGTCGGTGCCGTCGGCGCTGGTGGAAACGCTGATTCCCGTGACGATTGTCGTCACGGCGCTGTTGTCGTTGGTGGAGCAGCACCGCACCACGCGTTCAGCATCGTCGGCGTCGTTCCCGTTGCATTCCGCACTACCGACTGCGCGATATGTGTTGGCGACGGGGTTCGGACTGATTCATGGGTTGGGGTTCTCGACGTTGCTACGTGCGTTGCTGGGCGCGGAAGAGAGCATCACGCTCCCGCTGTTCGCGTTCAATGTGGGGCTCGAGTTGGGGCAACTGCTGATTTTGGCGATGACGCTGGCGGTCGGGGGGCTTGTGGTGCGTATCATTCTTCCACGAGCACGATGGGTGCAGCTACTGGCCGGTATCACCGGCGGCATGGCGACCGTGCTGTTGGTGCAACGACTCGCAGACTCGCCATAGGCGTCGTACAGAGACTTTCGGAACAGGCACTTTCGTGCAACCGCTGTTGTGGCGTGACTGGTCGGCCGCGCCCTTCCCCACCACTGCGTGGATTTCGTCGCTATGCGTCCTACCGCTCGTCGCACGTTCGTCACCGCTGCGTGCGGGGCGATTCTTACGCTGCCCTTCACGGTGCACGCGCAGCAGTGGCTCAACGCCGAGCCCAATCCGCGCACCAACAAGTCGTCGTTCCGCGCGCTCGACGAATGGCCGTCGCCCAACGACTTTCGGGATGCGTCGGGCTCGCCCGGCCCCCGCTATTGGCAACAGCAGGTGGACTACGTCATCAAGGCGACGCTCGATACCACGACGCATGCGATTACCGGCGCCGAACGGATCACATATCGTAACAATTCGCCGAACACGCTCACGTATGTGTGGTTTCAGCTCGACCAGAACATCGAGGAGAAGAACAGCCGCGCGAATCTGAGCAAGGACGCGCTCCCCGCGACGCTGTCACCGCAGGCACGGCAGTTCCTGCTGCCCGAGCAGGATGAATTCGGCGGCTATGAGATCAGGCGCGTGGCGACGGCACTGCCACGCGGACTCATACGACCAGCGCGCTATCTCATCAACGGGACGCAGATGCGCGTGGAGTTGCCGCAGCCGCTGCCAACCGGCGCCTCGGCGACGATCGAGATCGACTGGACGTTCACCGTGCCCGAAGCCGGGAACAACAACCGCGGCGTGCGCGAGCAGGTGAAGGACGGATGGATTTATGAAGTGGCACAGTGGTTTCCGCGTGCCGCCGTGTACGATGACGTGAATGGGTGGCAGAACGACCAGTTCCTTGGGCAAGGCGAGTTCTATCTCGAGTTCGGTAACTACGACGTGAGTCTCACCGTGCCGCGCGACCACATCGTGCGCGCAACCGGTGCAATCGCCAATCCGCTCGACGTGCTCACCGCGACGCAGCGGGCGCGGCTGACGACCGCGTTCGCCAGCGATACACCCGTATTCATTGTGCGCCCAGACGACGTCATGAAGCCGTCAGCACGGCCGGTTGGCACTGGTGCGCTGACGTGGCGCTTTACGGCAAATAACGTGCGCGATTTCGCGTGGGCGTCGTCGAAAACGTTCGTCTGGGATGCGGCTGGATTTCGCTACGACACGCGCAGCAAGCCGATCGAATTGCACTCGGTCTATCCGCGCGAAGCGATGCCGCTCTGGAATACCGTCTCCACCAAGGCGATTGCGCAGACCATGGCCACGTACGGTCGGCTCGCCTTCGAGTACCCGTATCCGCAGGCGTCGAACGTGAACGGGTCGGTGGGCGGGATGGAGTATCCCATGATCGCGTTCTGCGGTGGCCGTCCGGCGGCCGACGGCACCTTCAGCAAGCGACAGGAGTACGCGCTGGCCAGCGTGACCATTCACGAAGTCGGGCACAACTGGTTTCCGATGATCGTGGCCAGCGACGAACGCAAGTGGACGTGGATGGACGATGGGTTGAACTCGTTTCTCGAGTACTACGGATCACTAGACTTTGACAAGTCGTGGCCGACGAGCCTTCTGCGCGGACCGGCGTCGAACATCGTGAATTACATGAAGGACATGGATCAAGTCCCGCTCATGACCGAGTCGGACTACATCCACCGCCAGTTCGGCAACAACGGCTACAGCAAGCCGGCGGCGGGTTTGGTGATGCTGCGCGAGAAGGTCTTAGGCCCCGAGCGGTTCGACCTCGCGTTCCGCGAATATTCCAGGAAGTGGATGTTCAAGCATCCGATGCCGGCGGACCTGTTCCGCACCTTGGCGAGCGGTGCCGGTGAACAGCTCGACTACTTCTGGCGCGGCTGGTTCTACAGCACGTACAACAACGATCAGGCGCTCACCAAGGTTGAGTCGCAGGACGCCACGGTCCTCGCAGGCAACACCAACCGTGGGCGATTCTACCACCGGCTCACCATCGAGAATCGCGGCGGTCTCGTGCTGCCGATCGAAATCGAAGTGGAATACGCCGATGGCAGCAAGGAGCGCATTCGCTTGCCCGCCGAAGCGTGGCGTCGCAATGAGAAACTGCACACGCACGGCTTTTTCAGCGACAAGGAAGTCGTTGGCGTGACAGTCGACCCGGACGAGGGCTACGCCGACGTGGACCGCAGCAACAATACGTGGAAGAAGCCCGTGCGGCCGGTCGGCTGATGCTGGCCGCACTGCTGGCAATGTTGGTGATGTGGCCGGCACCGTCGTCGGTACCGGCGGCTGTATCTGCGGTGCGACATGACGTGCACGTGACGCAGTCGCGGGTGGTGGTGGAGCATGGTGTCATCGTGTGGCGCGTGCGCTGCTTCGCCGACGATCTGGAAAGGGGGGTGCGCGGTTTTGCCAAAGCGCCGGCCTTTGTACTCGCCACCGACGTAGCCGCCGACTCGCTCGTGACCGCGTACTTCAATGCGCGCGTGCAGGTGGATGCCAATGGACGTCGTCTGCGCGCGCGACTCTTGCAGTCGTCGCGCGAAGTGGATCCGGTCGGTGGCGCAGTGCAGGTGTATGTGCTGCAGCTGGACGCCGGCACGCAGCCCGCGTCGCTGACGGTGCGCAACGCACTGCTCTTCGAGCAATTCCCTTCCGAGCAGAATCTCGTGGTCGTGCTGGCTATGCCCGGCGATCGGCGACGGTCGCTGTACTTTGCCGCCGGCGACGATGTGGCACAGACGGTGAGTTTGCGGTAGTGCGCTGAACTCCGCGATGAAACACACACTCGAGGCCGCATTTGCACGCGCGGCAGGCAGATGTCCAGGAGCGCTGCTGCTTCGCGTGATCGGCGCACGCGCCACGGTCGTGGATGGGAACACCCTCGACCCGCATGTGCAGTTTCTGTTGCGGATGCAGCAACTGACCGGACGCCAAGGATTTTGTGAACCGACACCCGCCGCAGGCCGCCTGCGCTATCGTCAGGAGGCGACGGCGCTGGTACTCAAGCCGACTGCCGTGGGCAATGTGCGCGAGTTCAGCATACCGGGTGGCGCGCAGTCGATACGTGTTCGACACTACGCGCCGCCGGACGTCTCCGAGACGGCGGCGCCGCTCCTCGTGTATTTCCACGGCGGCGGGTTCGTCATTGGCGATCTGGACACGCACGACGAGCTATGTCGCCTGCTCTCTCGGCACGCGCAAACGCATGTGCTCAGCGTGGACTACCGACTGGCCCCCGAACATCCCTTTCCCGCGGCGGTCGAGGACAGCATTGCAGCGGTCGAGTGGGCGCTCGCGAACGCACCGTCGCTGGGCGCAGATCCCAGGCGGGTGTGCGTGGGCGGTGACAGCGCGTGCGCGAATCTCGCCACCGTCGCAGCGACGACCGTCGCCCAACGCGGCATTGGCGTCTGCGCGCAGCTGCTCATCTATCCGGTCACCGACAACGCCGACTCACCGTCGCGGCAGACGTTCGCGCGAGGCTATCTGCTCGAGCAGCGCGACATCACCGCCTTCGACGGCCATTACCTGCCGCGTGACGTGCCACCCGACCGTGCGTGGCAGCTTCATCCACTACGTGCAAGTTCACTCGCGATGTTGCCGCCGACACTCCTGGTCACCGCGGGATTCGATCCGCTGCGCGACGAAGGGCAGGCATACGCCGCCGCCCTGCGCGCTGCCGGCGTCACGGTTCGCGAACGGTGCGAGAGCCAACTCGTCCACGGCTTCCTTCACATGACCACCGCGGTCCCTGCGGCATTGCGTGCCGTGAAGGAGATCGCGCACGAGTGGCGCACGCTCGTCACGCCGGCATAGCTCGGCGCTGCGCTGGGACTGTGCCTATTGCACCGTCAGCTGCGTGACCATGCCATGCTCGATGTGAGGCTTACCGTCCTTGACGTCGGGCAGGAAGCAGAGCAAGGCGTATTCACCGGCGGGCAGGTCCACGGGCAGATAGGCCACGTCGCCCTTGGCCAGGCCGGAAATGCCTCCCATCGGCTTGGCCGGC
>JBBQSM010000225.1:0-5907 GCA_038234895.1 Gemmatimonadales bacterium
AGCACAGCCAGCGGAACCCGGTGCAACCATCGTGCAAATCTCGACATGCTCAGCCCTCGGCGATTCGAAGCCGGAACAACGGGGAGGGGATACGGTGCTCACGGGCGCGACTGTGGAGTCCCGTGAACACCAAAACCCGGTCCGATACGTCCCCTGAGAGGACGAGGTCGAACCGAGACGTGCGTCGCCGACGTGCAGCGACTGTTTCAAAGGCTCAGTTTGGAACAGGGACCACCAGCGCTCTTTTGCGACAAACCGCGCCTGAGCGGGATGAAAAGTCCTGCCAAACAGAACAGCAAGTGTACCGGTGGCGTCACATCCAAGCAAGAACGCCCCGGACGCAGAGCGCCGGGGCGTGACAGGGACGAAAACTCTATCCGTTGCGTGGGAAGAACCTCTCTTTCCTTGCTACCCGCAAACCAGGGACGTACTAAGGAAAATCGGGGACCAACTGCGATTGGGTAGCCCGGCCCCGTGACGAATGGTTCAGCGGGACGGTGCGAGCGCGCTCGGTGTCCAGTTGAAGCCGATCGTGAAGGAATCGCCATTGCCCACAAAGTCTGAGCCGCTGAACACCGCGGCCGCTCGGACCGCGAACTGCCGGCTGACCTGAAAATTGGCGCCGAGATCGAAGTTGAGCGTCAGTTCGGACTTGCTGCCATTACCGCGACTGCAGTCGCCGCACACATCGAGCGACACACGCGGATGTACATACGGCGTGAGCGACATGCCTTGGTCCAGCTCGAATGTGTGGCCGACACTCACGCCGACCGGAACACGCACCACCGTGGTGCCGCCGCCAAACGCGAGACCGGCGCCGAGCGTGCCGAGGAGATCGAGCGGTTGCTCCGCCGTTGCGCGCAGAAACTCGCGTCCGCCGGACACACCAAAAAACGCCAGCAGATTGTTGCGACGGTCCGAGTCGGACAGCCCCGCATCCAGGCCGAAGTGCATCCCCTCACCGGCACTCTCACGCCATTGGAAGAGGAGCGTCGTGGCATTGCCACCCGCCACCGCGGCCGTGTAGTCGCGAATGGACGCACTCGGCAGCTGCAATGACGGATAGTTGAACGCTTGCGCCCCGACGCCGGCGGGCAGCACGACAAGCGCGCTTGCGGCAGCGAGGGCTGCGGCGCACCTACGCGCGAACTTCGGCATCGTGAAAGACACAACGGTCATGAAAGCTCCGGTATCGTGCTGGAAACGTGCTGGAAACGTGCTGGAAACGTGCTGGAAGAAACTGCGTCACCGTATCAAGTGTTCCTATGTATACGCGCATACTACGTCCCCGCGCGCTCCCGGTTCCATCCCCATTGGTGCGCCCGCACACTAGGTTTTTTGGTGATGCGAGTTCCAGTCTGTCGTTCCGCCGGTCGAGGGCCATCGTCTCCCGTCGCGGTCCTCCTCATCGCGGCGCTCCTCGCCGCCGCGCCAATCGCCGCACCGCTCGCCGCGCAGTCAGGGCGGACGCGCGTACCGACGGCTGCGCTCGTGCAGGACGCGCGCGACAAGGCGACGGCGGGTGATACCAGCGGCGCGTTGGCATTGCTCGAACGCGCGACCGACCAATCCCCTCGCGATCCGGACGCATTGTACTGGCGCGGTGTCGTGCTCTCGCGCACAACCAGCCTGACGCTCGGCGACACCCCGCGACGAATGCTCGCGTGGCATCTGCTCAGCCGCGCCGCCGACCTCGACGCGCGCAATCCGCGCTACTTGATCGAGATGGGGCGCGTCCGGTTGAATACGCCCATCGTACGACTGGAAGCGGAGCGGCTTTTCCGCCGCGCGCTGTCGGTTGCCGAACGCAGCGGGAATCCGGCGCAGTTCGCGGAAGTCGCGTATGAACTCGGGTTGATCAAAGCAAGACGCTATCTCTCCGGTAAGAACCGCTGGTTGTACACCACCACCCTGCTCTTTGACCCAATCGTTGCGCAGCGACGGCTGCACTACACGCGTGAGTTTCTCGATCAACTCGCGCGACCGATCGACAACGCGGCCATCGTCGATCGCAGTGAGGCCGAGGAGTACTACCGCCGCGCGCTTGCAGCGGTACCAACGCATGAGCCAAGCGCGCTTGGTCTGCTGGCACTGCTCTACGACCAGCGTCGGTATGATGAAATGCTGGTGATGGCCGCCCCGGCGCAGGTATCACCAGATGCATCGGCACGCATCGAGTTTGCGGCCGGGCTGGCGATGTATCGCTTGGGGCGTGCGCAGGACAGCGAGCGAGCGTTCACGCGGGCACTGTCGCTCCTGTCTCCAGACGCTCGCGCCGAGATCCTCGATCTCAGCCAGGTGCTGCGCCGAAGCGAGTCGGCACGTGTCGCCGCGCTGAGCGCGCGCGAACGCGAGCGTACAGACAGTGCCTTCTGGGAAGCGGCCGATCCCATGCTCTCGACGCCGGTCAACGAAGCGCGCCTTGAGTACCTCGCACGCGTGGCCTTCACCGATCTGTTTTTTACCGACGCAGAGACGCGTCAGATGGGGTGGCGCACCGATCGCGGGCGCGTACTGACGCGCTACGGCGAACCGCCGGTCATTGCGACGTTTCCACCGAGTTCCGACTCCGATGCGGGAGACGCGATCGGCCGCGTGGTCACGGTCTGGTTCTATCCACGCACCGAAGTCGAGTTCGTCTTTTTTGGACCACCGGCAATCAATTCCGCGTCGTTCGCCGGCAACTACCGCGATTTTCTCGAAGAACGGCGCGATGCCGCACCGTTTCTGCTCGACAACGTACCCATGGCGTTGGCTGTCGACTCACTCCCCACGCAACTCGCCCGCTTTCGCGGACCCACCGCGGGTGAAACCGAGGTGGTCGTTGCCGCCCTGCTCGATGCCCCGCGACTGTATCAGTCGGCTGATATCGATCGCGGAGCGCTCGAAGTATCCGTTCGTGTGGGGCCGGCCGCGCAATTGCGGCAAGCCTCGGCGGATACCTTGCGCATTGCACTGCCGGCGGCAGCGCGCCTGCCCTACGCGTGGGTCGATACGGTGCGCAACGGAGACTATCGCGTGCGCATCGAGGCGCGCGATCCTAGTGTCACCGGGGCAATGGCGCGGGCGCAGCTTAGCTTCGCCACGGCGCGCGTGGACGAGGCACGACTTACCAGTAGTGATCTGCTGCTGGCGCGCCGCATCGATGCACCGACACGAACCCTGCGCTCGTGGCACACGCTGGGCTTGGTCCCGCTGGGCGACCTGCGTATTGCGCCCCGCGACACGTTCGCGGTGTATTGGGAGAACTACGGACTTCGGACCGACGCGGCGCAGCGTGTCGCCTACGAAGTGCGGTTGGTGGTCACGCTGCTGCAACTCGATCGTGGACGCGATCCCGTTCGCAACCTGTTCGGCAACCTGGCCGATGTCGTAGGGTTGAGTCCCGAAGGGGACGCACAGCTCGGCATGCGCTTTGAACGGAACGAGGCGCTGGAGGGACGTGATCGCGTCCCCGAGTTGGTCAATCTGGGGCTCGGCAACGCGCCCTCCGGTACGTATCGATTGGAAGTGCTGGTCACGGATCGGATCAGTGGTCAATCCGCTCGATCGCAACGCGAGTTCATCATAACAAGGGATTCCCGATGACTGCACCGACGAGCGCGGCGCACCGTTCCGGCACGAGCGCGATGGCGCGCGCGCGGAGACTCACGGTCGGTGCGGCCGTAGGCGCGGTGGCGGCGCTGGCGGCCGTAGCGGTGCCTTGGCACATCGCGTCAGCGCAGGCACCATCGGCATCGCGTGCAGCGCCGCGCAACGAGTTGCCGAAAGGCATGCGCAGTCGCGCAGCACTCTTCAGCTTTTTCGGGGCGGCCACCGGCGGCGTGCTGGCGGTAGGGTACCACTATCTCAGCACGACGAGCAGCCGACCCGGCGGGTGCAAACCGTTCAGCTGCGCCATGCCCTTTCTGACGATCAGTGGCGCCATCTCCGGGCTGTTCATCTCGCGCGAACTGGACGCACAGCGCCGCGCGGAGTCGCCTCGTGTCGGTGATGTCTTGTCCTTCGGGTTTACCGAGGTCGGCGCACTGGCCTCGCCCACCGCAATCGACGTGCGCGATTCGCTGGTGGCTGTGGTGAGCGACAGCGGGGCGCAGCTGTTCTCGGCGACCGCCTCGCCGAAGGCGCTGCGCCGTCGCGGCACCGGTTTGAACAGCATGCGGCAGGTCGCCATTCTCCCCGCTGCGGGCTCATTGGTGTTCGGCACCAGCTCGGCGCTCTGGGAAGCGAATCTCACCGCGGGTCCTGCCGCGCGAATCGGAGACGGTCCGGTTGATGCATTGGCCACCTCGAGCGATGCGCTCTTGTCCGCATCCGGTCGCTCGTTGCGTCTCCGTCGCGGTACCGGGGCCGCCGCGCGCTACGACAGTCTCGTGATGGACGGCGCGATCTTTGCGCTCGCGTACGACAGTGTCAGCACAATGTGGTGGGCGGCACTCGATTCATCGCTCGTTGAGGTGATGGTCGGTGAAGGCGGACTGCGCACGGCGCGCCGCCTGCCGGTGCCCACAACTGCGCGGGCCATCGCGACCAACGGACAATGGGTTGCTGCGGCTCTTGGTGACGGCGGGGTGATCGCGTGGCGTCGGTCAGCGCTGGGAGACAGCGCAGTGCCGCCGGTGCGCGTGACGCAGGAACCGCGCTTCGCGTACGACCTCGCCTTTTTGGGCGATCAACTATTCGTCGCGGGCGGAGTCGACGGTCTGTTCCGACTGTCCCTGTCCCCCGTGCCCCGCGTTGTCGGCTCGTCGCGGCAGTTTCCCTTTGCCACCAGCATTCGATCGCAAGGCGGCGTGGTGTGGGTAGGAGACCGGGCACGCCGATCGGTCATGCGCGTCACGCCCTGACATTTCCAACGACAACCGCCGCAACGCAGAGAGCGCGAACCGGAATCGATCCGGTTCGCGCTCTGATTCGTTGCGACCTGTTACGTCACGAGCGCGTTAGCGCCCTCGCACGGACTTCGGAAGGTCGGCCTGCAGTACCGTGTTTGGCCCCATGCGTCCTTCCTGCGAGAACTTGGACTGCAGGTTGATTCGCACCAGACCAAAGTTGAGCCAGGGCGGTGTGCTGTTGGCGTCCGGGATCGTATCCGTGGAAACGCGTGTGGCCATGGCGAAGACGACGAGCGGCGAATCAAAGACTGCGCTGGGCGCCGGATTCGTCTTGTCCGCCTCGTACAACGAAATGCGCTCCGGATACGGCGATGTGCGCCGTCCGATGTACACTGTGTCGTTGAAGCGGCCGGTCGAGTCGAACTTCACCGCGTAGGCGTTGTAGTAGTAACCCACCGGCGGGCGGAAGTAGTTCGAGTCGTTCACCACCATGATCTTCCCGCGCACTTCTACGCGGCCACGCGGCACGATCGTCATGGAGCCGTTCGTCGCGACCACGAACTCCTGATTGGCGCCCGGAGCCCCAGCGCTGGCCG
Organism: Gemmatimonadales bacterium; assembly: GCA_038234895.1. Lineage (GTDB taxonomy): Bacteria > Gemmatimonadota > Gemmatimonadetes > Gemmatimonadales > Gemmatimonadaceae > Gemmatimonas. Next base: position 5,432 of record JBBQSM010000225.1, read on the forward strand.
GAATGGCGCGACCGAAGGTGCCGAAGCGGAGCGGCGCCAGACGCGTGGTGCCCCCCTGACTGCGACGTCCCCACAGCGGACGCGTTTCAGCAGGCGCCGCGCCGGGTGTTCCCGGCTCGATGCTAACCAAGAGCACGTTCAACGAGTCCGTTGCCGGCATACCGGTCGCGGCGTTGCGCGCGGTGGCCACACGGAAGGCGAGGTTGGAACCACCGGCGCGAAAGCTGCTCACGCCAAGTCGGTTGGTCACCGTTGGTGTGAACACCGGATCGCCGGCCGCATTGAGCGTCGAGTCGACGCGCGTGACGGTGATGTTCATGTTCGTTACGCGCGCGAACTTGGTCGCCGAGTCGTTGGCGAACCACAGCGTATAGCTGCCGCTCGTGAGCGAATCGAGACCGGCGAGCGAGACGATCACCGAATCGTTGGCCGGCGTGGCGGAGGCAGCGATCGCCACCGGAAAGAGCGCCGTGCCG
>JBBQSM010000226.1:0-5861 GCA_038234895.1 Gemmatimonadales bacterium
CATCTCCACCCGCGACCATCCGCTCGCCTCGCGGCGATACACCGCGTTCTCCTCCGCATCGAGTCGATGCAGGAACAGCCACCCGTTGTGTACGAGGTCGCTGACGACGGCGTGTTTGGCAATGATCGCGTCGATTGCCTCCGCCGGTGCCTCAATGACCACCGAGAGACGAATTGGCTCGTGCCGTTCCCGTGTGCCATCGTGCACCGATTGCCACGCCAGCCCGATACGCAGATCACCGCCAGCGCCTTCCATCACGCCAAGGTGTCCGCCCACGACGTTGTGCAGCACCTTGTTGCCGCTGCCGTAGCGTAACGGATCTACGGTGGAGGCGTGATACTGCATGTTGATCCAGTGCGTCACGACCATCGGCGCGGTCATGATCAGCTCGAGCACACCAAAGTTCGTATCGTCCTGCCACCGGTAGTCGTGCAGGAACGACCGACCGCCGAGATCTATACCGCGCGTGCGCTCGCGCGGCGCCACGATGAACGCGGCGTTGCCGGCCAATCCCCACTCGGGGCGCACCTCTGACCAATCCGCTGCACGGGCGCGGATGGCGTCGTCGATGTCGGCATCGGGCGTTTGCGTCAGGCCAAGCGTGGGCGCGCGCTCGCGACGCGCGGCACGACCGGCGGTAGCGAGCTGCGTGCGGAACGCGTCGAGCGCCTCACGATGGCTGGTCGTGTCGAGGTCACCGTCGTACAGTGTCACGTCGTCGGTGGTGGTGTCGTGGAGACCGCCGACAAACACCGTGCCGGTGACGTCGATCCCCTCATCGAGCAGCCCTTCGCGTACCGGCTCGTCGTTGAGCAGGGCGGCCAAGGCACGCGCGTTCACTTCACCAGTTTGGCCGCCGCAGGCGCCGCAATGCAGCCCGGCGGCTTGCGGATTGTTCTCGGTCGACGCGCCATGTCCGACGAGCGCGACGAGTGGCGCGAACGCGCGCGTGAGAGTCATGGCGCGCAGCACGCCGGCGGCCAGACCAACGCGTGTCGCGAGATCGACCACCGAACCGTCGCCGGCAAACGTTGCCAGCTGCGGTACGACATCCTGACGCGAGCGCACCGGTTCGCGCAGCACGTCACCCGTGCGTGCAGCGCGCGAGACACCATCACGCACGAGCGCGCCGATCCAGCCCAGCCCAACCGACTCCACGAACGAAAACGCTGATCCGGCGAGTGTGCCCAGCTCCTTCACCGCCGATTTCCATTCGCGCGACGACGAATCGCGTTCGAACGCGGCACCGTCGCCACGGCGTACGTCCTTCACGGTCATGCCTGCCGCGAGCAGACCCGGCAGCTGGGCGCGCGCGGGTCCCGAGACCGGTGCGTACGCGATGGGCAGTCCGAAAAATCCCGCGAAGCCGAGTGTTTGTACGGAAGGCGCGACGGATTCGAGTGCGCGACGAAAGACTTCCGATCGTACATCGATGCAAAAGACCGCCTGCACGGTTGGTGCTTTGGGCGTGAGCGCAGGCCGTGGCGCGCGCAGCTTCCCCACCAGCTCTTCCTGATACGCCACCTCCAGCGCGCGCTGCAGCAGCCAGTCCTCACGACGCGCGGTCGCGGCGGTCGGCGCCGGCACGGACCACGTCAGTTTCGCATCGCGCCAGCGCGCGGGAAGGGTAGTGGCATCGTCGAGGCGCAGCAGAATCATTTCCCATGCAAGTCGCACGGCCAGCAGGTGTACGATCTGATCGTCGTCGGCCTTGGCCAACCGCGCCTCCCAGCGCCTGAAGGCGCAGGCAGACGCCCACCCGTTCACCGACAGCAGAAGTGCCGTGAAGTAGTTCTGCTGCGCATCCGGTGCGATATGCAGTGTCGCGACGGCCTCCGCGATCAGCGCGCGCGGATCGACGGGGAGTGCCGCGGCGGCGGCGCGGAAGCCCCGCACTCCCATGAGCAGGTGCGGACCACCATCGTGCACGGCGAGTTCACGCCAGAACTGCCACAGTCCGGCATCGCGCGACGGTCCCCATTGCGCCTGCCCTTCGTCAAAGAATGCGGCGCACGCCTGACTGATATGACGCGTCACGTACTCGCCCCACGACATCGCATGGCTCAGATCGCGCCCGCTATCCGCCACGTCGGACATGAGTGCGCGGGGGACAGATGCGTGCTCCTCGGTGGACAGTGCTGCGACGAGATCGTGCGTGGTGATGTTGTCGGATGCACCCAGTGCGCAGGCCACATCCAGATGGCGCGTGGCGAAGCGGCCTGCCTGCCATTGCGCACGAAACCAGCTCCGGCGCATGAGTAAGGAGGTACCGGACAGCGCGGCGAGTTCGGCCGCAGCGGCTTCGATCGGCTGCCCCACAAATCCCCAATACGGATTGACGGCGATCATCCGGTCCAACGGCCACGCCGGTGCGATACGCGCGCAGGCGCCGTCGATGGCCTGTGTCAGCGCCAACGCGTCATGCGGCAGCGATTTTGCCATCAGCGATTCCGCCGGTAGTAACGCGCTCATGCTGTGACCTCCGCCAGTACTTGATCGCGCTGTCGAAGCTGGCGCGTTGGCGCGGGTGTTGGCGCGGGCGGCCAGAGCCGGAAGGTGAGTCGCGTGAAGATTTCGTCGAGGTAGAAACCGGCGAAGCAGGCGGGGTACAGCGCACGCGCGACGGTGCCGGTGGGCCGGCTCAGAATGACAGCCTGCGCGACAAACAGTGCCATGAACGCCAGCGCGACGATACCGGATGCGAGCAGCGCGGTACTGTCGGAGGGATACACCGGTGCCACCAGGACGCCCATCATCCAATGCGCCGATGCGTACACCAGCACGATGGCGAGCACCGCGCCAAGCATTGATACCGCCGCACGATTCCGCAGCATCACGGCGCGGGCCAGCACAGGCGCCAGCGCCAGCGCCATGACGAGGCCCATGACCATGACTGTCGGTTCGTCGGCAACGCGCAGGTCGAACGCAGCGCTCGCGGCCACGAACAGCAGCATCGCTGCACCGGCGCCCAGCAGCCACGAAGTACCGGACCTGCTGATGGTCGGCGTCATGCTACGACGAACGTGCACTTCGACCGTCCGACCGGAGGAGAGGAAGGCGTGGGCTTTGTACAGCGAGTGCGCCACGAGGTGCAACAGCGCCAGCGAGTACGCGCCCAGTCCGCACTCCAGCAGCATGAATCCCATCTGCGCGCAGGTGGACCAGGCCAGTGCCACCTTCACACTCACGCGCGTCATCATCACGAGTCCCGCCAGTGTGGCGGTGATCGTACCGCCCACCACCAGCACCAATTGCGCGGCGTCCACGTGGCCCATGAGCAGTGCCAGTCGGATCATCACAAAGCCGCCAATGTTTACGATGCCCGCGTGCAACAGCGCGGACACCGGCGTCGGCGCCTCCATGACCTGAATGAGCCAGCCGTGGAATGGCAGCTGGGCCGACCGCAACGCCACGCCACAGGCGAGCAGCACGCCGGCCACCTGCACCATGGTCGGCGCTGACGTCCACCCCGCGGCCTGTGCAAGCAGCGCATCGATTTCGAGGGTGCCCATCGCGCGCCACAACAGGAACACGCTGCTAAAGATCGCCACGTCGGCCAGGCGCGCCATCAGGAACTTCTTGTGCGCTGCGATCAACGCCGCCGGCCGATCGCCGTAGAACTCGAGGAGTTGGTGCAACGTGATGCTTGAAGTCGTCCACGCCAGCGCGATCACACCGAGGTTGTTGGTCACGACCAGCACCGACACCGCCGCCAGCGTAGCGAGGAACGCGCGAAAGTAGCGCGCTTGCGTCGCCTCGCCGTCGAGATAGCGTCGGGAGAAGCGCAGGATGATGGCGCCGATGGCATTGACCAGCAGCAGCATCACGACGGTCACCGCATCGAGGCGCAAGGAGAGCACGACGGGACCGATGGCCAGCGGAACGTCAGCGACCGTCACGGCGGCACTGGACCCACCGGTGGCGACCAGGGCCACGCCGGCACCCACCGACAGCAACAGCGCCAGTACGGCGCCTACGGGGGCGGCGGACCAGCGGTGTCCGGCCGGGACAAGGAGGCGGTCCGGCAACAGCACCGCCGCCAGATAGGCCAGCGGAACCAGCAGCAGCAACAGAAGAGGAATCGGCAACACCGCGCTCCGGATAGAGGGATACGCGAGGAAAGCTAGACAGGATAGTCCATTCCGCAAAATACATATATATTTCACTTTCATTCCTTAAAAACGAACGATTGCATGTCGACACCGCGACTGAACTACCACCATTTGCACTATTTCTGGGCGGTCGCGCGCGAGGGGAATCTCACCCGCGCGGCGCAGCACTTGAACGTGTCCCAGTCCGCGCTCTCCACGCAGATCCGGCAGCTCGAGGCACAACTGGGCCAGGCGCTCTTTACGAGGCAGGGGCGCACGTTGGTGATCACAGAAGCCGGACGCATTGCGCTGGCTTACGCCGATACCATCATGGAAGCGGGTACCGAGCTGATGGCGACGCTGCGCGAGGGGCGCCGTCAGGAGCGACAGGTACTGCGTATCGGAGCGGTCGCGACACTCTCGCGGAACTTCCAGCGCGGATTCCTCGCCCCGCTGGTGGGGGAGGAGGGTGTCGAACTGGTACTGCACTCGGGATCGATGAGCGAACTGTTGGCGCGCCTGCAAGCGCACACGCTGGACCTCGTGCTCTCCAATCGCCGCGTGCAGGAAGACGGGGATCGTGCACTCCGTTGCCGGCGGATCGCGCGACAGCAGGTAAGTCTGGTGGGGCCGCCGGGTCGCTCAGCGGCGTTCCGTTTTCCTGACGACCTCGCGCATGTGCCGCTGCTGTTGCCGAGTCGGGACAGCGAGATCCGCATCGCCTTCGACGTGCTCTGCGAGCAGTACGGATTGCGCGTGAACATCGCCGCGGAGGTGGACGACATGGCGATGCTGCGGCTACTCGCGCGTGACAGCGCGGCGGTCGCGCTCGTTCCCGCGGTCGTGGTGGTAGATGAACTGCGCGTCGGTACCTTGCAAGAGTACGCCGTGGTACCGACGCTGTATGAAGAGTTCTGGGCAATCAGTGCACGCCGGCAGTATCAGCATCCGCTACTCAAGCCGCTGCTGGAGCGGACGCAGTTGTCGGTGCTGTCGATGTCGGAGTGAGTGCGGGTCGCGCGTTTACCGCTTCCCGAACCTGAGCGACACCCCGCCGTACAGGGCGAACACACCGTTGCGTGCTTCGTCCCGCGCCTGACCAACGGTGAAGTCGATGATCTTGGAGACGCCGAAGCCATAGCGGCCGCCGGCGGTGAGCACGAGTCCGCCCAGGTCGAGATCGACGCCGGCACCGATGACGCCGCCGAGGTCTACCGACTTGGTGTTGATACCGGGCACGTCGTCACAGTTGCCATTGGAACCGGTCACTTCGCAATCGATCTGCAAGCCGAGATACGGACCGGCGTAGATGTGCGGTGAGAGTGGCGAGCGTGCAGCGGGCGCGAAGCGGAGCAGCAGCGGGACTTCGGCGTAGTCGAGCTGAATGTCGGGGCCGTTGGTGACATTGGACTTGGCGCCCTTGCTGACGAAGAGCAGCTCCGGCTGAAACGAGAACGCGCCGGACAACGGCAGTTGCAGCGTGAGCCCGCCCATGGTGCCGGTGCGCTGGTCGACGTTTTTGAGACCATTCAGTGTACTGAACGTCGCACCATAAATGGCGCCGATGCGCGCGCCTTGTGCGCTTGCATGTGCCGCGGTGAGCGTTGCGAGTGGAAGCATCGCTGCGCACAGCAGCGTACGTGTGAGAACTCGTGAGTGCATGAGTAAGACTCCTGATGTGCTGGTGGCGGTCGACGATCGTCGAAGCGAACCCGACTTCGCGCGAGCATTCCGGCGCAGTGGCGTCGCACCTGCCACTACACCGATCGC
>JBBQSM010000227.1:0-5806 GCA_038234895.1 Gemmatimonadales bacterium
GTCATTGAACCACTTCACGGTGCCGGTCGTACGCATTGCTACAGACTCCTGTGGATTGAATCGCGTCGGAGTCCGGCAACCCGGCACTGACCGACAACGTGACTCGTGGACAGACGCTACTCCCACGAAAGAGTGCTGGAACACGACGACGGGCCCGCGCTATCGGAGGAGGACCCGTGGACCGAAATCCAGCCCGCGCCACCTCGGCGCGGAGCACAGCGCCATAACCGTATAGTCGAGCCGGCGATCCGTCAATAGTCGAGACAGCGCACACGAACGATGAAGCCCGGCGCTGCGTTCCCAATCCGCTTCACGCCTCCTCTCACGCGCAGCCGACACGCGCAACCCACGCGCCCAGCCGACACGCGCAGCCAGTCGTCGGATGCCTCGCTGTGGGGACCTCCAGCGGCACCACACTGGTGTCGCCAACGTCCGCGACCTTCACTGGTCACTGCCGCAGGGAATGGCTACACTGCTCGCTCCCTCTCACAGTGACGACAATGGATCACACGCCACGGTTTCTCGCCCATGTCGCCGCCGTCCAGCAGCGAGTGACGGAAGTCACGCCAGCCGAGGTCCAGGAAATCCTTCGCGCGGGCCGTGCGACGGTGTTCGATGTGCGCGAAGACAACGAGTGGGCTGAAGGGCACGTGGCCGGCGCCGCACACCTCGGCAAGGGCGTCATCGAACGCGATATCGAACGGCTCGTCCCCGACCCGGCGGCGCCGATCGTGCTCTACTGTGGTGGCGGCTTTCGGTCTGCTCTCGCCGCCGATGCGCTGCAACAGATGGGATATACCAACGTGTCGTCGATGGCGGGTGGCTGGCGCGGCTGGCGCGAGTTTGGTGGCGCCGTCGACACGCACTCGCAATGATCACCGTGCCGACGCTGGACAGAATCCTCGATTGGTATCGACGTCGGCTGCTGACGACGACGTGCGGCGTGTTTCTGCTTTCCGGCTGCGCGAAGGACGACAAGCCGCCACCGACACCGGAGGCGCGCAGGGCACACAAGGCAGCCATCGCGGCTGCGGCGCACGACCGTATGGTGCTGCAGTACCTGGTGAAGGATGCCGAGGCCGTCAAACTCCGCGTACCGTCGCTTCGGCGCGTCTCGAAAGGGTTCATGACCGGAGACACGAGCGTGATCTGGTTCGGCTTCTTCGCCGGTGATACGCTGCTGGTGCTCGACGAAACGCGCCGCGGCCCCGCCGGTGTCGAGGAGAACGGACGCTACCTCTTCCGCGGCGACGCGCTGCACTACGTGGCGCTGGACCGCGTCGTGACCGCCGGCGTGTCAACACCGCTCCGCACCCGCCTCGCGTTCGGCTACGACTCCGCCGGTCTGCTCTCCGCCACATCGAAAAACGTGAACGATGCGGCGGTCCCGCTGGACACGGCGGCCGACGTACGCCGTATCGCCGAGCGAGCCCTCGCCCTGCGACGGCGTGTCATGGCGGAGACGGCGCGGCCCTGAACCGCGCGCGTGGCGCGCGTCGCGGATCGAGCCGCGCGCTACGTCAGACCTTTCCTGCGTTGGCGATCAGTTGCGCTGGCGCTTGAGCAGCGCGATCTGCGCCTCGACCACCTTGAAGCGGCGATCCTCGAGATCGTTGGACCGCGCCGAGCGGGTACGCTGTGCCTGCAGCCACCGGCTGGTCAGCTCCTCGAACGCGGTACGCTGTGAGGGGTCGTTTGGGACAACCTGATCCCGGCGCTCGGCGATCTCCAGTTCGGCATCGTCGGCGCGGACCGCGGCGTCGAGAAAGTCGCGATGGATGCGCGCCTCCTCGGCCTGCGCTTCACGGAGGGCGTAGCGCGCTTCGACCAGCTCCAGCGACCGCTCGATCCGCCGCTTGTCCGCGACTGCGGCGATGCGGTCGGCGTCGCGCTTGTCCTTTCTGGCCAGTTTTTCCTTCGCCGTGGCGCCGGAGATTGCGTCCTTCAGTTCGTTGATCGTTGCCGTCAAGCGGTTGGCCTGATCCTGAAAGCCGGCCCAGCGCGTCTCGGCATCCCGTCGGTCGCCGAGCAGTCGATCCTTCTCGATGCGGACGGAATCGGTGGCGCGCGCCGTGACGATGATCTCGAGCGTGTCAGCGGCAGAGGGCGGAATGAGTGACGTGGTCGGCTGCTGTGCGGAAAGCGACGTGCAGGGCACGGCGCAGGCAACGGCCAGGATCACGGCGGCGCGGTGCAGGTCGGTAAAGTGCATGGAGAGGAGCGTGTGGTGATGTAGGCAGCGAACCGTGTAGCCCGCGTGCAAAGATAGGCCGCCTCGCCGATGGTGTTCCACACCGAGGCGCATCGGCCAGTGGGGCGATACCCCGGTGCAAGACCGTGAGCAGGGTGCGCATGCCGCCGTGCCGTTGATGACATGGGTGAGGTCATGTCGTCAGCGCACGGTGCCGTGGTGGTTCGTTCGGCGCCTCGCATGGCGGAACGAAGCCAAGGCGCGGTGGTTGAATCAGGATGACTCGACCATTCCTGACCGCGGTATGGCGGCACCTGGTATTTGCAAACTACGAGGCCGATGCCTCGCTGGTGCAGCGCTTCGTGCCGCCTGGTACGGAGCTGGACCTGCTCGATGGGCGTGCACTGGTCAGCATGGTCGGCTTCCGGTTTCTCGAGACGCGCCTGCTCGGGGTGCCGGTTCCGTGGCACCGGGACTTCGACGAGGTCAATCTCCGCGCCTACGTGCGTCACAAAGTGGATGGGCGCTGGCGGCGTGGGGTGGTGTTCGTCCGCGAACTCGTGCCCCGACCGGCCATCGCGTGGACGGCGCGCCTGGCCTACAACGAGCCATATCGCGCGGTTCGGATGCGGCATCGGATCGCGATGACGGAGAATGGTGGGACGCTGCGCTACGAGTGGCGCCAGGCAGGTGCCTGGCAGTCACTCGGCGCGACCGTCGAGGGCCACGCCACGCCGATCGACCCCGACGGTCCGACCGGCTTCATCACGGAGCACTACTTCGGCTACACCCCGCAGCGCTCGGGTCGGACGGTGGAATACCGGGTGTCACACGCTCGGTGGCGGGTGTGGGAGCGCGCGACCATCGATTTCCACTGCAACGTGCCGGCGGTGTATGGCGCCGAGTGGCAAGAGGCGCTCCAGGCACCCCCATGGTCGGCCTTTGTCTGCGATGGAGCACCCGTCGCGATCTCGTTCCCCAGGCAGCTCCCGGCGTGACGGCAGGGCAGGGCAGCCGTCTTTGACGGATGGAACGCAGCGTGTGGCGCAAAGACGTCGCGCGAGTGCTCTGGCGCGATGAGTGCATGTGGTCAGGTGTTTGGCTCGGGTATCATGCATCACCTTGGTATTTACGCGACAATTGCGACACCACACTCACCGTTCGATGCGCCCGTCAGTCGGGATGACGTCAGCTGTCCGTCAGGTCTCCGGGTGCACCCGATGACGCTGTGGGCCACGCGTTTTGGTCTGCGGATCTCCGCCGTCCTTGGCGCCATGTTGCTGGTGGAGTTCGTCTCGTACTTCGTCGCGCGCGAAAGCGGCTGGAACCGGCTGTACTGGGTGCCGGTGAGCTTCCTTCTCGTGGCCTACGCCGGCTACGACACGGTTCGCCGGCTTCCCCTGATCTGGGGCGTCGTGATCGGCAGCGTGCTGGCTGGCACGGTCAGCATGGTGTCGTTGCTGATCGGCAGCTACGTGATCGACGGGCAGTTCGGGCTGCCGGCGGAGGCAGAGCCGCTGCTGCTGGCGACCACACTCCTGCTGTCGTCGCTGCTCGGCGGCATCATTGGTGGGTCCGCGGGAGTCGTGGCTCGCTCGCGCCGTCGGCACCGCGCCCGCCGCAGCGCCATCCGGAAGCTCGCCTACACGGCGATGGACGATCAGGACGATGCCATGACGGATCTCACGAACGCCGCGGCCGCCACGGAGCCGCTGCTCGATCGTCCGCTCCCCCGGACCGCGCAAGGCCGCTGAACCGATGGAGGAGCGCTGCCAGAATCGCATGGCGCGGCGTACCGTTCGCTGATGACGTCTTTTCCGCTTTCGAGGCTGACCCTGATCGGCACCTGGGTCCTGCTCCGCAGCGACGCGCCGCTGGAGTTTCAGCCCGGCACCCAGATGCACTTCGCCGATGGTGGCACGCTCACCTACGTGATCCCCACGCCCGACGGGGCGCTCAGCCTGACGCTGCGGTGGCGGCTCGAGGAGGGCACGCTGCACACCGATCATGAGGACGGCAGCAATCCGGTGGCAGTCGGGGTCACGATCGGTGATGCCGAGGTGCTGGTGGCCGATTTTGGCGGACCACGGGCGTTTTTAGTGCGGAGCACCAGAATCAGGGCGTCTTGCCGGTTACCTGCTGGCGGGTAGCTTCGCAGGAGCGCCTTTTCTGGAGTTCCTCATGCGAAATCTGTCCGCCATTGCTCTTGGCCTGTTGATCATTGGCCTGGGCCTCTATGCCGCTGCCGCCGTCACCCCTGGTGCCTACCCGGCCGCCTTCGATGCGCAGGGCCACACCACCAATGCGGTCGCGCTCTTCGTGATGCTCACGGTCACGCTGGTGACGACGGCCTTTGGCGGCTGGGTCACCGCGCGCCTCGCCGAGGATCATCTGACCGGCCACGCGCTCGTGATGGCGACCGTCGGCCTGGTGAGCGCCGTCTTCGTCGGCGCAATCCGCTGGGCTGCCGTACCGACGTGGTACCATGCCGCCTCGTGGATTCTGATGCCGGTGGCAGCAGCCATCGGCGCCTCGGCATGGCAGCGCACGCTGCGCCGCCAGCGCCCCGAATCTGCACGCCGCGCCGTCACGTCCTGACCACCGTGCCATTGCCGCGCCGGCACCGGATCGTCAGGTGCCGCGCGGCTTGGCGCGATGCGTGGGTGTGGCAGTGAGCGGATCTTCAGGCCACGAGTGTCGCGGGTAGCGCCCGCGCAGATCCTTTCGCACATCGGCGTAACTGCTGCGCCAGAAACCCGGCAGGTCGCGGGTGACCTGCACCGGGCGATGTGCCGGCGACAGCAGATGTATCACCAGCGGCACGCGTCCATCGAGCACCGCCGGCGTCTCGCGGGCGCCGAACAGTTCCTGCAGACGCACCGCCAGCACGGGTGCGCTGGGTTCGGAGTAGTCCACCGGGATACGCGAACCACTTGGCACGGTGATGTGCGTCGGGGCCATGCGATCCACCGAGGCGCGCAGTGACCATTCCACGCGGTTCAGCAGCATTGCCGCGAGATCCGCGCGACGGAGATCATCGAGCGATCGGGCGTGTGCCAGTGTCGGATCGAGCCAATCGGCGATGTCGGCGCGAAGCGCGTCGTCTCGCACATCAGGCCAGCGTGCGTCGTGATGGTGCAGGAACGCGAGACGCGCACGCAGCTTCGTGGCGCTCTCGGACCACGGCAGCGCATCGGGCCATCCAGCGAGGATGAGCGTCCGAAGCGCGGCGATGCGTTCGCTCGGCGTGACATCCTCCGCCACGCGCTCCACCAGCATGATCGCGCCCAGTGACTCGACCACCGATCCACGCACGCGACCACTGTCTGCATCGGCAATGACGGTGCGCAGCGTCGAGATCTGTTCAGCGAACAGCGCACGGACGGTCGCGGCGTCGAGCGGTGCCGCGAGCTGCACCGTGGCGTCACGTCCCGCATCATCCAGTGCCGCGCACGCGATCCACTCTTCGCGTGCCAGCGCCGAGCCCTGGTCGCGCATGAAGGTGCCGCTGCCGTTGCGCATCAGGTATCGAGCACCGGCACCGTCGCGACGGCGGGCGACGCGATCGGGGTAGGCGAGAGCCACCAGGGCGCCGAGGTCGGCGTGATCGTCGGT
>JBBQSM010000228.1:0-5778 GCA_038234895.1 Gemmatimonadales bacterium
TCCCATCGACCAATCTTCCCCGAACCGGAGTCCACACCATGATCAAAAACAATCGGCTGCGCATGCTCCTCGTCGCGTGCGCCGTCGCCCTCACCACGACCGCTTGCAGTGACACCGCGCCGTCTCAGGACCTGATGGGCCCTGCCTCCCTGGCGCGCACCTCCGCTGACGACGGCGGTGATCTGGACGGCAAGCAGATCTACGATCAAGTCGAGTTCCTCGGCAACCCGCTGGTCAGCGAAGTCACGATCGAGAAGGTCAATCACGACCGCTACAATCGCACGCAGCCGTACAACACTGCGGAATTCGGATCGCAAAGTCTTGCCTTCATCAACGCGTTCCGCGGGTCGCAGCCGGTGGTTGCGAACACGCTGGGCGCCGTGCTCTACCCCGACATGCTTATCGTCGAGTCGTCGCGCAATCCGGCGACTGCCGGCTGGCTGTCCTGGGCGCTCGCCAATGGATGGGGCGGACGCAAACTGGCCGATGACGTGGTAGACGCGGGACTGAGCGCGATCTTCGGTACGATCATCTCCGCACAGGGCGCGTATTGTGCCAACGGGCAGTTGCCGCTGTGTACGGACAACGTCCCGGCCAACGATAAAGCGTTCCTTCCGACATTCCCGTACCTGGCGTCTCCGTCCCTGTAAGACCGCCGTTCCCGGTGCTGCGCGAGGCTTCTGCCTTGTGCAGCACCGCACGTCAGTGCTCGTTCCTCGCCAACATTTTCACTATGCGAATGCGTCTCCCCCTCTTTCGTACGACCTTCGTTGGCGCGCTGGCTCTTGCAGGCGTTCTGTTGGCGTACGGCGTGCATCGACGCGGGTTGATCGAAGTCGCGACGGCCACGACTCAACTCGTTGCCTTGCCCGCAGTGGGCGGTGATGCGGCGATCCGCGATCGCGATATCGCGTTCTACACGGCGCGTATGGCAGGCGATCCCGGCGGAGCATCCGATCGCTCCTCGCTCGCCGCATTGCTCTTTGCCCGCGGACGCAGCACGGGATCTGCCGCCGACCTCGCGCACGCCGAAGCGCTTGCGCACGAATCGGTCGCGTTGCGCGCGGAACACAATGGGTCCGGCTTCGAATTGCTCGCCAGCATTCTCATGGCGCAGCATGCGTTTCGCGATGCTCGGGTGGTCATGCAGCGCGCGGACTCACTCGCTCCGGGCACGCCCTCGCACCTCGCACTGCTCGCCGAGATCGAACTGGAACTCGGCGAATACGCATCGGCGGCGACGCACTTTACAGCGGTGCGCTACGACGGCGATCAGTTCACGGTCGGCGCGCGCATGGCGCGATGGTACGAACTCACCGGCCGCGCCGAGTTGGCGCGACGTGTCCTGCGCCGGGCGATCGATCGCGTCGACCGGCGCGACGATCTGCCGCGCGACCAGGTCGCATGGTTTCACTACCGGTTGGGTGATCTCGAGCTGCGATTGGGTAACCACGACGCGGCGGATTCGGCGTTCGCACGGAGTCTCGCGGTCAACGCTGATGACGTACGCGCGCTGGGAGGACTGGCGCACAGCGCCGCCGCGCGCGGACAATGGAGACACGCCATCGGCTACGGGGAGCGGGCCCTCGCCGTACAACTCGATCCGGCGACTGTCGCCGTGATGAGCGTGGCCTATGCCGCGCTCGGAGACAGCGTGCAGGCGACGAGCTATGCCAACACGGTGCGCGCACTCGAACAGCCCGGCCCGGTGCATCGAGCCGTGGCGCTTTTTCTGCTCGACCACGGTACGTCGAAGGATCGCGCGCAGATCTTGCGCCGCGCACGCGCGAGTCTGCGCAATCGGTACGACATATACGGCCACGATCTCCTGGCCTGGGCGCTCTATCGCAATGGCGATCGGGCCGAGGCGCAGGTCCATATGGCGATGGCCGGGAGCCAGCGCACCGAAGATGTGATGCTCGGTGCGCACGCGCGCGCGATCATGATGTCTGAATAGGCGCCGCAGTCACGTCGTCCCGACACTGACTGGATCGACACCTTCAATGCATCGTCGCCTATGACGCGCGCCCTGCAGCCGTCGCCGCCGGTACTTCCACCAGCCGTCCCGTCTTCACATCGTAAATGAAACCGTAGATCGGAATGCGCAGCGGCACCAGCGGATGACGACGGATGCGCTCCACATCATCCACGACCGCGCCGACGCGATCCGACACGGTCAACCAATCGATGTAATCGCCTTCGGTGCTGCCGGGTCCGTTCCCGACATCATGAAAGCCGTTGGGGCCGAGTGCGGCGGTTTCAAGACTCTGCCGAAGCAATCCGCGCATCACGGCATCGGAGAAGAATTCCATGCCGCAGTCGGTGTGATGGATGACGAACCATTCCTTCGTACCCAACAGTTTGTACGAAATCACGAGTGAGCGGATCGCATCATCGCTGGCGCGTCCACCAGCATTTCGAATGACATGTGCATCGCCCTCGGCCAGCCCGGCGTATTTGGCCGGGTCGAGACGCGCGTCCATGCAGGTGAGCACCGCAAAGCCTCGAGCGGGAGGCAAAGCCAGCGAACTCTTCTCGCCAAAGTCAGCGGCGTAGCGTTCATTCGCGTCCAGTACGTCGTCCAGCACCGTGGACATGGGTAGTTCCTGTTAGAGAGGCAGCGACAGCGGACCGGTCTGGCCGCGGGACAGTGTACATAGCGATCGGGACCGCGAACGGTTCCTTGTCGTCATGAGGAACTCGACCCGCTGCGGCGTGCACGGATAGGCAGACGCCGCTCTACGCCGCCCGCGTCCCCATCAGCAAGGCGCTGAGCAGCGCAATACCGCCGGCAAGCGCGCCAGCCGCCACGAGCGGCATCGCGCGCGTGGCCATCGGCACGGCCCACGCGGCGAACCGGTGATGGACGCGCCACGGCGTGATGGCGAGCACCACGCTCGAGGCCACGAGGATCCAGCCGCCGGCGACGACCGGTGTGCCGCCTCGCATGTGTGGCGCGGCGACAATCAGCGCCACGCCAATCACCACGCGCAGCGAGAGCTCTATGAAGTGCAAGCGAGCGGTACTGGCGTGTGCTTCCAGGAATCGCTTCGCGCTCGCCGGACGCACGGCGGCGGTCACGCCGAGCGCGAGCAGATAGAGGGCGGCGAGTACCACCACGCATTGCGCTAGCGGTTGCATGTGCGACGTGCGAGCCCGCGGAGAGAGTCGTTCAGCATGTCGCGTAGCAGTTGCATGCGTATCGTCAGTCGAGGTGTGCGCGCAGCACGTCGCCATACAGGTGCCACGGATGCAGATGAATATGTAGGTGCGGCACCTCCACCGACCGCGTGGCTGTCAGAGGTGGTGGTTATCCTGCAGGTGCGGCGCTCGCGCCGCAGCGCGCTGACAATAACGACCAGCCCCTGTCGCCTATGCTATTTGCACCCGCCGGCTTGCTCCGCCGCGGATCCGCCGCCGATACCACGAATGCAAGGTGGGGGCGATTCACCCGCGCATTGTGTGAAGCCCTCCGGCAACTGGACGTTGAAGAGTATCTGATCGTAGAGTCAACCCGTGGCGGCTACGTGCAGTTCTGCGCCGAACCGTACGAGTTGCATGCGGAGGCAATGAGCCTGCAGTACATCCTGAGCGACGAAACGCTGTCAACCGATGCGCGACTGATCGCCGCACTTCGCAGCGAGATGGGGGAGTTGGGGTGGCTGCTGCCACAGTCGCTGCCGCCCGAAGATTTGCCGCCAGAGGAGCGAGGCAAGGGTTCCCCGAACTATTCGCTCGATTGGCACGCGCCCGTTGCGTTCGATGAAGCCGCCCGCGTCGCGGTGGCGACACTGCGTCGGGTGTTCGACGCCGACGAACCCCACAATCTGGCCTACGTGGCATTCGCGAACCCGCCGTTTCCGTCGCCGTCGTTTCCGGAGCTGGGCATTCCACGCAACGCGGCGTAGTCAGCGCGCGGCCTCCCACACGCGTATATCCAACGTAGCGGTGGTAGATGTCCGTCGTCCCCTCAACACGCAGATCGCATGCTCCCAAAGACCCTTCTCGTTGGCGCGCTCGCACTCTCCCTCAGCGGACGCGACGCGCTCGCGCAGGGGGGCCGTGGCGGCGCGCCACCAGGCCCCACGCCCCTTCCGACGAACCCGCAGGCTCTGCCGGTGGACCGCGCCAACGCGCCGTACGTGCGCTCCACGCCGCCGACCAACCCGATGATCGAAAGGATCTATCAGGAAGGGATGCAGCGCTCGCAGGTGATGACGTTCGCGCAAACGCTGCTCGACTCCGTCGGCCCACGTCTGACCGGGTCTACCGACGCCGACCGTGCTCAGGCATACATGCTCGCCACGTATGCCAAGTGGGGCATTCCTGCGCGCATTGAGAACTACGGCACGTGGAACAGCTGGAAGAACGGCGCCGCCTTTGGGGAGCTGCTCTTCCCGCGCGTGCGCGGACTCGAGATCACCGCGATGGGGTGGACGCCGGGCACGAACGGCAAGTGGATCGAAGGCAACGTGATCGTGATCCCCGACAACGTGACCACGCCCGAGCTCTTCGCGGCCTGGGTGCCGTCGACGAAAGGCAAGTTCGTGCTGCTCAATGCGCCGCAGCTGTCCTGCCGGATGCCGGCGCAGTGGGCCGAGTTCGGGACGGTGGAGTCGCGTGACCGGCTGCGGCAAGAGCAGAGCGCGCTGAGCGCGTCGTACAATCAGCGCGTGCTGGCCGGCGGTGGACCGCGCGGCATTCAGGCCAAGTTGCAGGCGGCCGGTGCGCTGGCCGCGTTGACGACGAACTTCTCGCAGATGACGGGCATCAACAAAGTGTTCGGCTCCGCGTCGCAGTTGATTCCCACGGTCGACGTGGGCTGCGAGGACATGGGGCTGCTGTATCGTCTTGCGTCGAACGATCAGGGGCCCAAGATGCGTCTGATGGTCGACGCCGAGAAGGGGCCGGAGCGTCCGGTGGGGAACGTGATCGCCGAGATCAAGGGCTCGTCGCTGCCGAACGAGTACGTGGTGTTGTCGGCGCACTTCGATTCGTTCACCGGTGGCTCGGGTGCGACGGACAACGGCACCGGCTCGCTGACGATGATTGAGGCGATGCGCATTCTCAAGACCGTGTATCCGAACCCCAAGCGCACCATCGTGATCGGCCTGTGGAACTCCGAGGAACAGGGGCTCAACGGATCAAAGGCATACGCGGAAATGCATCCAGAAGTGCTCGCGGGCATGCAGATGCTGTTCAATCAGGATAACGGCACCGGTCGCATCTCGTCGATCGGCCCGGGACCGTTCGTACAGGCGGGCGCGTATCTGTCGCGTTACATGAGCGAGATGCCGTCGGAGATCACGCAGTGGGTGCGGCTGGGCAGCACCTCACCGTTCAGCGGCCCGGGTGGCACCGACCACACCGTGTTCGTCTGCCACAAGGCGCCGGGTATCGGCACCGGCGCGCTGGGTTGGGACTACAGCAACACCACGTGGCACACCAACCGCGACACGTACGACAAGATCGTACCCGAAGACCTGCGCAACAACGCGACGTTGATTGCGATGCTGGCGTATATGGCCTCCGAAGATCCGGAGAAGTTGCCGCGCGATCTCGTGCCGCAGGGGAACATGCCAGACGGCACGCCGCGTCCATGGCCTGCGTGCCCGGGGCCGACCAAGAGCGCGGCGCAGTCGCCGCGGTAGAGCAAGCGCGTCCGGGGGAGCGCGACGTGCACCGTTCGACGACGTCTAGCTGGGCGTGCGCGCTTCCCAGGACTGCCCATTGAACGTGAGCACCTGATTGGCCACCGGCGGGGTGTTCGATATGGGC
>JBBQSM010000229.1:0-5749 GCA_038234895.1 Gemmatimonadales bacterium
GCGGCAACGTCTCCGCCTCGTTATAACACGGAATCTGAATGATGAGCTTCGTCATGGTCGATTGAGCACGCATACTAAAATGTCTCCGCCACCCACCGTTCCGCGGAACGTACGGGGCTGCGGACACTCCTGCGACAGGAGTTGAGCAATCTCGGGGGCGCTGCGTTCCAGAATACGAGGAAACGTCCAGATCACCCACGTGCGAGGGACGGCGAAACGTACCGAGTCGAGCGAACTTCGAGTACTGACGACCGGCCACGACTGTTGGTACAGCGTGTTCAGTGGATTCGACGGAATCCCGGTCGTGACGACGGCATCATCCGACCCGCGCTCCGCGAGCACGTACCGCATGGCACCCTCAAAATCCTGCTTGGGAAAGCGGTAGTTCGCCGAAAGCGACAGCGCCGACAGCACGACCGCCAACGACACGCCGACCGTGCCCAAGCGGTCGCCCGCCCCGACGACCGACCACCGTGCTGCCAACCACCGACTGGACTCAAACGCCCCGTGCACAGCAATAAGCACCGCCGGTCCGATCGCAAAAAAGAAGAACCGCGGGTACATCGTACCACGGGTCGCCAATGCGCCGGCGATAGTCACCAGCACGGGCGCCGTCACCGCCAGCGTGAATAACCGCTCCGACTTCCAGAGCGAGACAAACCCCGCGCCCGCCACGGTCGCCCCGCACACCAGCACGGCCATTGCAACGACCGCGCCACCTGCCCCCAGTCCAAGCAGCAAGCCGCGCACCAGCTCGAGTGCCGCCCACCCAGGTGTCGAGACCCCCTGCATCCCCGACCGCTGCTGCGTAAAGAAAGCGATGACCTCTGACAGCATGGGTGCGTAAAACGCTAGCGTCAGGATGGCGGCGAGCCCGAACGCCACCACTGCACCACGCACCAACCGGCCACGGTCCTGCGCCGGCGCGCCACTGAGTATCCACACCGCCATCGCCACCGCATGCCCCACCACCACGAAAATCATGGTCAGATGGGTGTAGGCCCCAAGCGCGCCCAGCACCGCGTACACCACGAAGTAGCCCATCGACGTGGCGCGCACGGCGCGCAACAGGGCCCACAAGGTCGCGACGGCGAAGAACGCGATCGCGCTGTAGCCGCGCGCGTTCTGCGAAAACCAGACGTGGTGATACGACACGGCTAGCAAGAGCGCCGCCAACAGCGATTCACGCCGTGACGCAACCAGCTCCCCCAGTCGCAGCAACATCGGCACGGTCGCCACGCCGAACAGCATCGCCGGCAATCGCACACTCCACGGCGCCTCGCCAAACAGCGCCCGACTCGCGTGTGCAAGCACTGCATACAGAGGATGGTGGTTATCCCCCCAATACTCCGTCAGAATGGTGCCGAACGGTTCCCGGAATGAACGGACCAGCGAGTAGACTTCGTCGACCCAGAGACCGTCGTTCAGTCCGATCGCACGGACGACGACGGCCAGCGCCACGAGGACAAGAAGTACCGCTGGCGAAGACGCCTCAGTCTTCGACGACATGCGTTTTGAAGACTTGCCGGTACTCGCCCCACTTGCCCTGATCGAACGTCATCCCGTTCAGGCAATTCACGGCCGAGTAAGCCATGTACAACGCGTGATGCGTGTTGTCGTGCGCAAACAATCCCTGTCGGCCGTACACCAAAATATTACGCTGCGACGCGGCCCAGTCATCCAAAATGCCCAGCGGCACTTCGTAGCCGCGCAGATAGATCGGATAGGCCTGCGGCAGACGCCGGATCAGCACATCGGTCGGCTTGGCCGGAAACGGAATCCCCGCCGTCGCCGCATCCTTGGCCATCCGCTCGGCCAACTGGGCGTCCGTTGCCGTCCACAGTTCGTCGCCGATTGTGCACGGATACTCGCCGCACAACACCGTCGTGCCCTGTGGTGACGTGGACCGGAAGTAGTTCTTTGGTTCGGACAGCCGCGTAACGCGTACGTTTTCTTCGGGAAAGTAGTGCGCATCGGTAGTGGTGTACTGATGCACCGGCAGTTTCACGTACACGAGCACCATGGCGCGGTACTCGACCTGTTTGGCCGCCGCCAGCACCGATGCGTCAGGGGGCGTCGACATCATACCCGCCAGCAACGTGATCGGAATGGTGGACCAGATGTAGTCCGCGTCGACAGTGCGCACGTCGTCGCCGCGCGTCATCGTAATACGCCACGTGTACCCTTCCACCGGCGACGGCTCGATACGCGTCGCACCCCATCCGAGCGCGATCTCGGCGCCCAGCTTGTCGGCGTGCTGCGCATACGCGCGCGAGATCTGACCGTAACCTTCGCGCATGTAGTAGTAGTTGCCGCCGCCCACGGGCTTGAGCAGTCGCTTGATCAGCTTCCCGAAACTGCCCGCCGTGACGCGCTTGCGCGCCTGGATGGCCGACAGCTCCTCCGGCTCGCGCCCCCACATCTTGCGGCCGTACGGGAAATAGAAATGCTCGCTCATGGTCGGGCCGAGATTGCTGCGCAGCACCGAGGCAAAGGTGTCACCCTCGGGGGGCTTGGCGATCTTGCCCACGAGCACGTCGCGCGCCATGCCCAGCGCGAAGCCCTTGTCGAGCCGCGCCAGGAGATCCGTGGTCTTGATCGGGAAGTGCAGCCACTGCCCGCGCAGCCTGATGCGACCATGGCGCGAGAAATCTGCGAAATCGTCGCCCAGCATCTGCTTGATGTCGGCCAGGATGTCCGGCGCCACCGTGTGATGCAGGCGATGACTGCCGTAATCGAGCCACTGACCGCCCCACTGGAACGATCCGGCGTTTCCGCCGACCACATCCTGCTTCTCGATCATCGTTACGGTCGCCTTCCCGGCGCGCCGCAGCTGATAGGCTGCGCCACAACCGGCCGGGCCTCCGCCAAGGACGGCGATGTGAGGGAGACGGCTCACTGCGCCAACTCCACGTGCGAGGAGAAGCAGTGACACGAGGCGGCGAGAGAACGTGCCGGAGAGATCGGCATGCGGAGGACCAGGTGAGATGTGAAATGGCTGTGTCGATAGACCATCAGCCGATGCTGTGCGCAACCTTAACGCGCCATCCCGAACGCGCTATCCCTACGGCGAACAGCGGGAGACAAGCGAACGCGCCGCCGCGATCAAGTCGCAGCGACGCGTGGAAGCGCGGAACCACCGGCGGCGTGTTACCAGCCGCCGATGCGGAACAGCATGACCGGCACGGTCAGGCACATAATGCGGATGTCTTCCAGCAACGACTGGCGACGGAGGTATTGCAGGTCGAATTGGATCTTCTTGCGCACGTCGTCGACGGAGCGATCGTACGTGTGGTAGACCTGCGCCATGCCCGTGATGCCGGGCTTCACGCGCTGCCGCAGCGGATACTCCTCGATCTGCTCGCGCAACCGGACGAAGATGCTGGGCCGCTCGGGGCGCGGGCCGACGATGTTCATGTCGCCCCGGATGACGTTGAACAGCTGCGGCAGTTCGTCGAGGCGCGTCTTGCGGATGAACTTTCCGACCGCGGTGACTCGCTCGTCGTTCTCGGTGGCCCACACCGCCTGACCATTGGCCTCGGCGTCGACGCACATGGAGCGGAACTTGTAGATCGTAAATGGTGTGCCGCCCAGATCTTCGCGACGGCGCTCATGCAGCGCGCGCGTGCGGTTCCAACGGCGATCGATGCCCACACGGGTTTGGGTGTAGAGCACAGGGCCACGCGAGCTCAGCCGTACCAGCAGCGCGGTCAGGAGGATGATCGGGGAGGCGATGATGAACAACAACACCGCAACCGACACGTTGAAAATCGATGACGCCAACTCCGAGCGTTCCCTCGGCTCGAAATCGCCATCCGGACCGGAGAGCGCGATGGCCCGAGCCCTCTGCGAATCGGAGGCAGGAGGCAGCGATTCCGTACCGCTGCCCTGCGACCGCGAGCGACGATTCGTCGCTCGCGGAGGCACGGACCTCGGAATGGCTGGATCTTTGGCTTCCATGAACCTGTCTGGAGTACGGGGCACTGCTTACGTCGCCTGCTGGCTGTAGTAGAAGCGCAGGAAATTGACGAGCGCAAAGAACAGCGACGACACGATGAACAGGATCTGTATGACGGACTGGAACGTGATCCGTCGCTTTATCGGAATGCGGAACTCGTCACCGGATCGGATATCCAACTGCTCCAGTGTCTTCCCTTCGTTGAACGCCAGCCGGGTCTCCTTTTTGTCCATCAGGACGGCCCGACCGCGATACACCTGCATGTCGTTCAGCTTTGCGTCGAGGGTGGTCCCGCCCGCGACCATGATCAATTCACTGATCGGTCGATCGGGGGCTACCACGAAAAACCCCGGCGCGCCCACCGCCCCCATGATCGAAATCCGGGTGAAAACGACAGTTCGCACAATAGCGTTCTTCAAGAACCTTGCCACGTGCTCGGACAACTTTTCGTTCAGCTCCGAGCGCAGAGTCCCCTGTAGTGAAACATCGGGCAGTCCAACCAGAGTAACCATCAAACTGTCGCGAATGGAGGCGGTGTCGCTGCGGGTCACTCCGGACTGGCTGATGTTGACCAAAAAGCGGTCGCCGGGACGGAAGTCGCCGTCCTTCAACCGAACCCGGATCGTTGCCGCCTCGGCGGACAACGCGGTACCGTTCTTCCCACGAGCGGCGCCCGACGCGAGTTCACGGTCGATGGTCTCCAGTCGCGCCGTCAGGGACGTGCGAGTGGCGCGCTGGGAGGTGCTCTCCGACGGAGCCGCCGTTTCGACCCGGCCGCCCCCGAAGCAGGCGCCAAGCACCGCCGCGAACGCGAGCGCCACGAGGCCACGGAGTGCGCGCCCACCGGTCGCCGGAGTCAATCGTTCGTTGCGTATCCGCGGCCATCGCGTGACACACAATGCGCTATCAGTCATCGAATTGTCGAAGCGGGAAAGGACTTATCTGGCCCACGTCGCAACTTTCTGTTGCGACGACACCACATGTGATACGGTTTCTGTACAACAGTTGCCGACCTGAAGAATAACGGCTGGCGGGAACAGACGCGGTGATTCAGCTCCGCGAAACAACGGCGGGCACCTGTCCCTTCTCTCCTTCCACGAGGCGCACGTCCTCCACCTCGTCCTCCGCCGCGTACCCCTGATAGTACGAGTAGTACTGGTAGACACCGTCCAGTTTGATGCCATTCAGGATGGCGCCCATCACCCGGACCGGCAGCGTGTCCACCGTGGCCATCTTCGCTGCCGCCATCCGCCGATCGGTCATCCCCGAGCGCAGCACCAGCGCCAGGTTACCGGTGGCCGTCGCCAGCGCGAACGCGTCAAAGCCCGCGCCGAGTGGCGGCGAATCCACGATCACCACATCAAACTCCGCGGCCATCTGGCTGATCATCTGCGAGAGCCGTGGTGTGGCCAGCAGCTCCGGCGCGCGACGACGCCGCGCACCACCCTGAATGATCGTCAGATTGGCATGCGACTGCACCGGATGCAGCACTTCGGCGATCAGCGCGGTGCCGTCGAGATACTCCACCAGCCCGGGCTTCTTGGGTACACCGAACGTCTTGGCAAGCTCGCCGCGTCGCAGGTCACCATCGATCAGCAGGGTGCGCGCGCCGGACTCGGCGAACGACAAGGCGAGATTCGACGCGATCAGCGACTTGCCGTCGTTCGGGCCAGGGCTTGTGATGGTCATGGTCAGCGGGCGCGCCGGATCCGCCGCGTAGCGCACGTTCATTCGAATACTTCGGAACGCCTCGACCACCTGCGCGGCCTGTTCGGCGTTGCGCCGCCCTCC
>JBBQSM010000230.1:0-5741 GCA_038234895.1 Gemmatimonadales bacterium
CTTCAGTGGTCGCTCCGTTGAAGCGACCCGTAGAGGCGCCAACCCCTCGGTCGTCGAGTCGCAACACCGCGAAGCCAGCGGCCACCAACGTGTCGGCGATATCGGAGAACGGGCGGTAGCCCGGCAGCTCGGTTCGCGCACCGTCGCGGTCTTGCGCACCGGATCCGCTCAGCAAGAGCACGGTTGGAATCGCCGCCGACGCACGTGGCGTCGGCAACGCGAACTCGCCGGCGAGTGTCACCGTGCTATCCACCACGAGTCGAACCTCACTGCGCGCGACAGGCAGGTCGCCCGCGGCGTGTGACGACGCCGTACGGGGCTCGCAGGCCAGCGCGGCTGCGGCCATCGCCAAAGCGGTGATCCGCCGCACAACACCCCCAGTGGCCACGCCGCTCAATCGCGCGGCGGCTCCGCCGCCAGCGTGCGCAGCAGCGCCAGCGAGCGCAGATCCCAGGGATCGGGCGTGTCGTCGTCGTCCGCACGATCGGCGTGCTCCTGCGGCGTCTCGAGGATGAGGGGGATCCCCTGCGCGCGGCGGTCATGCAGCAACCAACTGAAGGCATCGGCGCCGATCAGTCCTTTGCCAATGAGGGCGTGCCGGTCGCGATTCGAGCCAAGGGCGCCTTCGCTGTCGTTCAGATGGAAAAACGCCGGCGGTTCGCCGGTAGCTGCTTCGAACTCATCAAGCACCCGAGTCAGCTCGATACGCGACGTCGCGATCGGATACCCCGATGCGAACAGATGGCAGGTGTCGAGTCCATAGCCCGTGCGCGCACGATCCGCCGTCGGGATACCGCGGAGCATCGCACCGACTTCTTCCGGGGTGCGCCCCACCGTGGTGCCGGCACCGGCGGTGTTCTCGATCAGCAGTCGGGTGTGACTGGCGGGAACCGCCGCCAACGCACGACGCATGGCCTCCGACACACGGGCGATCGCCGCGTCGCGGTCGCCATCGGTGGCGGCACCGGGGTGAAAGCACACACCGGCCACTCCGAGCGCCGTCGAGCGCTCGTATTCCTTGGCAAGGGCCGCAGCGGCACGATTCCACTTCTCCTCGTCGGGCGTCGCGCTGTTGATCACGTACGCGGCGTGCACAATGACGTGCTCTGGCCGGATCCCGGCCTCGGCAAGCGCTTCCTGATACCGCGCGAGTCGATCGGGCTTCACCCCGACTTTGTCATTGTAGAACTTCGGGATCGCGCTGAAAATCTGCAGCGCCTGCATGCCGCCCTTGCCCGCGCGGCGCGCCGCCATCGGGATGCCACCCGTATCGATACAATGCGCACCGAAAAGTAGCGGCATTGTTCAGCGCTCCACGCGGGCGCGACGCAACCGGAACATCGCATCGGACCCGGCGGCCGTTTCGCTCCACCCGACCACCACGGCGCGACCGCGCACGAGCACGTGCGGATCTTCAGCATTTGAGATCCCGCCGCTGGCGGTGAGCCGGTCTTCGAAGAGATGGCCCGATGTCCGCGACACCGCGAGACCGATTTTCCGGCGATCAAGCCCACTGTTGGGATCTTCGTAGACGACCACGACGAGGTCGCCGTCCACCGCCACGCGCGCGTCGCCCAGTCGTTCGCCATACAAAATCGCCACGGGCGGCTCAAACTGCGACCGTGGGTCCATCTGATGCGCATAGAACACCCCTGGGCCCTCGGGGCCTGTGAGTGCGTAGGCCACATGGACGTATCCGTACTTTTTGTCGACGGCGACACTGGGGGCTGGGCGGGCGCAACCATAGGCACCGCGATCGGCGGCTTGCGCGTCACCGGGGCCTTGATCGAGCGAATCAACCAGGATCGGTCCGCGCCAAGCGCCAGCGGCGGCCACGACTGGCGCGCCGGCAACGGCAACAGCGGCCGAATCGGACGTCGCGGTCTGTATGCTATCTCTCCACGCCGCGGCGAGCAGCACACGCCCACCAGCGCCTCGACTCCACCACACCGCGACCTGCCCGCGCGCGCCGGCCGATACGATGCGGAGTGAGCGAGCGCATCGCATCGCATCGGCGGGGGCGCTGCCGTTGCCAAGCAACGTCATCGGCGCTGGCGCCGTTTGAACGGGCGGCAATGTGGCGTGATTCTCCACCGACTCCTTCGCCTCCGGCATCGCGCTGATGGTCGGCTCAAGCAGGCTGGTGCCTCCGGCCTCACGCCAGAGATCCTGCGTGAGCAGGAAGTCGGCGTAGGGCGTGGCGGCCTCCAGCGTGGAGTCCGTGGCGACGAACGGTGGATAGACGAGTGGCGACGGGAGGTCAGTGGCCACGGCCTCGGCATCGACCCAGCTCACGACGGGCCTCTCGCACGCCGAACAGAGCAGCGCGGCGGCAACGGCCGCGATTGACCGGAAACGACGGTTCCGGGAGCAGCGGCGCGGAATCCGTCGTGGGATTCCCAACGGGGCGGGCGTACGAGCGGGTGGTTCAGCCATGAAGGAAGGCTACTGCAAGATCCCCATGACGCTAGCTTTCGGGTTCCTCATCCTGCCCTCTCGGAGAACGTCTGATGTCTTTTGCCGCCTTCGATGGCACGCGTCGCGTGCCGGTCGCCGCGAACGAGCCTGTGCGCAGCTACGCGCCGTCGTCCGCTGAAACGAAGAACCTGAAGCTCCGTCTTGACCGCATGGCGGCCGAGACGGTGGAGATTCCCATCGTGATCGGCGGTCGCCGCATTCACACGGGCAATCTCGGTACGGTCACCATGCCGTGCGATCACCAGCACGTCTTGGCCACGTATCACAAGGCCACGCCGGAGCTCGTGCACGAAGCGATTGCGGCGAGCGCCGCCGCGTACGCCGAGTGGTCGAGCTGGCGCTGGGAAGATCGGGCGGCCGTCTTTTTGCGCGCCGCTGAGCTACTCACCACAACGTGGCGCGACACGATCAACGCGTCGACCATGCTGGGGCAGGCTAAAACGGTCCATCAGGCCGAGATCGATGCCGCCTGCGAGATGATCGACTTCTGGCGGTTCAACGTGCAATTCGCGCAGGATTTGTATGCCGAACAGCCGTTGTCTGACCACACCATGTGGAACCAGCTGGATTACCGCCCGCTGGAAGGTTTCGTGTATGCGGTCACGCCGTTCAACTTCACCGCGATCGGCGGCAACCTGCCGAGCGCGCCAGCGATGATGGGCAACGTGGTGATCTGGAAGCCGTCGGCCACGGCGCTGTTGTCCTCGTGGTATACGATGCAGCTGTTGGAAGAGGCTGGACTTCCGCCGGGAGTGATCAACTTCATCCCTGGTGATGCGGCCATGATTTCTGATATCGCGCTGGCGCACCGCGATCTGGCTGGCGTGCACTTCACCGGCTCCACGAGCGTGTTCAACAGCATGTGGAAGACGATCGGCTCCAACATGGGCACGTACAAATCGTACCCGCGCATCGTGGGCGAGACGGGCGGCAAGGATTTCATCGTGGTGCACCCGAGCGCTGACCCACAGGCCGTGGCCGTGGGTATCGTGCGCGGCGCCTTCGAATACCAGGGACAGAAGTGCTCGGCGGCCAGCCGCGCCTACGTGCCGAAGTCGATGTGGCCTGACGTGAAGGCGCGCTGCATCACGATGATGGGCGAGATGAAGCAAGGCGATGTGCGCGACTTCTCGAACTTCGTGGCCGCCGTGATCGACAAAAAGGCGTTCAATCGCCTCAAGGGCTATCTCGACGACGCCAAAACGTCGGCGACGATTGTGGCGGGCGGCGGCTATGACGATTCGAAGGGTTGGTTCATCGAGCCGACGATCGTGGAGACGAGTGACCCGAAGCATCGCATGTTGTGCGAAGAGTTGTTTGGCCCGGTGATCACGATCCATCCGTACGACGATGAGATGTGGCGTGAGACGCTCACCTTGGTCGACACGACGTCACCGTACGCGCTCAC
This sequence comes from Gemmatimonadales bacterium, assembly GCA_038234895.1. Classification (GTDB taxonomy): domain Bacteria; phylum Gemmatimonadota; class Gemmatimonadetes; order Gemmatimonadales; family Gemmatimonadaceae; genus Gemmatimonas. Next base: position 3,887 of record JBBQSM010000230.1, read on the forward strand.
GGGCGCCATCTTCTCGCGCGACCGCGGGGCGGTACGCGAAGCGATGAGCGTGCTCCGTCAGAGCGCGGGCAATCTGTACATCAACGACAAGCCGACGGGTGCGGTGGTCGGTCAGCAGCCGTTCGGTGGCGCGCGCGGGTCGGGCACCAACGACAAAGCGGGATCGAAGCTCAACCTGATGCGCTGGGTGAGCGCGCGAAATATCAAGGAAACATTTTCGAGTCCGCTGGATTGGAGATATCCGTTTCTTGGGGAAAAGCAGTAAGGGGTATGGAGTAGGGGGTAGGGAGTGAAGACGCGCTGACCGCGACTCCGTACCCCGTACCCCGTACCCCGTACTCCGTACTTCTTACTCCGTACCCCATACTGTTTTTATGCGCACCCTTCGCTTCATCACCTGCGACGTCTTCACCTCCGAGCCGTTCACGGGCAACCAACTCGCCGTGGTGTTCGGTGCGGAGGGGCTTCCCACCGAGACGCTGCAGGCGATCACGCGGGAATTCAACTACGCGGAAACGACGTTCGTGTTCGCGCCGGAAGATCCGTCGCACACGCGGCGGGTGCGCATTTTTACACCGGAACTCGAAGTGCCGTTCGCGGGCCATCCCACGATTGGCACGGCGCATGTGCTAGTTGCCAGTGGTGAGGTACCAGCGGTAGGGAGCGAGATGACGCTGGTGTTGGGCGAGAACGTCGGCCCGGTGCCGGTGCGCGTGACGCTCGTGAACGGGGTGCCGGTGCATGCGCAGCTCACCACGGCGCAGTTGCCCGAGGAGCGCGCGGAGGTCACCGATCTTGACGCGCTCGCCGGTATGCTGTCGTTGTCGGCGTCGGATCTCGTGGGCGGCGTGCATGCGCCCACTGGCGTGAGTTGCGGCCTGCCCTTTCAGGTGATTGCGCTCACCAGTGTAGAGGCGGTGGAGCGCGCGAAGCTGCGACCCGACGCCTGGGAAGCCGTACTCAAGGGCAAGTGGGCCGCGTGGCCGATGGTGTTCGCGATGGCACGCGGACACGGAGGCGATGCACTTCATGACGCGTTGCTGCCGGCGCACGTGCGCGGGTGTGACATCCGGGCCCGCGTGTTCGTGCCCGGCTCTACTGTGCCGGAAGACCCGGCCACGGGCTCGGCTAACGCCTGTCTGGCGGGCTATCTCGCTAAGCGCACACCGCGCGACGGGCTGCTCACCTGGGAAGTCGCGCAGGGCGTAGAAATGGGTCGTCCCAGTCGACTGTACATCGAGGCCAGCAAACGTGGCGGCACGATCGAGGCGGTGCGCGTGGGTGGCGCGACGGTGCTGGTCAGCGAAGGGACGATGACCGTGCGGTAACTAGGGCTTCACCGGCGGGAATTCCCCGCTGGTCTGCCCCAGTCGTATGGCGTCGAGGCCATGCGACCAGAGAACAACCCGGTTGCGGCCGCTACGCTTCGCGGCGTACAGCGCCTCGTCCGCTCGAGCCCGTAGCGCCTCGGCAATCGATTCGTCGGGTACCGTGTCCGACACGACGCCCACGCTCACCGTGACCGCGACCTTTGCCTTGGGTTCGCCGAAGGTTCGGCGGCGGAACGCTTCAAGGACGCGCAACGCGAGCTGCTGCGCGCCGGCGGCCGAGGTGTTGGGCGCGAGAATCATGAACTCCTCACCACCGATACGGGCAACCACGTCGTCCGTACGCGCACTCGCGCGGAGAAGCTCGCCGGTCTCGGCGATCACCTGATCGCCAACCAAATGGCCGTAGCCGTCGTTCACCCGCTTGAAGAAGTCGAGATCGACCGCGAGCAGCGCGACGTCGGTTTGCGTGCGGGCAGCGCGCGCGAGTTCTCGGCGGTACTGCTGTTCGAATCCCCGGCGGTTAT